>SYMW01000266.1 GCA_005805305.1 Verrucomicrobiales bacterium
CAGCCCTCCGGGGCGGGGCGGTGCCAGGCCATCTGCCGCGTTGCTCGTCAGTTACAGCCCCACCTTGGGGGACCCGCCTTCGCCGAGGCTTCGGCGGGCGGGTGCGCCCCTGTACTCCGAAGCCTTGGCGGAGGAGGGTTCCTCGCGTCTCGCATCTGGCCTGGCAGCGCTCCCGCCAAAATCCGAAGTTATTTTTGCACGGACCCTTAGACCTTAAAACGGCCGTTGAACATCGTGGAGATTTGCAAAAGCCTGGATGAGAAAGGCTGGACGAAGAGGAAGGCATATCCCTTGCGGATCCGGTGAGTGATTCGAAAAATTATCGCCAGGATCTTGCGAAGATTCGTGTTGGGAAACTGCCGTTTTAAGATTCAACGGGGCTTGAGAAGTTGTTGCAGCGCCAGTTTCATGGACTTTTCGGCCCCTGGCGCCACCCAGCACCAGTCGCGGAGATTGGAATCTCCCTCCTGCCAGGCAACGTCGGTTGGGATGTAACCTGGAGCGCATTCACCGTAGCCCGCCACGATCACAAGAGACCCGGGTCTGAGAGCTTGGGCATGGAGTTGGTATTCCACATAAGACTCGGCGGGCAACAGGAGGAACTGAGCCTCGCCCAAATCGAGCATAGGGACGTCAATCATTCGGCGGGCATCCGAACGTTTGAGCCAGCTCAGGTTCAACGCCGCGAGATTCTGTTTGAATGAGGAGGCCGTTGAGCGGATGACCTCTTCAGACTCCGCCGGAGTGAACCCTGGACCAGATCTCGGCTCCAGGCGCAGGGAGACGGAACGGAATTCCACATCTCGGAGTGCTTCGCGCCGGGTGTTTTGCCAGGCGCGGGTCAAACCATCGTACAACCGGCCGGCAAGAGCCGCGCGATTGGCGGGATCCCCATTGTTGTACTTGCCGGCGGTGACATTGCCGCTGCAGCCCGAGAAATAAATCTGAGCCACCTGCCGATCATCCTGCTGTCTCCGCCATCGAGCGAGCCCGATGAAATCGCTCGACACGCCGCCCTGGCCATAATAGCTCATGGGATGAGTGGCATAACAGCTCAAGGCAACCATCGGTTTGGAACCATTCCAAAAACTGAGAGTTTTCAGCCATGGGTCCACGATGCCTTCCTCCCCGGCGTGAGCGAGAACGTTCCGCGTCGCGCTCGTGCGGTCAAACGCCACCGTTCCGTCGGGGAGGAGATAGCGGCGATTGGAGGCGACTCCCTCGACTTTCGCCTGGCCGACCCCGAAATGCGTGACGGCCTGGGCGCGGCGCATCGCAAACTTCACCGACATCGCGGCGCGTTGGACGATTTCCTCGTGGAACTTCAGATCGCAGATTTTTCCGGGGGCTCCCCGCTCGTCCAGAATCCTCTGAGCCTCGAGATCGAAGACGGGAGCATCGTGCACGTGCGTCGAGGAAACCAGCACGCGAACAGGATCGGTGCGAGCCGCCTGCGCGATCACTTCGCGCCATCGGTCATAAGCATCGTTTCGGATTTCACACCAATCCACGGAAATCAAGACGACCGGTTTGCCGGAGCCCAGGAGCACGATGCCGCTGGCGAACAAGGGATCCAGAGTTTGACGCGCCGACTCCACGCCGCCTCCCATGCAAGGATGCCCCTGCGGAACCGTCACATCCAACGAAAAGCTCGCCACTTTGAACTGTTTGACGGATCGAGAAGCGGTGAAGGCCGAGGCGGCAAGAGGCCATGCAAGCGCGGCGCGGCAAGCCCCTTTCGCGAACACGCGCCTGGAAACGGCAAGGTTGGAAAACACACCGGGAACGCTATTGGCCCAGTCCGCAAAAATCCACTAGAAACGGCCGCAGAACGGGCGAAGCGAGAAGGTCACTGGCGTGTGCCTTGCAATCCATCCGCTTCGCCCACTCTACACCGACTCGATGCGGGCACTTGGAGGACTCCGGCAGGCGTCGCTCACGCAGCCCAAGCTGAAGACGACCACGACCGGGCGTTGGTCAGTCTTTATAAGCCTGCCATCTGAAAGGTCCGGCAGTGACAATGCAGCTAATGGTAGGGCTGAGCTGCCGCGCGGCCTTGGATGGCACAACGCGAGGGGGCATTTCGCAGCCTGTCGTTTTTCCTACGATCCAGTCGCGATTGAAAACTGAGTCCATATTCAATTGAACTCAACACAATCACGGCTGCGGGGCAGCGCAGCCCTACCGAGTATTGCACAGTCACGGTTTAGGCATATTGCCGGACCCAGCTCCGATCGATCCAATCCTTCAGAAGCCAGACCCAACGGCCTTCGAACGCGAGGGGTCCGCGGGACCCGACCGCGCGGCGGTCGCCGGTTCCGATAAGGCTGAGAGACTGCTTCTGCAGCCTGAAGGAAATCAGGCGCTCGCCATGGAGAGCGCGCCGGAGGTTCAGGGCGAGGAGCGGCCCTTGGCGCACGGCAAACACGCCCGATTTCGGGCGTGGATGATGGATCGCCGAGGCCACGTCTCCCGCGCCAAAAACGAAGGCGTGCGAGAGCGACTGGAAACATTCGTTGACGGCCAGAAATCCGGCGGAGTCGACCCTGAGCCCCGACCTCCGAATCCACGGCGGGGCCGCCGCGTGAGTCGCCCAAAACAGCTCGTCAAAGGGAATTCTCAGACCGGACTCGCATCGCGCGGACTGGGCCGACACCTCGATCACGCGCTGGCCGAGGCAGCACTCGATCCGGTGCTCGCGCAAGATGCGATCCAACTTCGACCGCACCCATCGGTTGTGCGAAGGCAGAAGCTGCGTGGAGGCGTTCACGAGGACAAATCGGATCCCGCTGTCGCGGGCGTCATGCTCCGCCGCGAGAGAGCTCAGGCGATGCCGCGCGGCTAGGGCGATCTCGATGCCGCCGGCCCCGCCTCCAACCACGACGATTCGCGCCGGAGCCCCCAGTTCGCGTGCCACGCGTTCGACCACATTCTCCCAACGGCGCAGGAATTGGTCGATGGGCTTCAATGGAATCCCGTGCTCCCTCACCCCGGTGACGCCTTCGTCGCTCGGCGTTGAGCCAGTGTTCATGGAGACTACATCGAACCCCACAGGGGAATCATCACCATCAATCTGAACCTCCTTCCTGGTCAGATCGATGCCCGTGACCGTCGCCTGCTTGAAGGCGACGTTGGTCGCATGACAGAGCTTCGCCAAATCTATATGCGCATCCTCGAAACGATAGTAGCCCGCGATCAACCCAGGAACCATGCCCGAATAAGGCGTCATGGAGTCCTTGGACAGAAGCGTGACGCGGGCTCGGGGCAGTGGTGGATGATCCTGAAACGCCTTCACCACGGCAACATGCGCGTGGCCACCGCCCATCAACAAGAGGTGTCGTTCAGGTTCCAATGGAAAGCAGAGCATTCCAACGTCGACCACGATTTCGCAAGTCCAAAACCATGGCTCGAGGACGGGATCCAAACCCGGAACCAAGAATCAAGGGCTCAGTAGGAAAGGAGTGGCGCGGCTATCTGTGGAGGAGTGGCGGCGAGCTTTGATTTTGACGAAAGGAGGAGCAAACCGGCTCCGATGCTCGAAAGTGCCCGGGGGCGCGTTTCCGTCGCCCTGGATCGGCTCCCTCAAATCCTCCACCACGAATCCGGACCGGCAAAGCCCCCCCACAATATCTTCCCAGCGATGGATGTATTCGATCGTATCGGATTCGCGATGCCGCCACTCGCCAAGGATCGGATGCAAAACGCGCCCTTTTTCGCAAGGTTCGGCAAGAAAATAGCCTTCCTTGCCTGGGATCGCGCTGGCCTGCTGGCTTGAAGGCTGCTTGTGCTGGGAGACATAAGTGCCTCCCGCTTTGAGCACGCGCCCCACCTCCGCAAAGAGGGGGCGAAGATCCGGGATGTAGCAACTGCTGACCGGTTGGATGACAAAATCAACGCTTTGAGTCACCACAGGCTCTAAACGAGTCATGCATGCCTCGATGGTCCGCACGCGCAATCCGTGAAGCTGGGCAACCTCTTGATCCCGCCGCAACATCTCGCGGCTCAGATCAACGACAATCACTTCGGCGCCCGCCGCGGCACACAAAGCGGACTGCAATCCGCCACCCGCCGCGAGGCACAACACGACGCTGCCCCGCAAAGTCCCGCCAAGCCAGCCCTCTGGATCAAGCACCGGCATCGGATCGCGCAAGTGCTCCGGTTTCACGACCCAAGTATGCCGCTTGTTCCCGCGAACCCTGAGGTCCCAAGCCAATCGATTTTTCGACAGATAATCCGCCTCAGCCCCGTTCATGCAACCCGCATTCTTCCACGGCGGGGATACGGATGCACCCCTTTCCGGCCGAAAAGCCATTTCGGCTTGAAGAAATTTATTGATCCGCACAGCGTCCACCGATGGCAGAGAAGTTGAGAGTCATCCTTGAAAGAGCGGAGCGAGAGCATTCCGCGAAAGTCCTCGGGGTGGCGCCTACCGCGAGTTTGGAGCAGGTCAAAGAGCGATTTCGATTTCTGACCCAAGCCTACCAACCTGGGAAGTTCTCCACGGACGAGCAACGCCGGGCGGCGGAGCAGGAATTCGAGCGGATCAGCCGGGCGTATCTGCTGCTTTCAAAAGCCGCTGCCGGTGGAAAGCATCAAGCCGCCAAGCTGATGGGCGTCTCTCTGTCCGCGACCGCGCGGGAACTTAAGGAGCGGTTCCGATTTTTGAGCCACGCCTTTCACCCGGATAAATTTCAAACACAGGTGCAACGGGCGGCAGCGGAGCAGGAATTCAAGGCCATCAAGGAAGCCTACGATGTCCTTTCCAAGGAGGCCCAAGACAGCGCGGACGCTGAGCCCACGGCCACGCGGTCATCGCCTTCGAAAGAAGACGGCTCCCGCGCGGCGGAAAGATCGAGAGAATCGGCGCCAAGCCACACTCCCAGCGAAAATCGATCTAGATGGGAACGGATGGCGCGGGTGGGACTGATCCTGGTTGCGATGTTGGGTCTGCTTGGAGGAGTTTGGCAATTCTGGCCTCAAAAGGCCGCCCGATCCCCTGGGAAGCCGGCGGCCCTCCATCCGGAAGCTTGGCGGAAAGTGATGTCTGATTTGGAAGCCGCCACTCATCTTGAGAACGGGCGCTCGCAACTCCGGTTGGGCTTGCGCTACCGCGATGGCGATGGTTTGCCAAAAGATTTCAAGGAAGCCGCGAAATGGTTTCGCGAGGCCGCGAGCCAGGGAATTGCCTTGGCTCAATTCGAACTGGGAGAAGCGCTTTCCGCCGGACGCGGGGTCGCCGCGGATCCAAAAGAAGCCGCGCAGTGGCACCGGAAAGCCGCGGAACAGGGCGAAGTCAGGTCCCAGGTGATTCTGGGGTATAATTACGAGCAAGGCATTGGTGTGGAGAAGAATCCCGAAGAATCCCTGCGATGGTGGCTCAAAGCGGCTTATCACGGCAACGCGGAGGCCCAGCACCGGGTTGCTCTTCATTACTTGAACCTGGGAAGCGGCAACCCCGACGTGTCCATAGAATGGTGGCGGAAAGCCGCGGAACAAGGGCATTCGGAAGCGCAGCAACGATTCGCCGCGGCCCTTGAGTCAGGCGACGGAACTCCCAAGAATCTCGTTGAATCCTACAAGTGGTACTCGCTGGCTCAGGCAGGCGGAAATGGGGGTTGCGAGGCCGCGCTCAGCCGCTTGCGAGCTTTAATGACTCCGGAGCAACTAGCCGCAAGCCAAAGGCTCGTAATGGAGTGGAGGCGAAAGGGGGATGGACGGTGAGTTTGGTTCATGAACGAGCCACTCCCACTCTCAGAAAACAATCCCCCAAGGAAGGCTCACACAAACTGACTGCGCTCCGCGCCAGCTGTGTGCGCAGGGCCTGTCCCAGCCCGCAGGCTGCCCGAACCTTCACGCGGCGGTCAAAGCCGCCCTCGCGTCCGCGACCCCACCCGTCTTCTCGAGATAATAATCGTAGCCGCCGGAATACTCGCGGACTTGGCCCGAGTTGATGTGAATCACCTTGCTCGCCAGTTTGCGGATGAAATGCACGTCGTGAGAGATGAAGACAAGTGTCTCCTCGAAACGCTCCAGCGCGATGATCAGGGATTCCACGGTCAGAATATCCAAGTGCGTCGTAGGCTCGTCCATGAGCAGGATATTGGGTGGATCGACCAAAAATTTGATTAAGTTTAGCCGGCTTTTCTCTCCCCCGCTCAAGACCCCGGTCTTCTTGTAGATCTCCTCTTTTCGGAACATGAACGAGCCGAGAATCCCTCGCGCCTCGTCTTCTCGAAGAGTCGGAGCGCTCCGGAGCACTTCTTCCAAGACCGTGTTGAACGGATCGAGCGTGGCCGAGCGGTGCTGGCTGTAGTACCCGATTCGCGCGTTGTGCCCCAGCTTCCGTTCGCCTTTCTGGAACTCAATCACGCCAGCGAGTATTTTTAGAAGCGTTGACTTGCCCGCGCCGTTAGGCCCCACCAGCACCGTTCGATCGCCACGTTCCACCATCAGGTCCAAACCTTGATACACCTGGTTCGAGCCGTAAGCCATGTGGATGCCTTCGAGCTGGATCGAACGATGTCCTCCCCGGACAGGCTGGGGGAACTGGAACCGGAAAGGCTTGCGTGGAGGCTGCGGCTTTTCGATCAATTCCATGCGCTCGATTTGCTTCAGCTTGCTCATGGCTTGAGAGGCTTTTGAGCTGACCGAGCGGAAGCGGTCCGCGAACTCCTGCAACGCTTGAATTTCCTTTTGCTGATTCTTGTGCGCGGCGAGCTGGTTCTCGTAGTTCTCCTCGCGCTGGCGCAAATAGTCGGTGTAATTGCCGGCGTAGGAGATCAACTTCGAACTGGCAATCTCAACCACTTGCCGGGTGAGTTCATCCATGAACTCCCGGTCGTGGGAGATCATGAGGATGGCGCCCTTGTAGTTCAGCAAGTAGTTTTGGAGCCAGAGAAGCGACACCAAGTCCAGGTGGTTCGTGGGTTCGTCCAGCATGAGGAGGTCCGGCTCCATAACGAGCAGGCGCGACAGATGCGCGCGCATGACCCAGCCACCGCTCAATTCGCGGGCGGGCCGGCCAAAATCCGATTCCCGAAACCCGAGACCGCTGAGCACTTTCTTCGCGCGGGCTTCAAATCCCGGATCGACCAAGGCGTCGTGCTTGGCTTGGGCCTCGTAATACTCCGCGACATCGACCGTTCCCGCTTGCTCCAGCGCGCGCAGCGTTCGCTCCAATTCCTCGATTTGCCCCGCCCTACCCGTGGCGATCTCCAACGCCGTTTCAGATCCAACCGCCTCGGATTCCTGCGGCAAAAACCCGATCGTGGTCCAGGGATCGCGATGAACCTCCCCTTCATCCGGGACTTCGTTGCCCATGATGATGGAAAAAACCGTCGTCTTGCCGGCGCCGTTGGGACCCACCAACGACACGCGGTCCCCGTAGTTGATTTGCAGGGCGGCCTTCTCGAAAAGGACCCTCCCGCCGTATGTCTTTTTTAAGTCGCGAATAGTCAGCATGCGTCGTGCGAAGTGCAAATTGCCGCAGCCCGATTGAGCCTCTCGAAGCCGTCGCCTCCCCCGAGGAGCGGAGCCTTTCGCCCCACCACGGCATTGGAGCTTGGACGCTGAACCGCGATTTCGTTTCTCTCGAAACCACAAGTCATGGGCTCATTCGAGCCCGGTGTGTTAGCGAACTAACCCATCGGGCGCGAGACAAATCTCGTCCCTGCCAGGGCCCGTAGCCCACCAGTCCCGAGAATTTCAAGGTCCGGGAAGGGCCTCCAACAGCGTTGCACCACAGATTCTTCAGCCAGGAAAGGGCCTCGTGGAAGCACGAATCGGCCGCCCGAGGATATTTTTGCTTGGCATGGAGGAGCCTGGGTTGCTACGAATCACGCGCTCTTTGATAGCGCCGACAAAGCCATTGTCGGTTCAACCATCAGCCAATGTCAGGGAACCCCGTGAGAATCGGGGACGGTAGCGCCACTGTATCGGGTTACAAACTCCCAAAAGCCACTGGACCGCCGAAAGGTCCGGGAAGGCGGGAGCGAGGATGAAACCCGGAGTCAGGATATCCATTGGATGATGCTCATCAGCGTTTGGAAGGAGGCTCCGGCCTTTTTTCCAAACCAGCTTCTCCGCCCATGAGAAGGATGAGGCCAGCCTCACCGTGTGTGCGGATGAGGAGTCGGGTGCCTACATTCTCGGTTTTCAGCGGTTAGACGCGGGCCTCATCGCCCGCCTCCTCCCGCCACTGGTCTCGCGCATTGATTCGCCTAGTCATTGATGGGCATTCGCCGGGAGAAGAGCGAATGCCAAACAACGCAGACCAGTCCCATGAATTCATTCAAGCTCCCTCCGGCCCTCGCCGGATGCCTCGTCGCGTGCGCGCTGCACGCTTCCTTCAACCCCATCCTCATTCTCGCTGGCGCCCCACCCGATGGGCGGGGATTTGAAGAAACCTTCACCACGAACCCCGCGGAATCAGGGTGGGCTGCCCATGGCGAAGCCGATTTATTCGCCTGGGACGGCTCGCGCCAGGCGCTGCGGGTGACTTGGGATTCGTCCCGGACGAATTCTTATTACCACCGCCCACTGGGTGTCACGTTGAGCGCACAGGACGACTTTGCCATCGCATTCGACCTCGTCTTGCTGGATATCAAAGGGGGCTCGAATCCATTGAAACCGTCCGCGTTCCAGATCGCGGTTGGCTTGATGAATTCCGAGCAATCACGCCGCCCGGATTTTTTCCGAGGCGCGGGATTGGACTCGGCCACGGGTGCTCGGAGCCTCTTGGAGTGGAACTATTTTCCGGACACGGGATTTGGGACCACGGTGTCGCCTGGGGTCTTTTCCAGCAATAATTTGGCCAGGTTCAGCTTCGCGTTCCCATTCGATTTGACTCCCCTGGTCTCCTACCGAATTGAGATGGAGCATATCGCGGCCAAAGGGACGCTGATCACGCGCATGCTCGCCAACGGCAAGCCCACAAAGGAGATCCAGGACGTCGTGTTGCCGGATCAGCAGGAGTTTGATTTTCGATTAGATTCATTCGCCGTCTCCAGTTACAGCGACGCCGGGCAGTCGGGCGAATTTGATGGCTCGGTGCTCGCTCGCGGCTGGGTGGACAATGTGCTGGTGGTCCTGCCACCCCCCTTGAGACTCGTCCCATCTCTAACGGCGGCTGGCCTGCCCGGCATTCGATTCACCGGGCGCCAGTCCTGGCGCTACCTCCTCGAACGGTCCGAGGATTTAGTCTCATGGACGGCCGCCGGGGAGTGGACGGCCAATCGCCCTGGCGAGGCGGCGATGACCGACCCGGCACCCCCTGCCTTCAAGGCATTTTACCGCGTCATAGGCCGCGCGCCTTGAGGCAATGCGCGGCCTGGAGACGGGTCGGGGAGTTCCTAGGGCTGAGCACAGCGAACGGCCGGGCCGGCGGTTCCGGCTCTTTGGTTGGCACTTTTAAGCGAGCAGCGGGCCGTCTTGCCACGTAGGCAGGATCCAGTGTAACCTCCATCCATGACCGGTCTGGATTGCATAACCGCGCTGAAAGCGTTGGGAGAGGAGACTCGACTCCGGATCCTGCGGCTTCTTTTCAAGGAGCAGTTGAGCGTGAACGACGTATCCGAGAGACTCCATGCGACGCAGTACAACATCTCAAAACACCTTCGGATCATGCGCGAGGCGGGGCTTTTGGAATCCAGAAAGCAGGGGAAGCTGCGGCTCTACACGGTCGCCTCGGGCTTGAAATCCCATGTGGCGGCGAACAATAACCTGCTGGATCTGGGTTGCTGCACGTTCCGGTTCGACGACCTGCCGAGATAGATTCCAGATTCATTCGCGCGCGCGGCAGGAGTTCCGACGCAGTCCGGGAACCACCTCGAAATCCCTTGCCGTCAAGGGCAATCACATGCATGCTTGTGCATATATGCAACTCCAGACCGCTTTCTTTGTCCTCGCGATCACCCACGCCTCGTGCCATCTCGCCCAGGCGAATCCCGCAGCCCTGAGGATCAACGGATCCACAACCGTCAATCTGCCCGTGGCCGAAGCAGCCGAAATCCTCAGATCCGAAGCACAGTTGGCTATCACGATCGACACCCAGGGCGGCAGCTCCGGCGGTGTCTCCCTGCTCGGCGACGGCCGGATCGACATCGGCATGAGCAGCAAACCATTGAGCCAGACAGACCGGTCCCGGTTCCCCAAGATCTCCTTTCACGAAACGCGGATCGGAGAGGACGCCGTGGCCTTGATCGTTTCCAAAGATGTTTGGAATGGTGGTGTGAGAAGTTTGTCCAAACTCCAGGCGCAAGGGATTTATGAAAGACGGATCACCAACTGGAGCCAGCTTAAAGGACCGAATAGGCGTGTCGCGTTTTTCAACAAAGAGCCAGGGCGCGGCACTTGGGAGATCTTCGCGCGCTGGCTCTACGGTGATCCAAACGAAGCACCCGCGGCCGCATTCCCGGAAGTTGGCGGGAATGAGGAATGCCGCAATAGAGTGGGCGCGACTCGGGGAGCGATGTCCCAGCTTTCAGCTTCGTGGGCCGACGGCAAAACCGTGTTCGCGCTGGGAATTGAAGTGGAGCCGGGCCAGACAGTCCGTCCCACGCCCGAGGCCCTGGCCGATCACTCCTACCCAATGAGCCGGCCCTTGCTGCTCCTCACCGACGGGGAGCCCAAGGGAAATACCAAAAGGTTCGTTGATTTCATGCTCGGCCCGAAAGGGCAGCAACTGGTCGCGAAACATGGCTATTTATCCCTCGAACAACTCGGGAGGTTGCGGAGCTCGCCAAGTGGCCGCGGATCGAATTGAAGCATTTTTCAAGCGCGCCCTCTTTCGCTTCCCGTTTGCCTGTTCATCCGGAGCCAGCGAAACCCGCGCTTGCCCTGACTTTGCGATCTGCAATGACCGGGATCCGCGCATTGGAGACAGAGTCTGTGCAAGCCCAGAAACTCGCCCGACGAGTCTCTCTGACCCAGTGGACGAGCTGGGTGCTGTGCTTGATTGCGCTGACAAGCCTCGCGGCGCTTGTTCTGGTATTGATCCACGAAAGCTGGCCCGTTTGGCGGGTAGCGGGCATTGACTATCTTGCCGGAAAGCAATGGCTCTCCAGCCGGCATCTGTTCGGCGCCGCGCCGATGATCTATGGAACCATGGCGGTGGCCATCATCGCGCTCGGCTGCGCCGCACCAATTGGGATTGGCGCCGCCATTTGCACGTCGGAATTGCTGCCGCGCAGGGCTCGACTGACGGTTAAGATCCTGGTGGAACTCCTCGCCGGCGTGCCGTCGGTCGTGTACGGGCTCTTAGGTGTGCTGGTGTTGCGTGGCTGGGTGTATGACTTGCTGGAGCCGTTGGACCCGTTGAGCGGCGATACGCTGCTGACCGGAGGACTGCTGGTTGGCGTCATGATTCTGCCCACCATCCTCACCCTTTCGGACGATGCTTTGCGCGGTGTGCCGGCATCGCTGCGCGCGGCCGCCCGAGGTCTGGGGCTGAACGCCCGCGAGACGATTTGCCGCGTCGTGCTGCCCCAGGCAATCCCAGGCATTATCGCCGCCATCCTTCTGGCGCTGGGGCGTGCTCTTGGAGAAATGATCGCCGTCTTCCTGGTCGTGGGACGCCAGGACAATCAATGGCCGGAACGGTTATGGTCGGTCACGCCTCTGATAAGCCCCGGCCAAACGCTCGCGAGCAAGCTGGGCGGTTCGGAGATCCACATCGCCCATGGAGATCCGCTCCATTGGGCCGCGATGGTGGGACTTGGTCTATTGCTGCTGGGCATGGCGGGGGGAGCGGCCGCCGCCGCTTTCCTCCTTCAACAAAAGCAACTCCGCCATGCGCAAGCTTCTTGATCTGACTTTCAGGGCGGCGGCAGTCCTATGCGCTTTGCTGGCTTGCTTGATCTTCGGATGGATTGTTTCCGCCATTGTCTGGCGCGGATTTTCCGTCGTGAATTGGCGGTTCTTGACCGAGCCGATGCGCCTGGCGGGAGCCGAGGGTGGCATCTTCCATAACCTTATAGGCACGTTGATACTGTTATCCACGGCTCTGATAGTGACCACCCCACTGTCCGTCGGCACGGCTCTAGTGACCGCGTTCTACATCCAAAGCGAACGCTGGCGGAGGCTCTGCCTCCTTTGCCTCTACGTCCTGAACGGAGTTCCAAGCCTACTGTTCGGGTTGTTCGGATTCATCGTGTTCGTCAGCTTTTTCGGTTGGGGGAAGTCCTGGCTCACAGGGGGGATTCTGCTCGGCTTCATGATCCTGCCGACGGTGAGTGTGGCTTTGGTGGAGCGACTCAGGAGCTTGCCTCCGCTGCGGATGGAAGCAGCCGCAGGCCTGGGTCTCTCCCGGTCACGCATCGTGTGGTTCGTGTTGCTGCCGCAATGCTTGGGAGGGTGGGTGTCGGGATCATTTCTGGGGCTGGCCCGCGCCGCGGGTGAAACCGCCCCCATCCTGTTCACCGCGACTATCTTCGCGGGGGCGTCAATCCCTTCGGGCATTAAGGAAAACCCCGTTCTGACTCTGCCCTACCATATTTTTATCCTGGCTCAGGACTCGTTCGATCAGGCCATCGGAGGAAAGGTTTGGGGCACGGCCCTCGTGCTTCTCATGCTGGCTTTTTGCATGAGCCTTGTCGTCCTCCCCGTGCGCCTCAGAATTCATGAAGAGGCCGACCATGTCTGAGATCACTCGAGCCCCGGCCATTGAAATCAGCGGATTGCGGGTGTACTCCCCAAGCAGGCAAATCCTTCGTGACGTGTGCCTGGCGATCCCGCACGGAGCCGTCTTCGCGCTTCTCGGCCCTTCCGGCGCGGGCAAAAGCACGTTGCTTCGCTGCATCAACCGGCTGATCGAACTCTCGCCCGGACTTCGTGTCCAGGGCGACATCCGTTTGATGGGCCGGTCGATCTACGCGCCGGGATCGGATGTCGACGCCCTTCGGGCCCGCGTCGGAATTCTCTTTCAGCAACCCGCCGTTTTTCCTGGGAGCATCAAAAAAAACGTCTTGTTCGGGGTGCGCCACCTTGGGAAGGCTCCCAAACGGCTGTGGCCTGAAATTGCCGAGCGAGCACTGCGGGACGCGGCGCTGTGGGTCGAGGTTAAGGACCGGATGGACGACTCGGCCCTCGAGCTGTCCGTGGGCCAGCGACAACGCCTTTGTCTCGCCCGGGCCCTGGCTGTGGAACCGGAAGTTTTACTGTTGGACGAACCCACCAGCGCTTTGGATCCGCTCTCCACAGAGGCGATCGAAGAGTCTCTGAGGCGGCTGCGAGGGCGGCGGACGCTTGTGATGGTCACGCATGATCCGCGGCAGGCCCGGCGGTTGGCGGACCGTGTTGCCTGCTTGCAGGTGCGCGATGGCGCCGGGGAGATAGCGGAATCCGGTTCAGCACTCAGCAGAATCGATTGAATCCATGATCTGGACGCGCAACCCAGATTCCTCCACTCACAGACTCGCGTCCGAGCTGCGGACAGCCTGAAACGAAGCAGGCGGCTTGGCGGATGGGACCGCCGAAATCGTATTCTGGATCGCGAAGACTTGCCGTAGACGCTCCGGGAGTGAACAATAGCAAGATGATCCGGGATATGGGTTGGTTCCTCGGCTGCCTCGCCGTGATCGCCGCACAAGTTCGGGCCAGCGCGGCGAGCGTTCCTGATTTCTCCAAGGACGTCCGGCCCATTTTATCCCAGCATTGTTTTAAGTGCCATGGTCCGGATGACGCGGCGCGAAAATCGGGCCTTCGGCTTGACGAGCCCGAGGCGGCATTACTTCCCGCCAAGTCAGGCCGCCGCGCGATAACGCCCGGAAAGCCGGCCGAAAGCGAGATGCTGACGCGGGTTTTCTCAACCGATGAGGATGAGCGAATGCCTCCCGCGGGCGCTCAAAACCCGCCGACCCCGGCCGAGAAAGAAACTTTGCGCCGATGGATCCTGGCCGGGGCTGAATACAAGCCGCACTGGTCATTCGTGGCTCCCAAGCCCCCCCCCGCACCGCGAGTGAAGAATCCCGCCTGGCCACGGAACGTCGTTGATCGATTCGTGCTGTCCCGCCTCGAGAAAGAAGGTTTGTCCCCCTCCCCTCCCGCTGACCGGCTCACGCTGGCGCGGCGGCTTCATCTCGACTTGATCGGCATGCCGCCGACGACGGAAGAAGCAGACGCCTTCGCGGATGATTCCTCGGAGGACGCCTACGAGAGGTTGGTGGATCGGCTGCTGGGTTCGCCGCGGTACGGGGAGCGATGGGCTCGCCGATGGATGGATCTGGCGCGTTATGCGGACACGAACGGATACGAGAAAGACCGTCAGCGGAGCATTTGGCCATGGCGCGACTGGGTGATAAAAGCGCTGAACGCGGACATGCCCTTCGATCGATTCACCGTCGAGCAGATCGCTGGCGACATGCTTCCCGCGGCAAACGTGGACCAGCTCACCGCCACTGGCTTTCATCGGAACACCATGTTGAACGAGGAAGGTGGAATCGACCCGCTCGAGTTTCGGTTCCACGCCATGACTGATAGGGTGGCCACGACAGGAACCACCTGGCTGGGATTGACCGTGGGATGCGCTCAATGCCACACACACAAGTACGATCCCATCTCCCATCGTGAGTTTTACCAAATGATGGCGTTCCTCAACAACGTGGACGAACTAGATCTCGACCTGCCGGAACCCGGCCGGGAAGCACGCGAGACAGCCCGTCGAGCGGCGTTGTCGAAGCTTTTGGCGGAATTGCCCGCAAAGTTTCCAGTCCCCGGACCGGGGACCCAAACTTCAGTCCCGAGTTCAACCCGGGTAGCCCAGGACCGGGCGGCGCAAGATTTGGCCGGCGCGGAGCGTTTGGTGGTGTTGAGGCGTCATGAAGGCTTGGAGAAAGCTTTCGAAAAGTGGCTTGCCGGGGAGCGCGCGCGGGCCGTCACATGGGTTCCGCTCCGGCCTTTGCAAGCGACATCGAACAAGCCGCTGCTGACGGTGCAGCCGGATCATTCCATTTTTGCGAGCGGTGACATCACAAAGAACGACACCTATGAGCTTCGCTATCAGAGTTCCGAGCGTGGCATCACAGCGGTGCGTCTTGAAGCGATGCCTGATGATCGGCTGCCTCGGCATGGACCCGGGATGGCCTACTACGAAGGGCCGAAGGGTGACTTTTTCTTGGGTGAATTCCTCCTCTTTTCCGGTGGTAAACCGGTGAAGATCGCGCGGGCAACCCACAGTTACGCGAAGAACCATTTCGGGAAGGACGCGGGCGCCGGCATGGCGACGGACGGCGATCCGCAGACAGGCTGGTCCACCGCGGGTCGTGAAGGCGAGCGGCATGAAGCGGTGTTCACGCTCGCGGAACCTTTGCCGAATGGCGGCGATTTGCGGGTTCAGATGATGTTTGGCCGCCATTACGCCTGTTCCTTGGGTCGATTTCGCATTTCAGTCACCACGGAGCTCCGGGGCGCCGAAGCGCGGGACATGCCCGTGGAGATTGATCGCCTGCTGCGGCTGAAGGAAACAGAACTCACGTCCACGGACCGTTCGTCGTTGCGCGAGCATTTCTTGCTCATCGCTCCGGAGCTGGCGGGGGCGCGAAGCCAGATAGACGCGCTGCGCAAACCTCCCGCCGCGCCCACGACCATGATCATGAGGGAGCGTCCTCCCGAGAATCCGAGGGCGACATTCATCCATAAACGCGGTGAATTTCTCCAGGCTTCGGAGCCTGTCGAGCCGGGGGTGATCTCAGCGATCGCTCCTTTTCCAAAGGATCTGCCCCGGAACCGGCTGGGCTTCGCCGGATGGCTGGCCTCCACCAATAATCCGCTCACGGCGCGTGTGATTGTGAACAGACAATGGCAATCCTTTTTCGGCCAGGGCCTGGTGCGCACCACGGAGGACTTCGGATTCCAAGGCGAAATGCCTTCGCACCCGGAACTGCTGGATTGGCTGGCGGTGGAGTTCATGCGAACCTGGTCACTGAAGAGGCTCCACAGGATCATCGTCACGAGCGCGACTTACCGGCAATCCTCGAGGCCCACCCCAGAGTTGCTGGGCCGGGATTCTGAGAATCGGCTGCTTGCCAGGGGACCACGCGTCCGGTTGGACGCGGAATCGATCCGTGACGCTGTCTTAAGAGCCAGTGGACTGCTCTCGACGAAGATGGGCGGCCCGAGCGTGTATCCACCCCAGCCTGCGGGGGTCACCGAAGTGGCCTTTGGCAGCCCGGCTTGGACCGCCAGCGAAGGCGAAGACAGGTACCGCCGAAGCCTCTATACGTTCATGAAGAGAACCGCGCCGTTCGCATTGTTCAACACATTCGACGGACCGACCGGAGAATCCTGCATGGCACGACGCGATGTCTCGAACACACCGCTTCAAGCGTTGACGCTTTTGAACGATACATTGATCGTGCAAGCCTCCCAATCGATGGGCCAGTGGCTGGCGTCGCAAGACACTTCGACTGAAGCCCGCATCCGGCTAGCGTTCCGTCAATGCCTCACCCGTCCCCCGACCGCCGAGGAAGCCAAGGAATTGGGGCGCTTTTTGGAAGCGCAGAAGAAGCGGCTTTCCAGCGGCCTTCTCGATGCCAACATCATCGCCGGCGAAGGCTCGGGACATATGATTGAGCGCGCCGCATGGACGACGCTGGCTCGCACCATTCTGAATTTGGACGAAATGATCACCAAACAATAAGCGAAGTCTTGGGGAAAAGCTTGTGGAAGCCCATGCGAGGCGCGCACGCCCATCCCAATCCCCATGCCAATCGACAATTCAATTTCGACATTCCCAATGCATCCATTTCCACAAGAATGCCTAGAAATCACGCGCCGGCATTTTTTGCGCAACTGCGGGGTCGGGCTTGGGAAGATAGCCCTGGCCGGTTTGCTGACGAACGCCCTCCCGGGCCGGTTGCGCGGCGCCAATGGCGTTGAGGGCGCGCGCCCGCTGGCGCCCCGCCAACCGCACTTCGCGGGCACCGCCAAGCGGGTCATCCATCTCTTCATGGGCGGCGCTCCAAGCCAGCTCGAGCTCTTTGACAACAAGCCCGAACTGGTGAAACTCGAAGGGAAGCCGCTCCCGCCGTCCGTGATCGCCGGCCAGCGCTATGCGTTTATCCGGCCAGACGCGGCGGTGTTAGGGCCGCGCTTCAAATTTTCCAGGCATGGCCAATGCGGCGCGGAATTGTCCGAGATGCTCCCGCATCTGGCTGGCGTGGTGGATGAGATCTGTTTGATTCGATCGGTTCACACGGACCAGTTCAACCATGCGCCCGCCCAACTTTTCTTCAATACCGGCTTTTCGCAGCCTGGCAGGCCAAGCCTTGGCTCTTGGGCTCTCTACGGATTGGGAGCGGAGACGGAGAATCTTCCCGCTTTCGTGGTGATGAGCACAGGCAGTTTGAGCGGAGGTTCGGCGCTCTGGTCGAGCGGTTTCCTGCCGACCCTCTACACGGGGATCCGATTCAGAAACCAAGGACCGCCCATATTGAACGTCAACAGCCCCGGTGGAGTGGACACCAAGCTCCAGCGTGACACGATCGACGCGGTGGGCGCCTTGAACCAGCGGCGGTTCGCCTTGGATGCAGACCCGGAAATCGCGACGCGCATCGCCGCCTACGAAATGGCGTTCAGGCTTCAGACATCGGCGCCCGAACTCATGAATTTGCGGAGTGAAAGCCCAGGGACGCTGGCTCTCTACGGATGCGACCCGGACAAGCCTTCCTTCGCGAGGTCTTGCCTGCTGGCCCGGAGAATGATCGAACGGGGAGTGCGGTTCGTGAATTTGTACCACGAAGGCTGGGACGCGCACAGCGATGTGGCCGGCAACGTGAGGAATAACGCTGGCGCGACCGACAAGGCGAGCGCCGCGCTGGTCACCGACCTCAAGCGCAGGGGCTTGCTGGATGACACGCTTGTGATCTGGGGGGGCGAGTTCGGACGGACGCCGATGGTGGAATCCAATCCCGCTCTCGGCCGCAGCCAAGGCCGCGATCATCATCCTCAAGCATGCACCATTTGGATGGCGGGCGGCGGGATCCGCCAAGGCGTGACCTACGGGGCCACTGACGATCTCGGGTTTCATGTCGTTGAAAACCCGGTTCACGTCCACGACCTGCAAGCCACCATCCTTCACTGCCTTGGATTTGACCATGAAAAGCTCACCTACCGCCATGCCGGACGTGATTTCCGGCTGACCGATGTTCATGGGCAGGTGGTGAAGGCTGTCCTGGGATGATCCGCCAACAGAGCAGGCGGAGCACTTGCCCGTCAAACGGCTCCGCGCTGATTGCTCTCAAACAAATGGGGCGCGGCGCGGCGTCCCAACTCCCTGGATCGAGAAAGAATCGCCGTGTCCGATTCACTTTCCAAGGCACAAGCGGCGAGGGCCTTGGCCTCCTCCATTTTAAGGCGGCGTATCAACCCTTTGATCTCCGGCACCACGGAGGGGGTGGCGCTGAGCTCATCGACACCAAGCCCCAACAGCAAGGGGATCACATCCAGGTCCCCTGCCATCTCGCCGCAAACGCCCACCCAAATCCCATGGCGATGCGCCGCCTGGACTGTTTGGTGGATGAATTGCATCAGCGCTGGATGCGTTGCTTGGTACAGATGGGCGACACGCTCGTTGAGCCTGTCGACGGCGAGCGTGTATTGGATTAAGTCATTAGTGCCTATGCTGAAAAACTTCACGCGCCTTGCCAGGCTCTCCGCGATGGCCACCGCGGAAGGAATTTCGATCATGATGCCCACCTCCACGCAGGCGGCATGAGGCACGCCCTGGCTTCTCAGCTCAGCCTGGCACTCCGCAAGGATCGCATTGGCCTGCTCCAGCTCCGCGAGGCAGGAAATCATGGGATACATGATTTTGATGTTGCCAACGACGCCCGCCCGAAGAATGGCGCGCAGCTGCGACCGGAACATGCCTTGCTCCTGAAGGCACAATCGAATGGCGCGCCAGCCGAGGAACGGATTGCTCTCGGTCGGATTTTGGAAATGGCTCGGGAATTTGTCGCCCCCGATATCGAGTGTTCGCACGATCAACGAATGGGGCTGGGCGGCCTCCGCCACGCCGCGGTAGGCCAGGTATTGCTCTTCCTCGGTTGGCAACGTATCGCGATTGATGAAGAGATACTCTGTCCGGTAGAGCCCGACTCCTTCGGCGCCGCAGGCGCTGATCGAGGGACCATCCTCCAATTGGTCGATATTCGCGGAGAGCACGAGCCTGGCCCCATCGAGAGTCACGGCCGGCTTATCGCGAAGATCTTGGAGCTCGACATCCAGGCTCGCGTGTCTGCGGACCAGCTGGCCGTACTCGAAGAGGGTTTGGTCGGTCGGATTGAGAATCACCAAACCGTTGTAACCATCCACCACCGCATGGTGGCCTGTCTCGAGATGCTGGCTGAGATCTTTCACGCCCACCACGGCGGGAATGTGCAGTGATCGCGCGATAATGGCGGTGTGCGACGTTCGAGCGCCCGTGTCGGTGGCGAATCCCAGGACCATCTTCTTGTCCAATTGAGCGGTGGTGCACGGACTGAGCTCGTGGCTGATCAAAATGCATGGCTCCTTAAATCGGTTCAAGTGCAGCAGATCCCCGTTTCCCTGCAAATTGTGGATGACACGGCTCGAGACATCCCGGATGTCCGCGGCCCGCTCCCTCAGATATTCGTCATCCACGGCTCCCAAAGCGGTGGCGTAACGCTCGGAAATCTGATGGAAAGCCGCTTCAGAATTGATATGCTTCTGCTGTATCGCGCGAACGACTTCGTTGATGAGGGTTTGATCTTCGAGCACCAGCAAATGAGCGTCGAAAATGCTGGCGTCCTCGGCGCCCATGGCTTCGGAAACGCTCCTTTGGACTTCGGCGATCTGCATGCGCGTGTCCACGAGCGCGCGCTCCAAACGCGCCACCTGATCCTGCACGCCGCCATCGGACACTTCATACTCGGGAATGGAGCTAGCCAGCCTTCCGAGCAGGAAGACCTTTCCATGGCAAACTCCCGCTGATACGGCGATGCCTCTGAACACTTTCTCCCCAGTGCGTGTGGGATCAGGCATGGCCTGTGTATATTATAGAAGCGAGACTTTTGGAAACGCAATTTGTAATCTCGATGCTTCACGCCATTCTCGGAACGAGCGGAAGACGGGTGGATTTATGGCGCTCGGAGTCATGGACCAATCGACAGAAATTGACACGCCGAATCGGGTTGGATGGCCCCTGACCTTAGGCGGCGTGGCGGCGTTCGCGTCGGCCGGGCTCGCCAAGCGGGCTCTTGTCTGCGCAGCGTGGGCCACGGCGTGCGCCACTATATGCCTCTGGTCTATCAACCGCACCTGGGTTCCAGCCATAGAGGCGGCGATAGGCGCGCTTCCTGAAAAAGCCGCTATTCGCGCCGGCCGCATGGTTTTTCCCGACTCTAATCCGAGGGTTCTTGCCAACAACCGGTTCCTCACGGTCGTCGCCAATCCGAGCTCCGACCTGACGGTGGACCGGTCGTCCGACATCCAAGTGGAAATCGGAATCTCAGAAATGCGCTTTCGTTCCTTCATGGGATGGCTCCATTGTCCCTACCCATCCGCTCTTGAATTGGATCTCAGCGGGGATTCGGTTCTGCCGTGGTGGCAAGCGTGGAAACCCAGCGTGCTCACCGGCTTAGGGCTCTTTCTATCGGTTTCAGTGCTGGTTTCGTGGTCGTTCTTGGCCACCCTTCACACGCCGCCCGCCGCGCTTTTCGCGCGGCTCTTGGGACGCCAAGCGGCATGGCCACAACTCTGGTGGCTTGCTTTTGGGTCGATGATGCCCGGAGGCGCCCTCATGAGCTTGGCTCTCGTCGCTTATGCGATGCTTCAGATCGGCATGCTCCATCTATGCGTGCTCTGGGTCTGCCAGTGGCTAGTTGGCTGGCTGTATTTGCTTGGTGGGATCTTTTGCCTTCCCAAAATGAGGCGCTCACCATTCGCCGTTCCAAGTCCTCCACCGATTTCAGGAGTGGATGCCCCCACTTCCACCGCCCCAGGGAAAAATCCGTTCAACAGCTCTGAATCAAAAGTCGACGATTAACGATAACGTAAAAATTTAGTGGCTATCTTGAGGGTTTTTTTCGAAATCGGGGTTTGACTTTGGAGGCAAAATCGACTAGCCAAGAGGCAGTTACTTGGGGTTTCTTGCCTCGGTTCCTCCCAAGCCCAGTGTCGATAGTGCATTTTCGGCGCTGGGTTTTTTTATGCCCCAACCTCGTTTGGTGAGGAAGTTGAGAAGAGACGGAAAGAAAGTGAGCGCCGCGATCAAGCATGTGGAGGTGCCGACCGCCATCACGAATCCCAAGCTGGCAATCCCTTGATGTTTGGCGAGGAGAAGGCTTCCGAACCCCGCGACAGTCGTGAGGGCGGAGAGAAGCACGGCTTTCCCGGTGCTTTTCGACAGGATGGTGGGGCTTTGTTCCTCGGCGAAGCGGTTCAGGATGTGGATGCCGCTGGTGACGCCAATGCCTATGACGAGCGGCAGCGTCATGATATTGGCCGGATTGAAGTCAATTCCCCGCCACCCCATCAACCCCGTCATCCAAAGCATGCCGAGACCGACGGGGAGCAGCGAAAGAACCACGCACACCACGCTGCGAAAATGGATAAAAACGAGGATGGCGATCGCTCCCAGCGAATACCACGCCGCTTGCTCGTAACTCTTTTTGAGAAGCGTCGTGTATTCGTAGAGTTGAACGGGTGTGCCCGTGACATGAGGCGCGACGGTCCTGAGCTCTTTCACAAACGCTTCTTGGGCTTCACGATTCCAGACATCCTCTTTGGGATAAACCTGGAGCAGATATTTGCGGCCGCTCTTGCCGATGAACCGATTTCGAAGAGCGGCAGGAAGATCGGCCGTCGTCAGACCCGAGGTGCTGTCCTGGCTGCGGATGGCGTTAAAGGTTTCATGGATGTCGCCGAAGAGAGCTTGCTGGAACAGGCCTAATTTGTGTTCCGCCTCGGAATCCCGCAGCGAGTTCATGCGATGCCGCAAACCGTTGATGGCTGTCCTGAGCTCTTTGATTTGCTCCAGCAATGAGCTCAGCTTTTCGGACTCGGCTCTCCCAGCCGCATCCTGCTTGCGAGAGGCGGCTTCAATCTCACTCGTGACGGCATGGGAGGCGAGCCCCAGGTAACCCCTCAAAGACCAGAGGGTCTGATCCAGCTCTCTCACGTTGGAATCCTCGGTGTCGATCTCGGCGAACCGAATGGTGGAAACCTCCGCGCGGATGGCTTCAATCAGCGCCAGTTGCTTGGTGGCATCGACCCCCAGGTACTGGGCCATGGAATCGACGCTGGAAACGGTGTTCAAATTCATGAGCCGCGACTGGAGCAGACGCGCGGCCTCGAGGGAGTCGGCGACCACCGCGGCGTACAACACCGACTTGCCGGCGCTCTGGACAATTTTCTTTTCAAACTCCACCGCCGGCAGTCCCTTGGATTGCATGTGGAGGAGGTTGTAGTCAAAGCGGACTTTGGGCATGTGGAACGCGGCGACGATGGAAACCGCCAGGGTCGCCCAAAAGATGGGACCCGGGCGGTCGAGCCATAATCTTTCCAACCTCTCTCGCTTCTCGAGGCTGGCCTGGGAGTGCGTGGCCGACCTTCTGTCCATGTCGATCTGGTTTTGACTTCCGCGCAGCAGAAGCACCGGGAGCAGGGTCATCATGGGGACAACGCAGATCAAGAGGCCGCCGCCGCAGATGATGCCCATTTCCTGCACGCCTTTGAAGTCGGTGATGCCCATGGCGAAGAACGCGCCGGCTGTCGTCAGGCACCCGGTGAAAATGCCCATGCCCGAGTAGGTCATGGCGGTTTCCAGAGCTTGATGGCTGGGGTGGCCAAGTCGCAGCTCCTCCTCGTAGCGAGAAATCAAGTGGAGTCCGAAATCGATCGCGAGCCCAATCAGCATGGGAACGAAGGCGATCGTCAGAATATTGAGATGCCCCACCACCGCCGTGGTGTAGGCCATAGTGTAACCGATCCCAACCAAAAGACACGCAGTCGCTTTCACAGGGCGGCCGGTCTCCTTGTAAGCATACATGAAGAGCGTGATCACGATGATCAGAGATATGATCGATGCGAGGAGCGAGTCTGACTGGGATTGAGCCATCTCATCCATTTCGAGAACGGGTTCGCCCGTGACGCCAACATTGACGCCGGGAACCTCCGCCTGAACAAGCTTTACCATCTCCCGAAGCGTCCGAACGGCGGCTTCGTTGCTGCCTCCCGCGTGGGCTTTCGCGGAGACCAGGTAGAGGCGCCCGTTTCCAAACGTGATGTATTTCCGCCTTTCCGCCTCGGCGCCCGCCCCGAACAACGCGTCGATCCCTGGCGAAGGTGGCAGCCCAGGACGTTCCAAGGAGGCTTCCGCCTGGCGAATAATGCGCCGCAAGGCGGGGAAAGCCTTGATCAACGCGCTGTTGTCCGCGTTTTGCTCTTTGTTGGCGGCGGAAAAGCGGCGATTGACCAAGTCGAAGAGGAACGTGAGATTTGTGGCCTGGCAGAACTGCTCCACAAACGGCCGGTAATCCTTCAATGTCGTCAGCAGCTCCGAAAGTGTTTCCTCGGGCAGGAACAGGAGAGCCTTGGGGCCCATCAGCTTCAAGTCTCCCTTGAAGAACACCTCGGAAAAAACATTCGTTTCGGCCTCCAACCGCATGCCCAACCGCTCCACGAACTGGCGATTTTTCTCCATGTCCTCGCTCTCAACAACCGCGATCAGGTCATCCTGGCCAGGAAACTCCTCCCTGAATTCCAAAAAGATCTTGTGATACTGCTTGTCCGCCCCCACGAGATCGTTGCGGCTAGTGCTGAACTCCAGTTTCTCCACCGTATAAAGGATGGAGCAAAGCAGAAGGATCGCCTGGGGATAGAAGAATAGCCGCGGATAGCGAATAACCGCCCGCGACAGCCGCGTCAGAAACCTAAAGACGATGGATCGAGACGCTGGGCGCCCAGAGTCATTCCTCGAATTCGGCATTCGTGTGGATCTCCTTGACGTCGTCGTGCTCCTCCAATGCCTCAATGAGTTTGTTCACGGCGCTGGCGTCGGATGGTTTCACCGGAACGCGGATTTCAGGGATGAACGTGATGGAGGCGCCTTCGCACGAGACAGCCTTGCCTTCTATAGCTTTGTGCACGGCTTCAAAGCGGGCGGGATCCGTGAGGATTTCGTAACCTTGAGGCTCCGTCTTGAAATCTTCCGCGCCCGCCTCGAGGGCGACTTCCATCAAGGAGTCTTCGTCCGCGTTGTCTCGCGCCACGATGATCTGGCCCTTTCGATGGAAGAGACGGGTCACGGCGCCGGAAGTCGCGATGCTGCCGCCGTTCTTGGACAAGATGCTCCGCAATTCCGCCGCCGTACGGTTCCGATTGTCGGTGCTGACTTCCCCGAGAATCGCGACCCCGTGCGGCCCGTAGACTTCGTATGTAAGATCCTCAAAATTCAATCCATCCCCTCCGCCGACTCCTCTTCTGACGGCTCGTTCGATGTTGTCGGAAGGCATATTGGCCGCACGGCACTTGAGCAGCACCATCCGCAGCCGCGGGTTCAGATCCGGATCGGCCCCGCCCAGCTTCGCCAGGACGCTAATCTCACGCGAGAGCTTGGCGAAAATGCGGGCTCGCTTCGCGTCAATCGCACCCTTGAAATGCTTGACCTTTGCCCATTTGCTGTGTCCAGCCATAAGTGTGTCATGAGTTGGCTCGCCGACGAGTTGTCGGCTGAAACGGCTCCGCATTCAATCCTAAACGGAACAGCGTTGCTTCGGCGCTGACCTTAAGGTTTGCTTTAGACCCATGAATGTCACTTGCCGCGCGCTCCGTCTGACGATGGCCCATAAGTGGACCATCGCAAGCCGTCTCGGGCCCGGAGGGAGCGGTGGAACAGTGGATTTCCCCGTGGCCATGGTGGAGCTGGCCGACGACGCCAGCGGTTTGCTTGGCCGCGGAGAGGCTGCGCCTTCGACCCGGTACGGCGAGGACGTCGAAAGCTGCCTTCAGTTCTTTGCCAAAGTGGATCCGGGGAGAATCGACTTCAAGGATCTCGAGGCGAGCCGCGATTACATTGAGAACCTGGAGCCCGGGCACCACGCGGCGAAGGCAGCGCTCGACATCGCGTTGCTCGACGGTCACGGGCAGTGGGTCTCGCGTCCGGTTCACGAACTCTTCGGCCTGGATTTCCAAAACGGCGTCCCACTCACGTCCTTCAGCATCGGGATCGACGCCCCTGAAGTCATTCGGGAAAAAGTGATCGAGGCGGCACAATACCCTTGTCTGAAACTCAAGGTGGGATCCCCGTCGGATGAGGCGAACTTGCTGGCCCTGCGGTCGGCGGCTCCCCATGCCCGGCTGCGCTTGGACGCGAACGAGGCCTGGAATACGAAGGAGGAGGCGTTGGAGCGCCTGGAATGGCTCGCTCGCGACGGCAACATTGAGTTCATAGAGCAACCTATGCCGGCCGGAACGCCGCGAGGGGACTGGATTTGGCTGAGGCAGCGCTCCCCCCTTCCCTTGGTGGCGGATGAATCCTATAGATCGGCTCACGACGCGGCTTTCTGCCAGGATTGTTTCGATGGCGTGAACGTGAAACTCGTGAAGGCGGGAGGGATCACACCGGCTTTCGAAGCTCTCCAAGCCGCCCGAAACCTGGGCCTAAAAACGATGCTGGGGTGCATGATCGAGACGAGCGTGTTGATAACCGCCGCAGCCCATCTGGCGGCGCTGGCGGATTATCTGGATTTGGACGGCAACTTGCTGATCACCGACGATCCCTTTCGCGGCGTGGCTTGTGATCGCGGGAAACTGTCTTTTCCTGAGGATTTGCCCAAGAGCGGCTTGCGGGTCGTGCCACGCTAGTTGAAGGATTTCAGTTTGTGCAAGACGCCAATCCCAGCCTCTTGATCCTGATTCCCGCCTACAATGAAGAGAGCCGGATAGGGCCTGTGCTGCGAGCTTACGCCGAGTATTTCACCCAGCGCTATCGAGCGCGTTTTTCAATCGTGGTCATATTGAACGGATGCGTCGATAACACGCTCGGCGTCGTCAATGAAATGGCGGCTGAATGGCCCCAGATCAGCGCGCTGAATTTCCCGGGCCGCATCGGCAAAGGGGGCGCTCTGATCCAAGGGTTGAAACTGTTCCCGCTGGCGGACTTGATTGGCTTCGTCGATGCCGACGGCGCGACTCCCCCCTCGGCGTTCCACGACCTTGTGGAGCGGTGCGCGGACGCCGATTGCGCGATAGGGTCGAGGTGGATAGCCGGAGCCAGGATCCACCAGGCGCAATCAGGCGTCAGGAGGTTCGTGAGCCGCGGTGGCAACGCCCTCGTGCAGGCCCTGTTCTGGATGCGCATTCGCGACACGCAGTGCGGCGCCAAGGTCATGCGGCGGTCGGCGGTGGAAAGGATTCATCCCAGCTTGCGCATCACCGACATGGCGTTCGACATCAACTTGCTCTATTCCCTCAAGCGCGAAGGCTTTCGCGTCGTGGAAGTGCCAACGGAATGGACCGACAAGCTGGGGTCGACTCTCACCAAGGGGTTGATCAGGGCCTCCTTGTCCGCACTGTTGTCCGTCATTCGACTGCGCCTGGTGTACTCTCCGTTCTATCGGATGCTGAGGCCATTCCGGCCGATCGAAACCTGGCTCTACAAGCAGCTCAGCTCGCCGGCGCCTCTGTCCTCGAAAAACGAACCGAGCGATGTAAAATCTGACTCATGAAACCCGGCCTTAAAATCGGCGCCACGGCGGAATTGACCTGGACCGTCGACCCTTCGCTGACCATCACCCTCGGACTCGGCAGCAAGAGGACAGCCACGGTGTTCTCGACTCCCTCCATGATTATGCTCATGGAACGGAGTGCCCGCGAGGTCTTGCGCCCCTTCCTTGAAGAGGGGGAAGAATCGGTGGGCGCGGAAATTCATGTGGAGCACCTTGGCGGAGCGGGCTTGGGCGCCACCGTTCGAGGCGTCGCCACCGTCACCCGCGTGGAGGCGAAGGCGGTGCATTTTGAGATCCAGGCATTCGAGGGATCGAGGCTTCTGGGTCAAGGACATCACCGCCGGGCCGTCGTTTCCGTTGAAAAGTTGCTGAGCCGCCTGGAAAAATCGTCCTCTCCATCTGAGGGAGGCCCGTCTCGGGAAACTCCCTCTATGAGTGCTGAACCACATTCTCTCAGAACGCTGCGGGTGAGCGTCCAAGGCTGGATCGCGACGGTCACGCTGAATCGGCCCGAGAAGCTCAACGCGGTGAGCGCCGAGATGACCAGTGAACTCGAAAAAGTGGCAGGCTGGCTAGGCGAGTCCGGGGATCGCATTCGAGTCGCCATTCTCACTGGCGCGGGCACGGCGTTTAGCTCTGGGGACGACGTGAAGGAACTCGAGACATTGACGCCCGAGGAGGCTCGAGCCTTGAGCCTGCGCCAGGCCCGGCTTTACCTGGCGTTTGAAGGATTGCCGCAGCCGATCATCGCGGCCGTGAACGGGTTCGCGACCGGGGCGGGGTGCGTCTGCGCCAACGCCTGCGATTTTCGGATCGCCTCCCATGCGGCCCAATTCGGCATGCCCGAGATCAAGCTGGGATGGACCCCCGGATACGGCCTCTCGCAGTTGACCTCGCTGGTCGGCAAGGCGCGCGCGCTGGACCTGTGCCTGACGGGCCGCCTCATCTCGGCTCGCACGGCTTTGGAATGGGGCATGGTGCGCGAAGTGGTATCCGGAAACAGGCTGATACCTGCCGCCCTCGAGCTGGCCCAAGGACTCCTGGCGATGCCTCCACAAGCCTTGCGCCGTACCAAGCGCGCGTTGCACGCCGACGAGGGAAATTGGCCCAAGGTCACCCACTATATGGACACCGAAGCCTATGTGCGTGATTTCCAGACCTCGGACGCGCGGGAGGGAATTCAGGCCTTTCTGAACAAGCGGGCGCCCAAGTTTACGGGACGATGAAGGCGGATTGGAAAGATCGATTTGCCGAGCGTTCGGCGGATTACCCTGTGATCAACAGCCTCGTGAGGTTGTTGCTTTTCAGCTTTTGGTTTCGACTCGCCACTTTCGGCTGCGCGGCTATAGGGCTGCTGCTGGTGTTCTCGATGCTCAAGATTTGGCGCGTGACGCCGGAAGGGCATCCCATCGCGGTTCGAATTTCAGTCGTGGACTGGGCCCAAGCGCGCGCGCTGGCGCGAACCGCCGAAAAAGCGATAAAGGCCGGTGAAGTTGGCGATGCCTTGATCTCCCTTCAGGCTGCGATTGCCAACAATCCTGGCGATCGATTCCTCATGCGCCGCTTTCTGGCACTCATGAATGCGAGCCAGGCGGACGCCATCGAGAGGGCGAGCGATCCACGTCTTCAAATTGCCTTTTGGTTGAATCAGCTGTCTCCCCGGCACCCGCCGGACAAGGAATTGGTCGCCGCAACTCTCGAAAGAATGGGGATGGATCAGGAACTGCTCGCGATGCTCGGCACGTCGTGGACGGATTTCTCGGACGCGATGGCGGTTGCTTACCTCAAGGCTTTGTTCAACTTGGGCGCGATCGAACGATTTAAGGATGCCTGGGAGGCGTTGCAAGGAGCGAAGCGTTTCGGAAACGATTCGGAGATGGCTCTTTATCAAGCGGCGGTTGAGGCAATCGAACGGCCCTCGGACGCGGTGGCGAGGCCGGGAGGCGCCGGTCTGCAGCTGGAACGATCGGCCGAGGGGCCGGCGCAAAACACCGTGCTGAGGCTGAGACTGACGGTTTTCGAGCGAAACTCCCTCCACGAGCTATACCAGGAGACACTTGGCCAACTCGCCCAGCGCGGCTCGGACCGAATCGTGGATCACGTGAAAGGCTGGAGAATGCTCCTCATGGCAAGCCAGCAGCCAGGCGGCTCGATCCGGCTGCGCGATCAGGCTCTGGCGAAGGCGCGGCAGTTTTCCGGGGAACCAAAAACCCAGAGGGACGCGGAGCTGCTTTGCGCCGCCTGGATCGAGCTCGGCCTGGTGGATCGCGCCGAGGCAATGCTGGAGACCGCGACAGTCTCGTTCGGTTCTTCAGAGGCGCTTTGGAATATGAAGATTTGGATCTTGGCGGATAAGAAAGCCTGGGTGGAACTGAGATCCTTGGCCTTGGCCTTGCGGCTGGATCGAGGCCATCCAAGGCGCCCGCGGGCTTTGAGCCACATCGCGGAAGGACGCGCGTATTTAGGGCAAAAGCGCGGGGATCTGGCCGCGAAAGAGTTCCAAGCCGCCGCGGCAGAAGGGATCGCCTCGTTCCCCGTGGCGGTGGACATCGCGCGCGACCTGACACGCCTGGGTCATCCCGGCCCCGCTCTGGCCATTTTATCAAGCCACAAAACCGCGGGGGCCAACAGCATCCCTTATTGCGAGGTCTGGGTTGCCGCCTCGTTCGAGCTGCGCGGGAGCGCCAGCCTGCTGCAAGCGACCGACTCCGCGCTCCGCCTCCAACCAGACAACTGGGCTCACCGGAATAATCGTGCCGCCGCGTTTTGCCTCGTCCGCACCAACGCCGCCGCGGCGGTGGCGCTGACGATGTCATTAATCCAGGCGCACGCCAATACCCCGGCGGTGCTCTTGAACCATGCCATGGCCCTTGGTCTGAACCGCCGATGGGAGGAGGCCGAGCTCGCTTTTGAATCTTTGCCGCTCTCCTCGCTGACCCCCGCGGAGAAGAGCGCGTGTCATTTTGGCTGGATTGAGGCCTTGATTCACCTAGGCCAGCTTGATCGGGCACGGACCTTGCGCCCGCAGGTTGATGCGAGCTTTCTTTTTTCCGAGCAACGGCTCGTCCTGCGGGAATTTGACGGGGTTTTAGCGAAGTGAATTGCCAAACCCCGGCGACAAAACCACCATGACGCGACGGTAACGAAAAGATGGCTGCCCATCCCCAATCAAAAGTCACGGAAGTTCCGAAGGGTTCGCCCCTTGGCGCGCTGGCCACTCCGGTGGTTCGGCTCCAGCATTGCGTTGTCGACTTGTTGAAGCGAAAAGGGCAAAGTTCGGCGGCCTCGGCCGATTTGCGAGCCATTCTGGAGCACTGCCAGGCGCGCACGGATATCAGTGATCATTTGCCCACGCTTTTCGGAGCGGCGTTGAGCGTGAACCCCAAGTTGATCGTGGAACTCGGAGTCAGGACCGGCGAAAGCACAAGGGTCCTCGCGAGAGTGGCGCGTCTTTGCGACGCCCGGCTCGTGAGTGTGGATATCGATGATTGCTCGAAAGCGTGCGACTGGCCCGGATGGCTGTTCGTCCAAGGGGATGATGTCGAGTTCGCCAAAACATTCCCCGCCTGGGCCGACAAGAAAGGGCTGCCGGCCGTTGTTGATTTCTTGTTCATCGACACCAGCCACCTCTACGACCACACCGTCGCGGAAATCCGCCACTGGTTCCCCCTGCTCGGCCCTCGGGCGAGAGTCGCCTTCCACGACACGAACCAGCGCCGAGTCTATTTCCGGCGCGATGGCAGCGTTGGCCTGGGTTGGAACAACGCTCGCGGAGTGGTGGGGGCGCTGGAGGACTACTTTAAGGCCACATTCGCCGAACGTTCGGATTTCATCGAGCAGCTTCCTGGATGGCTGATCCAACACGAGGCCTGTTGCAGCGGATTCACCGTGCTGACCCGGGTTCCATCCACGGAGGCGCGCCGATGAGGATGCTCCAGAAAGTCACAAGCCTCATCTGGAAATATCGAGCCCAGGTTCGCAGCGCGCTGACGCCCGCCGAAGCAAGGGAGAGAACGGTCAACGAATTCCATCAGCTGTACTACGATCTGGGTCCGCAAGGGAAGACTTGGGGCGACACGCGGTGGTTCGGGGTTCGGGCGGGCAAGTGCCCGCTGGATTTGTGGCTCTACCAGGAGATCTTGTTCGAGGTAAGACCGGATCTGATCATTGAGACGGGCACCGCTGAAGGCGGAAGCGCGCTGTTCCTCGCGTCGATGTGCGACTTGTTGAATCACGGCCGCGTCATGACGGTGGACATCGACGACCGCCCCCGTCCGGCGCACGCCCGAGTGACGTATCTTTCCGGTTCATCGACGGCACCCGCCATGATCGCTCAATTCGACACCGCCAGGCGCGGTGTGGCCACGTGCATGGTGGTCCTGGACTCGGACCACTCGAATGCCCATGTGCTGGAGGAACTCAATCTTTACAGCCGGTTCGTCAGTCTGGACAGCTATCTGATCGTGGAGGACACCAATGTGAACGGAAATCCCGTTTTTCCCGAGCATGGGCCCGGGCCCATGGAAGCGTTGAACACGTTTATGGCCACGAATCGGGATTTTGTGATAGACGATACGAAGCACAAATTCCTCCTCACGTTCAACCCGCGCGGCTATCTCAAAAGGACGGGCCGTTGAACGAGCGGAAACGGCGGGGAACACAAGCCAGTCCGATTGAAATCACACATGATCCCGCCAGCCGCATCCTCGGGTAATTCGGGCAGCAAACCGGGAGGAAAAGCCCGCGCCGCGGGCTCGAATTGGGGGTTGTTTTTGATTCTTCCTGCCATCCTGGCGGTCCTGTTTCATCGGTCTTTCTCCGATCCGATGGTGATCTTCTCCAACGATGCCCCGCTGGGGCTGACAAGTTCCATTTCATGCAAGATGCCCGGGATTCTTTCCGGTTTCTGGCAGTCCTTGAATTGGATTGGAAAAGGCGAAGGAAGCGCCCTGCCAAGTTTATCCTACGGCTTGCTCTACCTTCTCGGACCGGTCGGGTATGCCAAGTTTGGAGTTCCCCTGGCCCTGGCTTTCCTCGGCTTCGCCACCATGATTTTGTTTAGGACGCTGGGATTCACCCCGCTGGTTCAAGTGGCCGGGGGCGTGGCCTGCGCGTTGAACATGTCGGCATTTTCATCTTCCGCCTGGGGATTGCTGGCGTGGGCCCTCCTACGCGGAACCAGTCTCCTGGCCGTCGCGGCCATCGCCGCGAAGAATCCCAGGCACCCTTCCATTAACCTGGTGCTCGCGGGTTTCGCCGTCGGCATGGGTGTCATGGACGGAGCGGATTTGGGGGCATTTTTTAGCTTGTACATCGCTGCGTTTGGCATTTTTCACGCCTTTTCCGAAACCAGCGGCGGCGCCGATGCGGCGGCCCCGTTGAAGCGGATTGCGAAGGGCTGCGCGCGGGTCGCCGTCATCGCCACGGCGGCGGCCATCCTGGCGGCGCACGCGCTTCAAACTTTGATCGGCAGTCAGATCCAAGGCATCCAAGGCACTGGACAGGACACTCAAACGAAGGCGGAACAGTGGTCGGGCGCCACCCGGTGGAGCCTGCCTAAATTAGAACTCCTGCGGGTCGTGTTGCCTGGAGTTTTCGGATACGGCACGCCAGCCATGTATGGAAAGTCCGACGAGGATTATGGAGGCGCTCATTACTGGGGGCGCGTCGGGCAAGCCGAAGGGAATGATAAAGATCGGCTCTCGGGATCCGGGGAGTATGCCGGGATATTCGTCGTCCTCGTCGCCGTTTGGGGTTTGGTCCAGGCGATTCGAAAAAATGAGCGGGCCATCCGGTGCGAGGAACGCCGCTACGTGCTGTTTTGGGCCGCCGCCGCCTTGATCTCCGTATTGCTAGCGTTCGGCAGGCATGCCCCCTTTTATCAGTTTCTCTATGCCCTTCCCTATTTCTCCACCGTGCGCAACCCAATCAAGTTCATGCATCCATTCCAGATGAGCTTGATCATCCTGTTTGGCTACGGGCTGCAGGGAATCTGGAGGCTTTACATGGCCCCGGAAGCTGGCAAGCCCCCATCGGAGTCCCCGGTTGAGTCTCTAAAATCTTGGTGGAAGGGATTGGCTGGGTTCGACAAAGAATGGGCTCGTTCAATGCTGGCCGTGATGGGCGCGAGCGTGTTTGGATTCTTTATTTACGCCGCGTCGGGTAAGGAACTGCGCGCGCACCTCAAGGCGTGCTTTCCGGACGCCTATCCCGAGGCGCTCATCCGGAGCATCGCCTCATTCAGCGTTCACGACGTTCGGATCACGGTGTTAATCCTGGCGGTGTCTCTGCTCCTCATGGCGCTGATCTTCAGCGGCTATTTCCGAGGGGGCCGGATTCCCCTCGCCTCGGGACTCATCGTCGTGCTTCTGGCCATCGACCTCGGCCGAGCGAATCTTCCCTGGCTGGTCTATTTTAATTATCGGGAACGGTACTCGACCAATCCGGTCCTGGATCTCTTTCGCAAGGCCCCTCATGAAGGACGCGTGCACGGGATGCTCCCATTCCTGCCGCCCGATCAACAAACGGCCTACATCCTTCAATCGTTCCAACAGTTCTATTTTTTGGAATGGCTTCAACATCGCTTCCAGTTTTACAACGTCCAGTCCCTCGATGTGTCCCAAGAACCTCGAATGGCTTCCGACAAAATGCAGTATCTGACTGCTTTCCGCCCTTCCAACCTCAGCCTTCAGGCCCGCTATTGGGAGCTCACCAACACGCGCTACCTGCTTGGGGTCACCGGCGCTTTTCTGGAAGTTCTGAACAATCAGTTAGATCCTGAAAAGCGGCGCTTCAAAATCCACACGCCGTTCAACTTGGTTCAGGCGCCGGGCGATGCGCGGGCGACCGCGGAGCCGAACCAATCCGGGCCTTTTGCGGTGATTGAGTTCTCCGGCGCCTTGCCCCGCGCCAAACTCTACTCCCAATGGGAAGTGATCCCTGATCCGGAAGCCCAACTGCGGCGGCTGGCCGATCCCTCGTTTGATCCGCACCAGACCGTCGTGGTGGCCGAAGCCCCACGTGGGGGAGGGTCCGGGACCGCCGCGAGCGCGGCAGCGAACGCCAAGAACGAAATCACGTTCAGCGAGTATTTGCCCAAACAAGTCCGGATGAAGGCAGAGGCAAACGCCCCTTCAATCCTGCTTTTGAATGATCGCTTCGATCCGCATTGGAAAGTGTTCGTGGACGGCGAGCCGGCTAAAGTTTTGAAGTGCAATTTCATGGTCCGCGGCGTCGAGGTGCCGGCGGGGGAGCACATCATCGAATATCGCTTCGAGCCCCCGGCGGGAACGCTGTATCTCAGCCTCGCGGCGATTGCCTGCGGTCTGATGCTTTGCGGGGTGGTCGCCTTGGGGCGGCCCCTCAAGTCCAAAGGGGCGGTGAAGGCTGGTTGAACCTCGTGGAGATTTGCAAAAGCCTGGATGAGAAAGGCTTGACGAAGAGGGAGGCATTTCCCTTGCGGATCTGGCGAGTGATTCGGAAAAACTTTATCGACAGAATCTTGCGAAGATTCGCCTTGGGCAAATGCCGTCTTAAGGTTCACCGAGATTTTTGCGCAAAAGCGCCGCCAATCTCGCTGGCGATGGTATCGTCAGGGTCTTGCCCTGGACTTTGATGAGGCTCTGGGCGCGTAATTTCGCGAGGGTCCGGGAAAGAGTTTCGCTCACAGTGCCGATTTCCGCCGCCAGTACACGCTTGGTCATCGTCAATTCAATATTAACGGGAAGATCACCATCGGAACGAGGGCAGCGCTTGATCAGCCAATTGGCCAGGCGTGTCTCGATGTCTTTCAAGGTCAGATCCTCGAGCTGTGCCACCAAAATGCGAAGGTGAGCGCTCATGGACGCCAGCATTCGCAGAGCGAGTTCGGGCTGCCGGCGAAGGAGCGCGAGAATGCCCGGCTTGTCAACGAGCAACACCTGGGAAGCCTCGACCGCCCGCGCGTCGGCGGGGTATCCTTTTTCCGTCGCGAGAGCGCCTTCCGCGAACGACTCCCCGGCGCGAAAGATGTGAATGATCCGTTCCTTTCCGGCGGCGTTGACGCGGTGCACGTTGATAGCGCCTGTTTGAACGACGTAAAAGCCATGGGAAGGATCGCCCTCGCGGAACAGATAGCCGCCCTTGGCGACAGTTTTGATGGATGTCGCGTTGGCAACGGCCTCCAGTTCAAGCAAAGGCAACCCCGCGAAGAGCTGGCAGCTTCGCAACGCGTTGATGATCCCGATGCGCTTGAGTTCGTCCAATTTGTTCGTCATATCGATCGCCCAATGAACCTTAAAACGGAGGTTGCACCCGTCGAATCTTCGCAAGATCCTGGAGATAAAATCTCTCCAAATCACTCACCGAATCCATAAAGGATATCCCCCGCCATTCGTCAACCCTGTCTCATCCAGGCTGTTGCGCATCTGCCCGAGGTTCAGCTGCGGTTTTGAGGTTGATTCGTTTGTTCTACGGGGTAAACGGACCGGGGCGTGACGGGGCCTGGATACTGTGCATTTCACGAAGACGCCGAGGGGCGGGATGCGGCGGTTGCCGTGGATTTTACGGCGGAGACCACGATCGTCCTGCCGAGCAGCATGGAGGTGGAGTTCATCGCACGGACCAGCGGGGCGTTCTCAGGGCTGATTGTATGGAAACGGGTCTGCTCACGTCGGAACGCCAGCGCGCCGAAGAGTTTGATCCAAGGATAAAGCAGGATCAGTTTCGGGATGGCGGACCGCTGCGGCTTGTCGAAGTCCAGCTCCACGTCATCGAACCCGGCGTCGATCAGAGCGTGCGCGAGGTAGAAAAAGGAGCACGGATTGATATGCCCTCCAGTGGAGTAAAGGGCGCTGTGGCGCACGGGCAGAGGACCGAAGAGGTTCCAAAAGCCGAACCAGAGAAAGCGCAGCCTCGAGTTGAGGTTCAGGATGTTTGGAGTGGTGAGTATCACAAGCCCGCCTGGCTTGGAAATGCGGTGAAGATCTCGAAGGACCTCCCGATAGCGCTCCAAATGTTCTACGACTTCAGTGGCGGTCACCATGTCAAACGCCGCCTCAGGATAGGGAAATGCCTCTTGATTCAAATTAACGATGTCCACCTTCTGATCTGGCAGCCGCATCAACTCCCCTGTGTAATCGCAGGCACTCGATCGAGCCTGGAAATGGTCGCGAAATCGCTTCACCAATTGGCCGTTGCCAGCGCCCACATCCAAATGCGACCAGGAAGAGGAGCCGGGCCGCCGACGGGCCGCGACTTCCACCACCGCGTCATAAATACGTTCCGTGCTCATGATAGAAGGCCCCTCTAATCCTTAAAACGGCAGTTGCTCACGGCGAATCTTCGCAAGATCCTGGCGACAAAGTCTTTCAAAATCACTCACCAGATCCTTAACAGATATGCCTCGCTCTTCGTCAAATTTTTCCCATCCAGGCTTTTGCAAATCTGCGCCATGTTCAACTGCCGTTTTAAGGCTCGATTCTTTATCACAAATTGCCTCAGAAATTCTGAGGCCTGGAGATAGTGGGACCGGGTGGCGGATTCAGATGGCGGACCGGAAGCAGGAGAACGGGAAGCCCCGCTTTCGGGGCTTCCCGCTCGGCTGGCGCCTAGGGAATGGCCAGTCTATAGAAGCGGGAGGCCTCCGAAACAGGAACCCGCAACTGGAGGGTTTCTCCGGCCTCCACAGGACTTCCTCCGACCGCGCTCCAATTCGCGGGAGACACCGCGGCTGTGGTCTGAAGTTGGAACGTGGGACTTGTCTTCGGCCAAGTGAGCAGGATTGTGGCCCCATCGACTCGAGCATTTAAACTGACCGGCGAGGGCCGATCGGTTCCATCGCCAGTGCGAGCGGCAAAGCTTCGATAGGACCCCGGCGCATTCAGAAGAATACGTTCGCCGGTCACTCGATTGTCCGAGTACCACTCGATATCGGCGCCCCCAGTGCCTTCAAAAAAAAGCATCCTAAAGGCGTAAACACCATCCTTCTGAATCACGAAATCGAACGTGACTGGCGCAGTGCCCCCGCCTGGTTCGCGGACTCCGACGACCAGTTTGGCCTCGGCGGCACTCGGACCCGCGTAAACAACGAATCCGTCGTCACACGAAATGCCCAGGCGATGGACGCCGCTCTTCAATTCCAAATAGCTGACCACCTCCATCGCGATGTTGTTTTGATCCAGGGCGTCGAGATTGGGAAACGGACGATCCCCGCCAATTCCTTCATCCAGCCCCGTTTGTTCATAATTGATCGTGTCCGACTCCACAAAAGCCCCGTTCCCCGAGGCGCCCGCGGCTTCGTTCGCAAAAGGACGGCCCGTTGCGGGATCTATGATCTTCCCCGCCAACTGGTCCACCGCGCGCTGGATGGTGTTTGGGAACAAAGCGCCAGGGGCGTCGTCGGAAGCTTTGTGGATTCTGCCGGAAAAGCCGCGGGGCTTTCCAGACACTGAGGCCGCATCGGTGCCCCAAGCGGCCGGAATGACATTCAGATTCGCGACCGTGAACGTGGAGGAAGAGTCCCCTCCGGGATACACCACGCGCGCCGAATGGGAGCTCCCGGAGGCGAGCAAACCGGAGCCTGGCGCGAACTTGAGGCGCACCAAACCGCGTTCGGTCGATATTTGGGCCTGGGCCGACACATCCGCCCCATCAAAGAACAATTTGACCGACGCGGCATCGATGGGGTTGGACCCCGCGATCACCAGGGCCTCTAACGCCACATCGGGGGCAACGCCCGTGGTCCCATCGGCAGGGAAAGCGATCACTTGGGTCTCAGCGGATGGGGGCGCCGGGACTAGAGCGAAATAATTCAAGCTCAAATTCGCGGCGGCGGATGGGAACGTGAATCGTAAAGTCGTTAGACCACCCAGCGCCAACACGGCCGGTTGGCCCCTGCTATTCGCCAGATATCCGTAATCAAAAGAGCCTGCGCCCCCCGTGTTGGGAACATTGATAACCCCCAAAAAGGCCACCGCCTGGCCTGGTTTGGAGCGGTCGCCGGTCACAAGGTCCACCCGAATGCCGCGTGGGCCGGCCGATCCCCCCCGCGCATAGAGCAGGTAGTTCCCCGCCGTGATGTTCCTGGTGTAGTTGAGCCATTCGCCGCTCTGAATGTCTCCGACTTGAACTTCTGTCGCACCTGCGGTCTCCAGGTGTTTCCTCAGGTAATCCGGCGAGTTCGGCGTTCCCACGGGATCGGCCGTGCGAAAGACGCTGTTAGCGGCAACGGGTTGCGCCAGGGTGTCCTGAAAGTCTACCCCCGGCACGCCCACTTGTTCCTGATAAGCGCCGACAGCAGGTTTATCCACGAACTTCCCGCCCCCAAAATTGTAATCCTCCGCCTCGACGGCGGTCACCTCCGTGGTGCTGAAAGTGTCGAAAGATACCCGGTTCGTGGCGCCTCGGCCTGCCTGGTCCCTCACGATGATCTCACCGCTGTAAACGGTGTTTGGCTGAAGCGCGCTGTAAACCGCGGTGCGGCTCTGGGGCGGTCCAGTCACGGTCAAACCGTTGCTGACGTCTTGCCCATTGAGTAGGAGGCTGAAGCCTGCCGCATTTAAGGAATTAGCCCCCTGCGTCGTCACGTTAAATCGCAATCCTTGAGCGGCTCCTTGATACGTCGATCTCACCGGCGGACTCAAATCGGAGATGTCAGGCGGCAGGCTGTCGAGCGCGTTCCCTGGAAAATGGGTGCCCAGTTTGTAGGCCACATAATCGATATCGAGCGCGGAGTTCTGCGGGGTCGCAGTGGAGCCGATGGCGAGATACGTGATTCCGGAGTAATCCGAGCCGCTCCCAGCCGTGACCTTGAAGACGGTCGGCTCGAAGCTTCCGTCCAGATAGATAAAAGCTTGATGGGTTCCGACGTTCCCGGGGTCTTTTCGAAGCACGATCCAAAATGTGTGCCATTCCGTGGGATCGAAAGCGATGACGTTGGTGCCGCTTCCCTGGCCGAAGTTGACGCTCGCACTGATCGCGTTCCCAGCGAATTCGTTCATCGTCAAGCCGCTGAAGTTCGCCTTGCCCGCGTTGGGATCGCCTCCCGGGTTGTCGGAAGGCAAGGTCAGCGAGAACGCGATGGCGCCCCCGCTGGACTGCTTGATGACGAAATTGCCTTTGCCGCCGTCGCTCGTGACATAGCCGTCTCCTCCGGCAGGGTATGGCAACACGCCTCCCGCTTGCTGGCCGTCGCGGTGCAAGCCATCCAAGGGACTTGTGCTGTTGGCCGGTGTCGGCACGCGAGCTCGAAACGAGAGCGTGACGCCTTCATTCATCTGGGTTTCGGTGGCCCCTTGAGCCGTCATGTCGTGCCCGAGGTAAATCTTGCGATTCGACCCCGGATCCGCGTAACCAAAATCCCTTGGATCACCCGTGTCTTGGATCCTCAAAAACTTCGCGCCCCGTTCTTCGAAGACCCCCGCGCCTCCGGGCCGGTTCGTATTTCCAAGCGTCCCGCCGGGAGCGGATCCGTCCCATTCATCCGATCCATTGTCGTGGCTCCAAGTCCCATCCAGCGAGCTGAATCCCGATCCCGCGGCGCCGGCCTCGGCTTTGTCGCCCTGGTAAATATAGGTCCACCCCCCGGGTGGTTCGGCATACCCGGGAGGGAAGTTCACGCCGAGCTTGTATGCGACGAAATCCACATCCAGCGCGCTGTTCTGCGGGGTCGCCGTGGAGCCCATTGCCAGGTAGGTGATTCCGCTGTAATCGGAGCCGGTTCCGGCGGTCACTTTAAACACCGTGGGCGTGAGCGATCCGTCCATGTAGATGAACGCTTGATGAGTCCCAACCGCCGCTGGATCCTTTCTCAGGACGATCCAGAACTCATGCCATTCCGTAGGGTCGAGTGCGATCACATTGGTGCCGCTTCCCTGCCCAAAATTGACGTTCCCGCTGATCGCGTTTCCGGCGAATTCGTTCATGGTCAGGCCGGAAAAATTCGCCTTGCTGGCATTGGGATCTCCTCCGGGGTTGTCGCTCGGCAACGTGAGGGAAAAGGCGATGGCTCCCCCGGTGGACTGTTTCAGCACGAAGTTTCCCTTGCCGCCGTCGCTCGTGACGTAGCCGTCCCCTCCGGCAGGGTATGGCAACACGCCTCCAGCCTGCTGCCCGTCCCGATGCAACCCGTCGAGGGGGCTCGAGCTCTTCGCATGGGTGGGGATCCTCGCGCGAAACGAGAGAGTGACGCCCTCATTGAGCTGGGCTTCCGTCGCCCCCTTCGCGGACATGTCGTGGCCCAGGTACACTTTTCGGTTGGACCCGGGGTCTGCATATCCGTAATCCCTGGGATCTCCCGTGTCTTGAATCCTCAGAAAGTTGATGCCTCCCTCGGTGAACGTGCCTGCGCCGCCAGGCCGGTTCATTGGGCCAAGCGTTCCTCCCGGAGCGGTGCCATCCCACTCGTCCGAACCGTTGTCGTGGCTCCACGTGCCATCCAGCGAGGTAAATCCGGAGCCCGCCTCTCCGGCGGTGTCCGCGTTGCCGTCGAACAGATACGTCCAACCGCCCGGAGGCAGTGGATAAGCCACTCCCGCGGAAACGGTGGACGAGGCCCCGAAAACAATCATCAGTTGCAGGCAGAGAAGCCATTTCAAAGTTTGCATAAGCCTCCACAAGGGAGTCGGTTTGGGTGAGTTGGTGGAGAGGCGAGGATAGTGAAAACTTGCGAAAGGATCAACAACGACTTTCTTAGCCGTGACAATTCGGCTAAGGGCGCGTTCAGCTAAAGGATAGGGTTTAGCTGCCGCGCCTCCGATCGAATCACTTTTCTTCATTCGACCCGCTGGCCAAGCGGAAGCCAACGCGGATCAAATCGGCAATCGAAGAAACCTCAACCATCGCAGCATTTGGACAAAGCAAAGCGTGAAAGACGCGACATACGTCCATGCGGCCGCCTGAAGCACCTGGCCCACCCCGTCGAGTTCCGTCGAACTGACCAAACGGCGCTCGATCAGAATCCGGCCGGCACGGCGGCTCGCATCAAACTCCAGCGGCAGGGAGATCAATTGAAACACCATCAACACCATAAAAAGAGCCGTCCCGAGGATCAGAAACGGAGGCACTCGGAGAGCCAGTCCCGCCGCCAGCATCGGAAGCGCCAGCCAAGCGGCCGCTCGCGTGAACGGCAGCAACGCCAATCGAACCTGGATCGGCCAATACAAATCCTGGTGTTGCAGCGCGTGCCCGGCCTCGTGGGCCGCGATCCCAATAGCCGCGAGCGAATCGGTGTCGTGCACCTCGGCGGACAAGCGCAAGGCTCGCGCGCGTGGATCATAGTGGTCCGTCAGATAGCCGCTCGTCGATTCGATCGCGACGGTGGACAAACCAGCGGCATCCAAAATCTCGCGCGCCGCCACGGCGCCCGTCAATCGCCTCGTGGCACAAGCCTGCTGGGACCATCGGCGATACACGGACAACATCCGCCACTGCGCCCAAATCGCCAGCAGCAGCCCGGGGATGACCAACAAAAAAACGTAACGCATCGGCCTCAGATATAATCCGGCTCATGTTCAATGCGGCCAAGAATGGGCTCTCGGCAGCCCCTGGGCAAGAATCATTGAATCGGGCGGATCAATTCGTTTTGAAACCGTGAACAGGCCACCAGTGGGCGGGAGAGTCGGCAGGTTTTGTTTATTTTTTAGCTGTCCCTTTGCTTTTTTTCCTTTGTTCTTTTCCTGCCGAGGAGGCTGTGGGTTTACCATTCCAGCAAAGCAGAGCGTGCATCGCGCTCCCGTCCATCACCCAAACACGTTGGCCCGCAGATCCCGCAGCGCATACAGTTCCGCCTCCACCCCGCGCAAGCGCCGAGCCCCAGTCTCTCTCTTGGGCCCGAACCGATCCCGATAAGCCCTGAAAATCTCGTCCACAAACGCGCGGCTCCCAAACACCCCTCCATCGCAAAAATACCGCACACGGCAACGCACATAATCTCCCACGGGCAGCCGTCCGCGCTGTTCCAGCACCCGCATCACCTCTTCGTGCGCCAACGCCCCGAGCGAAGTCCTTCCGTCCTCCAACACCGCCTCGTTCTCCTCATGGCCCTGGTTAAATAACCGCATCCGGTAGAGTTCCATAGCTTTGGTCAGCGTCTCCTCCCGACCCCGCATCGCCCCGACCACCCTCTGCAACCCATTCCTGGCCAGTCGTTTGCCAGCCACCGCTTCCCCGTATCCGCTCCATCGATACGCTTTGGGATCCGCGACCATCCCGGCCCGCACCGGATTCAAATCGATATACGCCGCCATCGTCAC
>SYMW01000267.1 GCA_005805305.1 Verrucomicrobiales bacterium
CCTATCAACGCGTTGCAGGCATCCATGGAAGGGTTCGAAGTCAACACCTTGGAGAGCACGCTGGGCCGGGGTGACATCTATGTGACGACCACCGGGAACTGCGACATCATCACCGTGGAACATATGCTGGCGATGAAGGACCAGGCGATCGTTTGCAACATTGGGCACTTCGACAATGAGATACAGGTCGACAAGCTGAAAAGGACCAAGGGCGTCCGCATTGAAAACATCAAGCCGCAGTACGACCGGTACCATCTTCCCGGCAACAAGAGCATCTACCTGTTGGCGGAAGGACGCCTGGTGAATCTCGGTTGCGCCACGGGGCATCCGTCGTTCGTGATGTCCAACTCGTTCACCAATCAAGTTCTGGCCCAGATCGACCTCTGGTCCAACAAGGATCAGTACGACAAAACCGTTTACCGGCTACCGAAGAAGCTTGATGAGGAAGTCGCGCGACTGCACTTGGATAAGATCGGCGTCAAATTGACGAAGCTCACCAAAGCTCAAGCCAGTTACTTGGGGGTGCCCCTGGAAGGCCCTTACAAGCCGGAGCATTACCGGTACTGAATTGATTTAGATAGATTGGCTCCGCATGCCAAATCGACTGTTTGACGAGTCGGAGACTCCCCTGGACGTGGCGGCGGGGGTGCCGGCGACTTTTCGCCGGCCAAGGCGGCCGAGTGGAAAGAATGCTGAACACGCCAAGCCTGGAGTCGTGAAAGCTGCCGCTCCGTCCAAGCCCGACTTTGGCTTTCACCTGAAGCCGGCCGAAGTGGCCCGCCACCTCGACCGGTTTGTGATCGGTCAAAAGGAGGCCAAGAAAGTATTGAGCGTCGCCCTGTGCGACCATTTTCAACACGTGCGGATGGCTCTCGCCGGGCAAGGCACTCCTTTTTATCAAAAGCAAAACGTGCTGCTTTTAGGCCCGACCGGCGTCGGGAAAACCCATTTGGTGCGATCGGCGGCGGATCTTATCGGCGTCCCGTTCGTGAAGGCTGACGCGACCAAATTCAGCGAGACGGGCTATGTGGGTGGGGACGTCGACGATTTGGTGCGAGACCTGGTTCGGCGGGCGGGCGGGGACGTGAAAAAGGCCGAGCATGGGATCATTTATCTAGACGAAGTCGACAAGCTTGCGACCAGCGAGCCCATTGCCGGCCGGGATGTGTCCGGTCGAGGAGTTCAGACCAATCTGTTAAAGCTGATGGAAGATGGGGACGTGCCCGTTGTGTCTCCCAACGACATGACAGGCCAGCTTCAGAACGCGATGCAGACCATGCGTGGAGGCGGTGGAACTCAACCGGAGACCATCAACACGCGCCATATCTTGTTCATAGTGAGCGGCGCTTTTTCAGGGATGGAGGAAACCATTCGAGAGAGGCTCACTGCGAAGCGGTTGCTAGGAGATGCCGGGCGGAACACCGGCGGGAATCACAGCGCGAACGCAACGGCTTTGGCCGATCCCCAGCCTGGGGATGGCCGCGGCAAGCGCGGACTCCAAATGACGGTGGATCAACTCCTTCAGCAAGTCACCACGGCGGACCTCATCGAGTATGGGCTGGAGCCAGAATTTGTCGGGCGACTTCCTGTCCGCGTGGCGTGTCACGGGCTGGACAAGGAAGATCTGTTCAATGTGCTGAAAAAGAGCGAGAGCAGTTTGATCCACCAATATGAGCGCGCCTTTGCGGCTTACGGGATCGACGTGAAGTTTGAAGACGACGGGCTCCGCGGGCTTGCCGGACTGGCGGCGGAGGAGTGCACCGGAGCAAGAGGATTGATGACGGTATGCGAGCGGGTTTTCCGAGATTTCAAGTTCCGCCTGCCTTCAAGCCGGGTGACACGGTTTGCCGTCGACTCAGCCCTGGTGGCCTCGCCCGCCTCGGCACTGCGTAATTTGCTGAAACGGCCCAGACCCATTCCTTCACCGGTATCCGCTAGCTGACCCGCCGCGTTAGTGTGCCGTTCACGAATTCGGTGGGCATTTATTGTGCCACAGTGAATCTGTGGCAAGGCGCGACGAGGGGGCATATCCGGACATGGATCTGTGACCGAGGAGCCACGCAGCCAGAGGTTCACTGTGGCACAACCCGATGGGTTGGGGCCAAGGGGAGAGCCGCTGCTTTGCGGCAAGCGAACACCCCGTTCCTTTTCACCAACCATGGCCACAGAAATTCTGAGGTCCGTTCTGTCTCAAATTCCCATCCCGCCAGGCTCGATCAGTCCAAGCGGACGGGGGAGGCAGGCGGAATCCCCCGCCCACGCGCAGTTTCATCTGATTCACAACGGCGCTTGGCTTTTTTAAAGTTTCCTCCTAGAGTTTTGGAAGCATGAAGAACTTAGGATTGTTGAGCGAGATTCGGACAGTGGTGTTGAGCTTGTGTTTGGCCCATGGCGCGACTCTTTGGGGCAACGTCGCGCAGGCCGCCGAGACCAAGGTGGGTTTAAGGTTGGTCGCCGGTGAATTGGTTTCGCCGGTGGTCCTGATCCCGCTGAACGACGGGTCCGGAAAGAACTTGGTGTGCGATCAGGTGGGGCCCATTTACCTCCTCACGAAAGGATCGCCTCCAAAGCTGCTCATGGATCTGCAGCCGCGCTTGGCGAAGTTGAAGGCAGGCTTCGACGAACGCGGTGTGTTGGGAATGGCGCTTCACCCAGAATTCAAGAGCAACGGCCGCCTTTACGTGTGTTTCAGCGCTCCCCTTCGAGAGGGGGCGCCTGCGGGGTACGATCACACGATGAGAATCTCCGAATTCAAGGTCTCGCCCTCGGACAAAGAGAAGGTAGAACTGGGTTCCGAGCGCTTGCTGCTCGAAATTGACAAACCCCAGTTCAACCATAATTCCGGCCGTCTGGCTTTTGGTCCGGACGGATTTCTGTACATCGGTGTGGGCGATGGCGGTCAAGCCCACGATGTCGGCCTGGGTCATCCTCCCATGGGCAACGGCCAAACACTGGACACGCTTTTAGGAAAGATTCTGAGAATCGACGTCAATCAAGGCTCGCCTTACGGCATCCCCCAGGACAACCCGTTCAAGGATGGGAAAGCGAAGCCGGAAATATTTGCTTATGGGCTGCGCAACCCGTGGGGTTTCTCCTTCGATCGAGGTGGCAAGAAGGAGCTCTTCGCGGTGGATGTAGGCCAGGATTCTTTCGAGGAGGTCAATATCATCGTCAAGGGCGGTAACTACGGCTGGAATGTGCGCGAGGGCTTTGTGTGTTTCGATCCCAAGAACCCCGTGAAACCTCCCGAGAATTGCCCAGAAAAGGGAGCGGACGGAAAGCCGTTCATCGATCCCATCCTTGCTTACAAGAATTTCAAACGGTTTGCCAAGGACCCCGAATCGCTCGGCATCAGTGTGACCGGAGGATACGTGTATCGTGGGAAGAGTTTCCCCCATCTTCAAGGTCGTTACATTTTTGCCGACTGGTCGAGGATTTGGATTAAAGGCGAAGGCGTGTTGTTTGTGGCAACCCGACCCGCTTCCGGCGGCGGCAAATGGAGCATGGCTCCATTGGAATTGAGTTCTCATCCTCAGGGACACGTCGGCGCCTACGTCGTCGCGATGGGCGAGGACGAGGACGGTGAGTTGTACGTGTTAACGAACGATTCCAATCAGCTCACTGGCAGGACCGGCAAAGTGTATCGGTTGGTCCCGATGTGAACGTTTTGCTGATCGCCGCGGATCTCTCGAGAGTTGTGCCTACGTGCCGGTAATTTCTTCCCAACCGAATTCAGTCCAGCAGCCACTTGATTGGGCCGAGCGGACGTTCCCCAACGCGGCTGGCCTACACGCCGAGAGATCTTCCCGTGTCTCTTTTGGCGGCCAGGTCCGTTTGTTCGAAATCCATTGTTGTTATGACTTCTGAAGATGCTTCTTCATCTCCCCAACCCAATCCCACCCGAGTGCCGGAATCGCGGCCCCGTCGACGAGGCGGGGCGCGGCGTTCTCGTGGTCGCGGACGACGGCCCATGATCCCCACGTC
>SYMW01000268.1 GCA_005805305.1 Verrucomicrobiales bacterium
CCTTTCTCATGACCGAACAACTCGCTTTCGAGCAGATTCTCCGGAATCGCCGCGCAATTGATGCGGATGTAATTGGCCTCTCGCCGATGACTCAAGCTGTGCAGCGCGCCCGCCACCAGCTCCTTTCCGGACCCGCTTTCGCCCAGGATCAGCACCGTCGCGTTCGTCGGGGCCACGGTCTGGATGAGCCGCTTCAGATCCTGCATCCTTGAGCAGTCTCCGATGATTTGATCCAGCGAGACCCCTTGTGCGGCGCGGGCCCGGAGCGCTTCGTTCTCCTGGATCAGCCGATGTCGCTCGGCGCATCGATGAACAGCGTGGATCAACTCCTCAGGCGCGAACGGCTTGGCCAAATAATCGACGGCACCCGCTTTGATGGCCTCCACCGCCAGCTTGGGGGTTGCATACGCCGTGATCATCAAGATCGGCAAGCCTGGATATCGGTCGCGAACTTTCCCAAGAAATTCGTAACCGCTCATCCCACCCAGCCGCGCATCGGTGAGCACCATGAACACCGTCTCCTGCTCCAGCAACTTCAGCGCTTGCTCCGCGGATTCCGCCGAGCGGACCTCATAGCCCTCGTCGGTCATGACGGTGCCAAGCGAGATTCGCATATTCTTCTCGTCATCGACGACGAGCAGGGGTGGAAGAGGTGGTTTCATGAAAGCAACGACTGCCGGCGGAGGGATCGGGAAGTCATCCCGGTCCCCCAGGAATCGAAACGGCGTTGGGGGGGCAGGCTCATTTTCGCAGTTTAAACAAACTTTTGGCGGGGAAATTAAGAACGAACTCAGTCCCTTTTCCAAGCTCCGAATGCACCTTCACGGTGCCGCCATTGATCTCGGTGTTGTGTTTCACGATGGCGAGGCCGAGACCGGATCCCTTCTCTTTTGTTGTGAAATAGGGCTCAAAGATTTTTTCGAGATGCTGGGGGGCGATGCCAGGCCCATCATCGCGCAGACTCACGACGACGGAGTAGTTCTCTTCGTAGGCCGTGGACAGCCAAATGTTGCCCTTCCCTTGCATCGCCTCGCGCGCGTTGTGCAGGATGTTGATAAAAACCTCGGAAATGTGCGCGCGCTGGATCAAAAGCGACGGCAGGGCCGTGGCGTAATTCCGATGCAAAGCGACCTCGAAATGAAGCGCCGGGGGGAACACCTGATCGGTCGCCCGATCGAGCTCCTCGTTAATTTCGACCCGCTCGACCCTCCCCTCGGAAAGCCGCGCGTAGCCCATGAGTTCGGTGATGATGCGGTCGGACCGTGCCACCTCTTCCCGGATAATCGAGATTTGCTGGGTGATGGTTTTGCCTTCCTTCACGGTTCTCTGGAGCGTGAACGCCGCGTTGTTGATGATCCCCAAGGGGTTCTTGAGCTGGTGCGCGATCTCGGCCGCCAGCCTCCCGGTAGCCTGCATTTGCTGCTGGCGCAGGGAGAACTCCATGGACTCTTCCTCGGCCCGACGCTGCCGGTCGAAAAGCACTTGAACCCCGTAACAGCAAATGGTCATGAGCAACAGGAGGCTCACCCGGAGGATGAACGGTTCCGCCGTCCCCGAAACGCCGGCCAGCTCCTCATAGTACGGATGAGCCTCGGTGACGTTCTCCATTTCGGGTTTCTGCATCGACACGTCCACCACTCCAGCCACCATATAAGCCCCAATCACGATCAAATTCGCCATGATCTGCGGGGCGGCAAGGCCGATGCTCACAGCATTTCGGATGACCAAAGCCAATAGAATCCAGAAAAGGATGCTGTCGAAGCCCCCCGTCACCAGCGTCAGAGCAGCCACGAACAGCGCGTCGAGGACCCCCACCACGAACACCAGCCACTGCACCAGGGCAAACGAGAATTGCCGCATGCTGAAAAGGAAAAATCCAGCCGCCAGATTCAAGATGAAATAAAAAAGATAAGTGGTTTGAACCCCCTTCAGCAAAACCGTCCAGTATTGGTAAGTTTCGGACGCCACAAGGCGCGTCGGCGTGATGTCCTCGACGCGGATGGCAAAGAAAAGATAATAGAAAACAATGGCCAGGCCAGCCGCCTTGACGGGAAGCATGAGGCGGCGCTCCATGAACTCCAGCCGCTCCACCTGAACCGCCGGCCGCGGCGCTGAGGGAGACCAAAAATCCCGCCACTGGAGAACCCAATTCTCTAAGAACCCGGAGGGCATTCTGAAGCCAGTTCCAGTGCGCGTGCCGCGATCTGCTCCACCCCCCAAAGACGGCCTGCCCCCTCGTAACCGCAGGAGAGCAATCCCACGTCAGGTCCAATGAATTCGACTCCACGAGACTGGAGCGTCGCCACGTTGTGACACGTTGCCGGATGCTGCCACATCTTCCCATTCATGGCCGGTGCCACGAGCATTTTGGCCCGGGGATCCAGCGCGAGGGCGATGCAGCCAAGCGCGTCATCGGCGATGCCATGGGCCAGCTTGGCAAGGCTGTTCGCGGTCGCAGGCGCGATCAAAAGCAGATCCGCCTCATCCGCCAAACGCACATGCGACGGCTTCCAACCCTCTTCCTCATCGTAAAGATCCGTGATCACGGGCCGGCGCGAAAGCGTTTTAAATGGCAGCGGCGTGATGAACCGCTGCGCGTCCTGGGTCAGGACGACGTGAACCTGGGCGCCTTGCTTCACAAGCAGGCTGGCCAAATCCACCGCTTTGTGCGCCGCAATAGAGCCGGTAACTCCCAGGATGATCAAGGCCATGCGTTATAATATTTTACCCTTAAAACGGCGGTGGCCCCAGTTGAATCTTCGCAAGATCCTGGCGATAAAGTTTTTCCGAATCACTCGCCAGATCCACAAGGGATATGCCTCCCTCCTCGTCAAACCTTTCTCATCCAGGCTTCTGCAAATCTCCACGATGTTCAACTGCCGTTTTAAGGTTCACTCGCGCTGACGCGACTTCTAATCGAAGGAGCCTACCCCGGATGGTTTCAAGAGGAAAGTCTCAAGAAACTTCTTTGGCTCCACCGAGGAATACCAGGGGCCTTCAACACCTATGCCTCTGGACAAAGGGCCGAAGGGGTCGCTTCCTGCTTGAGAACGCCAGTGCCGGATCAATGGCGCGGATTCGGGTTTCAAGGATGGCCCTGCTTGACCCAAGACGCAGCTTCGATCGGTGACACTCCACTGACGGGACGGCTCGCCAAATCGGCAGGCCGGCTAACCTGTCGCTGCCACCGTGCCCTTCTTCGATGCGAGTCGCCGTCTGCCTCAGCGAAGCTCGGTAGTGTGCTGCTTGAACCAGGTGCTGTCGGCCAGAATACTCGCGGCCGAGATTCCCGGCATCGGAGTTTCGTGGTTGTGCCAGAAGCCATCGGCCTCGGCATAGCCCGGGTTGTTGAACTTGGAGTTAACCCAGCGATGAGCCTCGGCATGGCCGTCGGCAAAGGAGAATGTAGAGGTCCTGTCGTGGTAGTTGCCAGGCACGTGGTACATGTTGTTACCGTCCATGTGGACCCCAAACTGAGGCCGGCAAATGCTGAACGGATGAATC
>SYMW01000269.1 GCA_005805305.1 Verrucomicrobiales bacterium
CCAATTCCAAATGCAAGCAGCGCGAGCACCGCGATCCACGGCGCTAGGGTGAGGGCAAGGGACGGACGATTCGACGGTGCGAGCGGCTTATTTGCCTCGGTCGCCCTCCGGGAGATGGAGCTAGGTTGTCTCGACTGGGTCAAATCCTCCAGCAGGATGGCGATGTCCCCGAGGCTGCTCAACCGGCGGCGTGGGTTCTTCTCCAGGCAGCGCCGCAGCAGCGTCGCCACCTCGCGGGGAACTTCCGCCGGAAGCGCGCTCCAGTCGGGCTCGCCTTTCAAGACTTCGGACATCATGTCCGTCACCGTCTCACCACGGAACGGTTTGCGCCCGGCCAGGCACTCGAACAAACAACAGCCGAGGGCCCAGACGTCCGTTCGTTTGTCCACTTCCAACCCGCGCGCCTGCTCGGGGCTCATGTAGGCCGGCGTGCCCATGATGGCGCCGGGTGTGGTAGTCTCGGCGGGAGGTTGGACTTGGGTGGGAGCGTCAGGGCTGGGAGCGCCGGCGTCCGCGCCGGCGAGTGCCCCCTGAGATCCGCCGGCGAGGACGCCGGCGCTCCCTGGGTGACTCAACTTGGCCAACCCAAAATCCAGCACCTTCACCCGGCCCTCGGGCGTGAACTTGATATTCCCTGGCTTGAGATCGCGATGGATGATCCCCTTGGCGTGGGCTGCCTCGACCGCCTCGGCAATCTGCCGCGCCACGCTCAACGCTTCCTCCACAGGAAGCCGTCCGCGCCGCAGCCGCTCGGCCAGCGTCTCGCCCTCGACGAGTTCCAGCACTAGAAAATGAGTGCCTTGCACCGCGTCGAAACCATGGATGGCGGCGATGTGCGGATGGTTCAAGGAGGCCAGCGCTTTGGCTTCGCGTTCAAAGCGCGCGAGGCTCTGGGGATCGCGGCTGAAGCTTGCGGGCAGAATTTTGATCGCCACTTCACGGCCGAGCTTCGTGTCGGTGGCGCGATACACCTCTCCCATGCCGCCTTCGCCCAGCTTGGCGGTGATCCGGTAGTGAGTCAGGGCGGTACCGATCATCAGGGTCTGAATGTTCCGCGGGGAGTTTGCATGCTCTCTGGAGTTAATCAATGCCTGAGGGATTGACGACTTTGACTTCCAGTTTGGTGAAGCGCTTGAGGTAGGCTGTGCCTGAAAGCGGCGTCACAAGATAGTTGCGCCCTTTGGGATAATGGGAACGAAAGACCTTGATCGCCGCGGGATCAAAAGCGCTGGCGTCCCATTTGCACTCGAAGGCATCCACTTCGTCGCGTGATCGGGCGCGAACGAAGTCCACCTCGTTTCCGGCTTTGTCCCGCCAATAGCGGATCGGCTCATCAGGGAACGCGGCTCGCAGGTTCTCCAGGACCAGATGCTCCCAGAGCACACCGCAGTCATCGGGGCGCAGCGGATCCCACCCGCGCGCGAAACTGACAAAACCAGTGTCGAACGCATACGCCTTGGGCTGCTTGACGAGTTCCTTCTGTCCGCCGCTGTGGAACGGGCGCACCAGGGTGAGCCCATGGGTGATTTCCAACGCCTGCAGATGACTCTCCACCGTGGGCCGGCTGATGCCGAGGGCGGACGCTGTTCGGGTCACTTCCAGCTGGCCTCCACTCTGGCGCAGAATGTACTCAAACAGGGCGTTGAACCGGTTCACGTCGCGGAAACCGAAGAGGCGCTGAATGTCGCGTGCGAAAAAGGAGTCCATCCACTCACGATAGAACGCGGGCTGCTTCGTCTCGGCCAAAAGCGCGGGCGGCAATCCGCCATGAAGCAACCGCCGCAGGAGCGGGATGTTGCCAAAGGCCTCCAGTTCGCGCCAGAGCACTGGCAGGAGCTGCACCAGGCGCTTGCGGCCCGTGAGCGTGTCCCGGAATTTCCGGCTCGCGGCGAGCGTCGAGGAGCCGGTTGCCAGGATTTTCAGTTTCGGGAACAAGTCAGCGCCCACCTTGAGCAGCCGGCTGGGGTCGCGGAGTTGATGAATCTCGTCAAACAACAGCACCGGCTTCGTGCAGCCGCGATAAAACAACTCCGGGTCGCGCACCATGTCCTCAACGACGGGCAGGTCGCAGTTCACGTAATGAATACGGGCCTCACCGAGTTGTTGGGCGAGGGTGGTCTTGCCCGAACGACGGACCCCGCAGAGCCAGACAATGGGCGCTTCCTTCCAGGCGGCTCCGATTCGCTCCAGCCAAAAGGGGCGGTCAATCATGCCAGCGCAGTATGCGTTTGGACGGACTATTTGTAAAGTATGCTGGCACGGCGAGCGGGCGATTGAACCTTAAAACGGCAATTGAAGATCATGCAGATTCGCAAAAAGCCTGGATGAGAAAAATTTGACGAAGAGCGCTCCACTACCTCGTTGAGTGGGAGGCGATTGAAATTCTTCCGGCGCTGTTTCAAGAAATTCTCATACCGCCTAAGGTTCTTCGCGAACTCCAACACCAGAAGACTCCCCCGGGCGTGCGGGTGTGGGAGCAGTCACTTCCCGTGTGGGCAAAAGTCCAGGCGCCATCAAAAACAACTCGTCTGTTCCTTGGAATTTGCAGAAGGCCGTCATCCGAAAAGTCGGGCCAGGGGTTTGCCGCTTTCGACAATTGAAACGGGGCGTCCTTCGCGGTCGGGCAATGTCAGATCGGGGTTGACACCGAGTGACCAGTAGAGCGTCTTGGCCAGGTCCTCCGGCGATACCGGGTTTTCCTTTGGATAGGCGGCGTGGGAATCGCTTTCGCCATAGACAGCCCCGCCGCGGATTCCGCCGCCGGCCAGCAGGCATGGAAAGCAGGTGCTCCAATGGTCACGACCCCAGTTGGCGTTGCCTTTTGGGGTTCGGCCCATCTCGCCGACTGCCACCACGAGAGTCTCCCGGAGCATTCCGCGCGCATCGAGGTCGGCAATCAGCGCCGCAGCCGCCTGGTCGAAAGTGGGCAGAAGGTGATTTTGCACATCATCGTTGTTGCGGTGTGAATCCCAACTGTAGCCGTCCACGCAATCGTAGTGCACTGTCACGAACCGCACTCCAGCCTCCACAAGCCGCCGAGCCATCAAACAGGACTGGCCGAAGAGATGGCGACCGTATGCGTCGCGCCATTTCGCCGCCTCGCGCGTGAGATCCAACGCGTCGCGAGTCTTGTCAGAGGTGACGATCGCCAGCGCGCGTTGGCGATGGCGATCAAAGGCGTCGGCGGCCCCGTTGTCCACGCGCCGGCGCACGGACTCGAATTGATCGAGCAACGAAGCGCGTTCGCGCAACTTGGCCACCGGCACCTCTGGGGACAGCCCGTCGAGCTGGAAGGAAAGCTCCGAGTCAGGGCAATCGCGCCAGTATGGATTGTCAGTCAGGTTGCGTTTGTCGATTTTGGTGGTCAGCGGATCGAATCCGCCGCCCAACCAGCCGCCGTATTGCCCCGGGCGCCGGTACTGCCCGGATTCCTGCAGGCGGCCGAGCCAGTTGGGAAGCACGGCATACGAGGGCAGGTCGCGATCGAGCCCACCCTGTGATTTCTGCGAGAGGTATTCCACAACACTGCCGATCGAAGGCCAATCTTGGGGAGTGGCGAGGAAACCGGCGCCCACCGGCACGTGCCAACGTTTGCCGGTCTGCATGTAATGCCCGCCGCCGCTATGGTCGTTGAAGGAATGCGTCATCGTGCGGATGACGGTGTATTTATCCGAGACGGCGGCGAGCTTGGGCAGATGCTCTGAAATGAGAAGGCCGGGCGTGCGCGAACGGATCGGTCTGAAAGGCCCGCGGATCTCGGCTGGCGCCTCGGGCTTGAGGTCGAAAGTCTCCAACTGGCTGGGGCCCCCGAAGAGAAACAGGAAAATGACAGACTTGGCCTTTGCGTTCAGAAAAGGCGCCGGGTCTTCCTCCGCCGCGAAGACTCTAGGGAGAGACATTCCAAGCAAACCTGCCCCGCCAATCTGCAACAGCTTGCGCCGGGTGATCGCACCTGAAGCACACGCCATAGCACGGCCGTTGATTGTTAACATGCGATGATTGTGATCAAGCCTTATCCGCAATCGCCGATTTTCGCAAGCCCCTGATTCTGGATTGGAGTGGATGTTTTGTGACAGCTCATCCGCTCGGCGATGTTGCGCGCCATCGTCCCGGACGCCTCCACTTCGTCGCGGTCGCTTGCCAGGATGAAGATCCGGGCCTTGAAGCCCGGGTTCGATCCTTCCACCACGACAGCCGGCATGCCCAGCGTCGCCACGGCCGGCTCTTCACTGCCGGCCGAACCCGCCAGCCAGGCGAACAGCAAGCACAGGCAAGTGATCCCAGTGCCGCGTTTCAATAGCGTCCCCCGTGAGCGTCTCATTCGTTACCCTACCGCTATACCCTTTATTGTTAGCCCATTCCCCGAGGGGCCGATGGTCGACTTGAGCATAGCGCAGCGACGAGCAGAAGGGCGAGACTCCGTCAAGCCGAGCTTGCTTTCCACCACCCTATCATTCGCCTCAGCGCGTTCCCTTCCGAGGCGATTTCGAGGCTTACCTTGGCTTCCCTTCCTGTCGTGTCGCCGTCGCAGACCCCGCCGGAATCAACTGCGCCTGCCTGACGATTTGATGACGCAGCGTGGCAGCCTTCGCCATGAATGCAGTGGCTCGGCTTACCGGATTTGAACTTTTCGAGGCTCATCAGATGAGGTTTACTTTAGTTACGACCCGACAGTTCCCTTCGGCATCCCGCTAGTGGTTCGGCTTCACAGCCTCATCCCGGATTCCGCGTTTCGGTCGTGAACCGTCTAACTCGACCGGTGGGACTTTCACCCACGAAGTAGCCGACTTCACCAGCACACGCATCCACGCGTTGTTGGTGAATTTGGCTGGCAGCCCGGAGCGCGGTTGTGTGCGAAGCACCAGCCGCAGCAGCTTCGGCGTGGCTGCGAGCCTGAGATGCTGCTGCGACTGGCTTCCAGCACAGTCGCGCTCCACCGACAACGCGTGGATGCACCGGCGCCTTCCGTGGTGTCCAAGAGCGAGTTCCGAACGTGCCGATGCGGTCCATTTCGGACAGCAGGCGCGGCGGCGCCTGACTGCACATCCACCGCATCCCATCCCCTCTCATGCTCCCCGCCGCTCCCGAAACACTATCGGCCGAGACAATGCATTCTCCCGTCCTCGCTGGGAACCAGAATCTCGCCAATGCCATCCCCATCCAGATCCGCCAGGACCGGGCTTCCGACACGTCGTCCCAGGTCAACACTCCAGAGAATCGAGCACGCGCCTTGAACCTCCTTCAGGGCATAAAGCTTTCCATCGCCGCCGCCAATCAGGATTTCAACGCGGCCGTCTCCATCCAGATCCGCCGACGCAAAATCTTGGTCGGAGTTTTGATTGGCGCCCAAGCTGCCGATAGGAGGGGGAACCCGAAACGTCCATCGGACGCGGCCCGATCGATTGCGCTCGCTCAAGGGATCCGCGGGCGGACAAATCGGGCATTTTTGATTGGCCGCGTCTCCGTCAAACGCCTTCAACACGCCGTCAGCCTGGGCCGTCACGAACTCCGATCCGCCGTCGCCGTCTAAGTCAGCGATCGCCGCATGATTGCGAGGCGTGGTGTCCCGGCTCGACCCGAAATGCCACACAGGACTTCCATCCAATTCAATGACGTAGCTCGCCGCATAGGCCCGGCTGAGAAACACGCGGGGCGGCCGGTTGCGGCGGGGCACCAAAATCGGCGTCGCGAACCCTGGCCAATGCCCCTTCAAACTGGTCGTGATGTCGATCGGATCCACCAAATTGACATCGTTCATCACATCGATGATTCCGTAAAAATTCTCCGAGAGAGAGATGAGATCGTCCGCGCCATCGCGGTTGTGATCCCAAACCGCCGCTGGTATATGGAGCACGAACTTGGTCGTTCGGCCCGGCATATTGAACTGGTCGCGCATCCACAGTTGCCGACCGGTGCGGCCATCGAATGCGATCACGGCGTCACGATCGAATTTGCGGACGCATCGAACCACGAGCCAGCGTCCGTTGCCTTCGCCCAAGGATCCCGTGGGGCCGAGCGCGATCTGAACTGTGTCGCCAGGGGGGACGAAGCGGCGTTTCACATGTCCTTGGCCGTCCACTGCGATGACGGAAGGGCGTCCGTCCTCTCCGCGCGTGCAAGCCAGCAGCACGGGATCCCCGTCGCCGCTCAAATCGCAAATGGAAGCCGACGACAGATGCGTGTAGTAAAGACCATCGGCCTGCGAGAACGCGGGGCTTCGAGGCAGGAGCGGACGGGCGTCCGCGCCATTCGTCGAATAAGACACCAATGTTCCCTGGGCGTCGCGTGCGATGATTCGACGCTGCCCGCTGAGCGTTCCCACCAAAGCGGCCGGCGGCATATACACTTTCTCGGAAGGGATGGAATATCGAAACAGCGTTTGCTGATTCGACTTTGTCACCAAAGTGGTTCCTTCCCAATGCCAGCTCCCATGCCTCACGGCTTTAGGTGGGCCGCCCGCGGAAGGATCCGCGCTGGAAGCCGGACCAACCCTGGCCAAAGTGCCATCACGAAAGAGCCGGCAGCGCCAAGGTTGCCCGCCGAAGCGGAGGATGAATTCGGAATTGTGGAACACGTCGCGCGCCACGGTCGGATTATGCGGGAGGCCCGCGATGGCGCTCCGCGCAAGATCGCGGTCACGCGGCTTTGAATCGGCCACGAACGTCGCGTTGCTGCCCCGCCATCGATCGATGAACTGTTTTCCGTCCCAGTTCGCGATCCTCAAATCCTCTTTCTCCCGCAAAAAAACTTCAAGTTTTCCATCACCGTCGAGTTCGTCGACGGCCTCAACAACAATCCCTGGTTCATCCAGGAATCGATCCCCGGAGATCGCGTCAAAAAGTGCCAACCGAGCTTCGCCGTCACCGTGTTCATTCGTGATCGAGGCAAGGATCTCCGTTCGCCCGTCCAGATTTAGGTCGAGGAATGGATCGGGAACGGCCTCCCGGATTTGGACACGCTGCTGGTATTGGCTTTCCTCGGGACCAACGACTTGCTTCCAAATCCGAGCCATGTTGGTGCCGTCCCAGCGAACCACTTCCAAGCCAGGGATATGAGGATTGATGAGCAGCAAGGAGGGAAGCTCCCCGCGCGATAACGGAATCAGCGCCATTGAGGAGGAGTAACTCCGGATGCTCGGAAGCCATCGGGCGAAGGCTTTTTGCCGGCCCGAGGCCAGATCATACACCCACATCTGCTCGTGGCTGACCATGACCATCTCCTGCTGGCCATCCCCGTCCATGTCGGCAAACAGATGCTGCGCGGAATAAATCATCCCGGCCACGTCGACGCGGAATCGAGAACGCGGACGCGCCAAGCCGTCTTCGAAACTCCAGACATGGCCATGCGCGATGGGCCCCGTCAGCTCGTTGTCTTGTCCGTCCCACCAAAGGCAATATTGCTGGCCTCGGACGCCGGGCAGGATCGCGCCAAATCGATGCCGGAACCCGAAAACATTCCGGCGCCGAGTCAACTCGGTCCGGGTTCCGGTCCGGCCATCCACCATCCATGTCCTGATCTCCGTCCCGGTATTGTCCTCGACCAACAATCCACGGCCACCGTCCCCCGCGAAATCGCGTGTCTCCAGAACCAAAGGGGAAGAAAATCCATCCGCCTCCCAGAGCTTGGCGCCGCTCATGTCCTGGCAAATCAAGCGATCCTTCGCGGTTCGCAAAAACTCATCGCTTCCATCCCCCGTGAAATCCTGGACTCGAACCGTCTCGACTGGAGCAGACGTGCCGCCCAAATCGATCGACCAGAGCAGCCGGTTGGGAGCGGGGAGTCCGCCGCGCAGGGGGGAATAGCCTGACAACGCTCCATCGCGCCTGTAGGAAGGCCAGTCCGCGTCATTCCCGCGAAGGCAGGAGACAAACAACAGAAGAGCCGCCGCGAAAATCAGCCAGCGAGGCGAAGGCGCGTGGATCATGTTGGTGTCATGCTTCGAGAAGCTGGAGCCAGTCAAGAATTATCGAACGCCAATAGGAGTTTGGGCGATTGTCGTCCGAACGAAAGCAATGAAGCGGAATCTCCGAACCTGTTTCTGGCCACCCGCCGGCGGGAAGCAAAGTCGATGGAATGCCGGCTTGGACTGCCGGAGCCCGCCCCCTCCAGCCGCGACCGTTCGTGAATGAAACGGAATGAATCGAGTCTGTGGAGAATGCGCCACTCGATTTTTCCAGACTTTTTCCTTTTGCAGTTCAGCGGATCGGGCAGTATGACTTCTTTCAAACTCATGAAATCTTTGACTCATTTAGCATGGCTCGTGGCGGGCGCGGTTTTTCTGCCGATCGGGAACGCCACGGCGGCGCCAAAACTCGAACTGAAGCAAAAAGATCGCATCGCCATCGTTGGCGGCGCGCTTGCCGACCGGATGCAGCATCACGGCTGGCTGGAGACTTTGATCGTCGCCCAGCATCCTGAACACGATTTGGAGTTCCGCAATCTGGCGGCCTCGGGTGATGAAGTCGCCACATGGCACCGGTCCGAGAACTTTGGCACTCGGGACGAATGGCTGTCCCGGGTCAAAGCCAGTGTCATCTTCGCCTTTTACGGTTTTAACGAATCTTTTAAAGGCGAAGCCGGGATCGGGGCATTCAAGCAGGATCTCGAGAAATTCTTGAAGGAAACCAGGTCGAAGGATTACAGCGGGGGCGGAACGCTGCGGATTGTGCTGTTTTCCCCATTGGCCAATGAGAAACTGACCGACCCAAACTTTGCTGATCCTGGCGCGAACAACGCGCGGCTCCAACGCTACACCGACGCGATGGCTGAGGTCGCCAGGGCAAACGGCGTTCCGTTCGTGGATGTTTTCAGCATTTCCCAAGCAGCCTCGGCCAAGGCAGCCGCTCGCAAACAGTCCCTCACATTCAACGGCTTCATGCTGAGCGAAGTGGGCGACAAAGCCCTGGCTCCGGATATTTTTCGAGCGCTCTTCGACCAATCCCCTCCCAAAGGGAACTTGGAGAAGCTCCGAGCCGCGATCAACGACAAGAATTTCGAATGGCACGCTCGATATCGCACCGTGGATGGCTACAACGTTTACGGAGGACGCTCCGCGCTCGCCTATCAACCCAAGCAGCCCAGGTTCATCACGGACCGCAACGCCCCCGACCCCTATGTTTCCAACTACAAAGTGATGCAGCAGGAGATGGCTCAACGCGATGTCTTGACCGCCAATCGGGATCGGAGGATTTGGGCCCTCGCCAAAGGCCGCGATCTCAAAGTCGACGATTCCAACTTGCCTCCCGTGACCTCCGTGGCCTCGAACCGGGATGATCTCAAGCCTTTCAAAGATGGCGAGGAAGCCATCAAGCACATGACGGTCCCCAAAGGAGTCAAGGTTCAACTCTTCGCCAGCGAGAAGCAATTCCCCGAGCTGGTGAGCCCCGTGCAGATGGCCTTCGACACCAAAGGGCGCCTCTGGGTTGCGGCTTGGCCCGGTTATCCGGAACTTACTCCCACCGACACCGTCACCGACAAATTGCTTATCTTCGAAGACACCAACGGGGATGGGAAAGCCGACAAGATGACGACATTCCTGGACGGATTGAACTGCCCAACCGGCTTCCAGTTTTACAAGGATGGCGTCCTGGTGGTGCAAGCGCCGGATCTGTGGTTCGTCCGTGACACCAATGGCGACGGGAAAGGGGACTGGAAAGAGCGCGTGCTGATGGGCCTGGACTCAGCGGACTCGCATCACACATCCAACGCCCTGGTCCTCGACCCGGGTGGAGCGACTTACCTCAGTGATGGAGTGTTCCACCGCACACAAGTGGAGACCGCCATCGGCCCCGTGCGCCAGGTCGACGGCTGCATCTTCCGCTTCGAACCCGTCACGGGTAAATTCGAACGTTATGTCCCGTATGGATTCGCGAATCCGCACGGGAAAGTCTTCGATTACTGGGGCAACGACATCATCACCGATGCCACGGGCAACGAGAACTTTTTCGCTCCCGCTTACAGTGGCTACCTCCCCGATTCCATCCGGCACCACGGAAGAATGAAGCAGTTTTGGAATCGGCCTTCCCGCCCCTGCGCGGGCACCGGCATCCTTTCAAGCCGGCATTTCCCCGACGAATTCAACGGCAATTTTCTCAATTGCAACGTGATCGGGTTCCAAGGCATTTTTCGCGTCAAAGTCTCCGAAGAGGGATCCGGGCTCAAGGGCGAGACGCTTGAAGACCTCGTCAAATCGGATGACCCCAACTTCCGTCCGTCGTCCGTGGACGTGGCGCCAGATGGTTCCGTCTATTTCCTGGATTGGGCCAAGCCCCTCATCGGCCACATGCAGCACCATATCCGGGATCCCAACCGCGACAAACAGCATGGCCGGATCTACCGCCTGACCTACGAAGGGCGTCCGCTTCTGAAGCCCGTCAAGATCGACGGCCAATCCATCCCTGCGCTGCTGAACGCCCTCAAGACACCCGAAAACAACGTGCGCACACGCGCAAAAATCGAGCTCGGGAAACGCGACAGCGCCAAAGTGATCGGGGCTGTCGACAAGTGGATCACGAAGCTCGACACACAAGATCCCGCATACGAACACCACATGATGGAGGCCCTCTGGGTCCATCAGTGGCACAACGTCGTCGATGAAGGTTTGCTCAAGCGGATGCTCCGTTCGCCGGAACCGCGCGCTCGTGCGGCGGCCACCCGGGTTCTTTGCTACTGGCGCGACCGCGTGGCCGGTCCGCTCGACTTGCTAAAGATTCAAGTCAACGACGCGCATCCGCGCGTCCGTCTCGAGGCCGTGCGCGCCTGCAGTTTTTTCAAGACGGCCAAGGCCGCGGAAATCGCCCTCGAGGTGCTCGAAAAAGAGGCGGATCCGTCGAAGCCGGATTATTACATCAAGTACTGTCTGGACGAGACGATGAAAGCGCTCGATCAGTACACCAAATAGGCGCGGGTCGAGGCCAGGTTTAGTGTGTATGACGAAAGTTCTCCCCGGAGCGGAGATTGCCGACTGAACCTTTTTTTGAAAAATGTGGGGCGAGTCTCCGACTTGCCGGTCCACGGAGTGTCCCACTCCGTGCGGGGCCGGAGCCCCCGCGGTCGGCAGACCTGAAGATCTACCGCACTTTACTGGCCAAAATGAGATTCCCCCGGTTCTTAAGCGCGGACTGCGCCCATGAACCTGGCAGGTTCATGGGCAGGCCGGACCTCCAAAAAATGGACGTGAGTTGGGGCCATGAGCCGGGTGCCTCCTCTCCCGCCCTTCGGGCACCCTCTCCTCCGCCCCAAAGCGGAGGAGAGGGACGGGGAGAGGATGTGCTCCTGCGGTTCATGGGCAGACTGCCACCCGTGGAACAGCGCCCACCTGGGCGGCGCCCAAGCCCCCCGTCCCGGACCCTCCTAACGCGGTCAGTTCTTCAAATCCTTTTGGTTTGGACTACATTCTGAGATGAAATTGTTTGGATATCACGCGGTGCCGGATCTCCGGGTGTTCCTCTGTTTACCGCGCTGGGCGGCCTGGTTGTTCATTGGAGCAAGGGAATCTTGCCGCGCCGCCGAGAGCCGTCCATGGCGCGGGATTGGGCGAAACAGTCGGGTCATTCTGCTCATGGCACTCCTTTCAGCTTTGCCCGGACTTCACGGTGCGGAAGAACCCGTCAAGAAGCCCCTCTTCCTTCCAAAAAGCCCGACGGCCGCAGCCTATGTTCTGGCCCGGCTCTCCAACAAGGAGCTGCTCGAGGCCCCCCGCAGCGAATTTGTTTACGTGGCTCTTTTGCAACGCGGCGGTTTGGATCGCAAAGTTCGGATTGAAGCGCTGGAGGGACTGGCCAAGGCGCGCGGCACTACGCCACTGGCGGAACTGATCAAGGGGATCGCAGACTTGGAAAAACGGGCGGAGGAGACAAGCGCCGTCCTGCGCGAACTCACCGGATTGCTGGGGCAGCACAAGCCATCCGAGTTGTCGACGAAGCGCGAGGAGCTCGAACGTTTGGCTCAAGAATCGGAGTCTCCCCTCGGACGCCGGATCGGCTACGCGGGCCTGATTTCCGCGGACGCCTCCGTGGAGAAATCCTGGCAATTGGCGGCCTCGGATCCGGCGAAACTGGCGGATCTGATCCACTCCGTGCCACTGCTTAGGGACGCGGCGCTTCGGGCATCCCTTCATCCAAAGCTCGAACCGCTGCTCAAGGAGGCGGCGCCGCCGGCTGTTCGGCAAGCAGCCATCGCCGTGATCTCCTCCGTCCCGGTCCGAGAAACCGAGACGTTCTCAACGCTCGCGGGATTGGTCGAAGCCGGGGACGAAAAAGCCGCGGCCATCGCCAGCCTTCAGCGAATTCCCAGGAGATCATGGGCCAAGGAGCGGGCGGAACCCCTGCTCGAGAGCTTGATTGGTTACTTGAAGGGAGTGCCCGTCGAAAGGCGCACCGAACCTGATGTCATCAACGCGTTTCAGCTGGCGTCGGATCTGGCCTCGCTGCTGCCGCCTGAAAAGTCGGGCGCCATTGGCAAAACATTGCGCGCCATCGGAGTGAGTGTGTTCGTCATTCGAACGATTCATGAGCAGATGCTGTATGACAAATCCTTGATCGTCGTGGAAGCGGGAAAACCGGTGGAGATCATCCTGAAGAACGAAGACTCCATGCCGCACAATCTGGTGATCGTGACGCCTAAATCTTCGGAAGAAATCGGCCGGCTCGCCGAGACCCTTCCCGACCCGGATTCCGAAGGCCGCATTCATGTTCCGAAATCGCCCAAGGTCCTGCACGCAACAAAAATGATCGATCAAGGCCAGGAGGCCAAACTTAGTTTTATTGCTCCGGAAGAAGAAGGAGATTACCAATACGTGTGCACTTTCCCTGGCCACTGGATGCGGATGTTGGGCACGCTCGCGGTGGTGAAGAATGTGGAGGCCTACCTGGCCTCGCGACCGGCGGCGGCTCCTCCAACGGAAACCGAGTGGAAATTGGCGGATTTTGAAGCCGATTTGCGCCTGGCCACGACGGGTCGGAACTTGGCTTCTGGGAAGGAAATATTCAGCAAACTGGCGTGCGTCCAATGCCATAAACTGGGCAAGGAAGGTTACGCGTACGGTCCGGATCTGACGGATGTGCTGGCCCGGAGGAAAGGCGACCGCGCCGCGGTGCTGAGCGAAATCCTGGAACCTTCCAAAGTGATCGAGGATCGCTACAAGAATCACAGTTTCGAACTGTCCGATGGCGACGAATTATCCGGCATGATCATCAAGGAGGAGGGCGACGAGGTGTTTGTGCATACGGGCCCCTCTGACGCTCTCATTCGGCCGCTGAAAAAGGCATCCATCAAAAAGCGCGAGACGCAGGGCTCCTCGCTCATGCCGATGGGCCTTCTCAACCAACTGTCCAAGAATCAAGTCCTCGATCTGCTGTCCTACATGGAGTCTGGAGGGAACGCGGCCGGGCACGCGCACGGTCATTGAGGGAGCCGCCCTGCTTCCTCCAAGCCCCACCCCGCATCAGTCCATAAACTGATAGGGCTCAGTCTCCCAATTCGAGCCGGGCCAGCGGAACGTGGTGACCCCGCCGTCGAATCGCAGGCAAACATCCTTGATGCGCGTTCGGGACCGGCCCCATCCCGACGTGTTGGTCCCGGTCCAGCCTTGCAGCAAATGCCGATGCCAAGGACAGGCGGCCACGATGAACCGTGTCTCCCACTTCGCCAGCTGATCGCGCAGCCAAATTTTACCTGAGGGATCCAACTGTTGCCACGGCCCTATGTGATAGGCGTAACTCCCGGTAAAGTCGCCGACCTTCCCGAAATATTCCCAACCGAGATCAATCGGAATCCTGCCCTTCGTTCGATCCGATGGACAAATGAAAATGTTGGTTCCGCCGACGTAAGTCTCCAAATACATGGAACTGCCTCCGGGATAGCCGGTGTTCGGTCCGGGTCTAAAGAGATACAGAGGCGCCTTCTCGGCGTTATCATCACGATAAAGGGCGATCCCGATGCCTATTTGGCGTGAGTTGCTCCGGCAGGCAGCTCTCCTTCCTTCTTCCTTGGCCCGGGACAATGCGGGAACCAACAGACCCGCCAAAATCGCAATGATCGCGATCACGACGAGCAGTTCGATGAGCGTGAAGGCCTGCGAGAGAAACGCGCGACAGGATGGCTGGCTGGTCGTGTTCACGAAGAGGATTAGATTCCATCCACCCTACCACCCTGCCAACCGGTGTGAAGACCAAAAAAGATCCGAATCTCGACGGAGCGCGTGAGATCTGTGATCCTGTAGTCCCTCTCTCTTCGTCGAACCTTTCTCAACCAGGCTATTGCAAATCTGCACGATGCTCAACTGCCGTTTTAAGGTCTACATCAGGAATGGTCCGAGGTTCAGTTCTCAAACGAGGCCCTGATTTCCTCCACGCCACATCCCGCCCCGAGCATCACCATGAGCTTGAGACGCGCCTTGTGGCTGGGCAACAAACCGCCGAGTATCACGCCCATGCGCCTGAGCTGCCGTCCCGCCCCCTCGTAGGCGTACGTGTCCAGCACCCGGCCGTGAGGGCACCGAGACGTGATCACGACGGGAATTCCTGCTTGGATGGCGCACTCCAACGCGGGAAGCGCCGCCACGGGCACGTTGCCGCGGCCTAACCCTTCGATCACCAATCCCTGCGCGCCGTCGCCCACCGCGAACTGAATATAGCGCCCATCGGACCCCGCCGAAAGTTTGACGATATCCACCCGCTCTTCAAGCCGAGTGGGCGTGAAGTGGATCCTCTCCGTCCGGTGGCGATCGACTATAATTCTGTCCTTGTCGACCACCCCGAGAGGCCCGAAATCCCGGCTCTGAAAAGTGGCCACCGATTCAGTGTGGGTTTTGACCGCATCCGTCGCGGCGATCAATTGATCGCTCATGACGACAATAACTCCCAAACCGCGCGCCGAGGGTTCGATGGCCACGCGCACCGCCGAACGCAGGTTCGCAGGCCCATCCCAACTGAGCTCGGAGCTATTCCGCATCGCCCCGACAAAAACCACAGGTTTCTCCGTGCGCAGAGTCAGTTCGAGCAAATAGGCTGTCTCCTCGAGGGTGTCGGTTCCGTGGGTGACGACGACTCCCCGGATGGCATCGTCCAGGAGCCGCTCTTCCACGGCGCGGGACAGTTCGAACATCTTGGGCGGTGTCATGTGGGGGCCTGGCAGGAGTCCCCAATTGATCACCTCAATATCCGCCAAGGCAGTCAACCCCTCGACGCGCGCGATAATCTCTTCTCCCGACAAGGCGGGCACGGGCCCTCCGGTCTGAGGATCGATCCGCATCGAGATCGTGCCACCCGTGAAAAAAATTGCGATCTGTTGTCTCATGAATTCTCTTCCACCCCACCTGGGACGGGCGTGACCCCTCGACGCGAGTTCCGATTCATTTGATCGATCCCTTCGAAAGGACGCGTCCTGCGGCGCCGCTTCGGGATTCAGACCAGATAGATCTATATGGAGAGCGCCGAATCGATCAAACTCCGGGCAATCGTTTATCCGCGTCGCCGAACCGGGGCACGTGGACGCCCATCCGATCCATGAGCGAAAGGTACAGGCTGCAAGCCCGACGATTTTCGCCGCCGAGGTTTAGAAAATCGAGAACTCGACCCGTCTTGAGGCTGCCGCCGGCGCGGCCTGCGAGCAACATCGGCATTTGATCGGCCTGATGCCGGTCCCCGTCGAAAAGGTTCGAACAAAAAAGGAGCAGTGAACTGTCGAGCAAGGATCGGCCGCCTTCATCGATTTCTTTCATGCGCCCCACCAAATACGCGAATTGCTGCGCGTGAAACTGATTCGTTTTCAGATACATTGCCTCCCGAACAGGATCTCTTCCATTATGCGTCAGGTCCAAGTGCAAGCTGCCTCGCACACCCTCCAGAAACCCAAAGTTCATCTGCGACAGGTCGTTATTCAACATGCAGGTCACAATTCGGGTCTTGTCCATGCGGAATGCCAGCACGATGAGGTCGAGCATGAGTTTCATGTGCTCTGGCACGTTCTGCGGAAGAGCATCACCGGGGCGCGGCATGTCCGGGGTCAACAACCCCGGCTGCCACCCCTCCAGACGGCCCTCCCTCGAAGCCCGCTGAATGCGCTTCTCCAGATCGCGGATGGACTCCAAGTATTCCTCCACTTTTTGGCGGTCTCCCTCGCCAATTCGCCTCCGGAGATGCCGTGCGTCCACCTGGATCTCGTCGAGAATGCTCCGATCAAACCGGCGCTCGCCGCCATTCCCAACAAGCATGTCAAAAACGCGCGATGGATAAATCTCCTTCATCGCGGGTTTCCTCTCCGAAGCCCACGAAATGCACGAGCCGTACAGCATCGAAAGCCCATCCTCAAGCCGCAGCTCGGTCGGTTCGATTCCCAAGACCAAACTCGGAACCGGCGTTCGGTCCCCGATGCGCTGCGCCATCAATTGGTCCATGGTTTTTCCCACATGGATGTCGTTCTGATCCGTGCTCACCCAAGCGCCGGACAGCAAGTTCGGAATCCGGCCAAGATGAGGGCTTTTATGGGCCACGGCTTGCTCGTTGTAGAGGCCGCGCAAAAAGAGGATGTCCTCCAGGTAGGGCGTCATGGGTGACAACCCGGGTCCGACGCTCATGGCCGATCCGGAGACGCCAGGCTTCGCCCACCAATGGGCGGGTTCGACACCATTGGAGAAATAGAGGCACGCGAACCGCACTGGCGGCTCAGAAGCCGGAGTTCGGCTCACCCGCTTGCCAGTTTCTTCGGAGCGCAACGGAAGTGATTCCAGCCAAGGCAGAGCCAACGACACGCTGGCTCCGCGCAGAAACGCGCGCCGCGTCGCCATCCTTTGCCTGGAAAAAGTCCGAAAGTTCATTCGGCCTGCTGGTGAGGGGAGGCTCCACGGGGATCCGGCGCGACCTCCGCGGCCGGCCGGCGCAAAAAACGAAATTGAGGGCTCGCAACCACTTGCGCCACGACACTCCCAAAGCCACCGCCTTTTTGCAAGCTGGCTTGCATCCTGCCAATCAGCGGGCGGTCGGAGACCAACTCCCCCCGCCCTAGGGCATAACCCAGCAGTTTCGAACAAAGTGTCTTGTGGAACGCCGCCTCTTGGCCCCGAAGATAGTGATGCAGCCCCTCCAGCCCATCGATCCTGGTCCCGTCGCTCAGGGTGCCAGCCGTGTCGATTCGCTGGCCGTCGCGGTAGGTCTCCCGCCACCGCCCAATCGAATCGAAGTGTTCCAGCGCGAATCCCAACGGGTCAATCCTCGCGTGACAGTTCACGCAGGAGGCGTCACTTCGATGGGCCTCCAGTCGTTCGCGAACAGTTTGTCGATCAGGCAACACGTCCTCGGCGGGAATCGAGCCCGCATCCCCGGGAGGAGGCGGCACGGGTGTTCCTAAAACCCGCCTCAGCATCCAATCGCCGCGCTTGACCGCGCTCGTCCGCAAGGGCGCGGAAGTCACAGTCAACACGGCCCCCAAGCCCAGAAGCCCGCCGCGATGGGACGAACCGATCCCCGACACAAGCTCCAGGCGGTTCGTGGACAAGGAGGGGTGAACAATTCCGTAGTGCCGCGCCAAGTCTCGGTTCAAAAATGAATAATCGGCGAACAAAATGTCTTGAATGGGACGATCCTCCCTCACGACATGCTCAAAAAAGGAAATGGCCTCGTCGTACATCGCCGACTTTAATTCGTCGGTGAATTCCGCGAAACGTTCCGTGTCGACACCCCGATGCCCGTCAAACCGGTAGAAGCCGAACCACTGTCCGAAGAATTCGGCCGCGAAACGACGGGCCCTCGGATGGCGGAGCATGCGTTGAGCCTGGCGAGCCAACTCACCCGGCCGACGCAAAACTCCAGCCGCGGCGGCACGCCGGAGGGGCTCGTCTGGAATCGAGGACCACAAAAAATAGCTCAGGCGGCTGGCCAATTCCCAATCCGAGAGCGCCAGTCGTCGAGCATCGGAGCCACCCGCTTTCACTCCCGCCGCAGCCACGGGGGTTTCCGCCCGGTACAGAAAAGAGGGCGCGGCCAGAATCCGGGCAAGCAGCATTCGAAAGGCCTCGGAATGACCAAGTCCGTCCTCCTTTCGCAGCGCTGAATAAAAGTCGCGAAGCCGGTCCGTTTCCTCGCTCGCCAAAGGCCGGCGCCAGGCCAGTTCCACAAATCGCATCGCCTCCTCCAGATGCCCTGGTTCAGCGGCTTCAAGCCTGCGCTTCATCGCTCTATGCTCGTCGCGGATGTTTTCGACGAACTTCCTCGCCGCAACCGGAATTCGATGGATGAGCTCATCGCTGAGACTTCCCGCGCGGACGCCGCTGCCGAGGCCCAGGTTGAATTTCCGATCGACGAAACCCAGAAATGTGTCGTGGTAATCGAATGAAGCAAGAAGATCGACCCAAGCTTCGTCCAAAAGCCTCCGAGTCGCGTCATCCAGGACATGTTGAACCAGGAACTGATCGTCACGATAGTATTTGAGTTGCGAGTGAAAACTGTTTCGCTCGGCGGTGTTATAAGTGTTGTCGTAAGGCTCTGGAATCGGATCCTTGTCGGCGGGCGCCGCTTCCCGGTGGGACGACTGGGGGAGCTTTCGCGCGAACTCCCTCACGCCCGAGATCCACGAACCGCTCGCCGGACCGTCGGGACTCGATAGCACGATCGAATTCCGGCCTTCAACCACGGATCCCCGCCCGGAGCCGGTCGTGCTGCCGGACACCACGCACAGCGCGGGCCAGTTCGAACCACCCTCCACATCCAATTCAACCTCCACCGACAACTCAGCCTGCCCCGATCCCTCGTCAACCGCGAACGAAATGGGCAAGGCCACGGGTCCCACGGTGATAAAATCGGTCTTCTCGATCGGCGCCCCGGCAATCCCTTTGCCAAACTCAATTTTTCGAGAGGATGCGCTCGAAAGAATAGAGTGGAGTGGGAATGTGCCGGCGAACCGCGGCCGGTCCGATCGAAGTCGGATCCGGGGTTGGCGCCAGCGCACGATGGTGTTGCTTTCGCCCTGACGCGCCGCGGGAAAAACAGAGAGAACGACGGCCGCATTTGTGGACCCTGGGGACCAGCGAACCAGAACTCGCAACGCGCGCTTCAAAGCGGGATGAAAACTGCCCTCCGTCAACGTCGCGCCATCCTCCGGATCCGCGGGGTGGGGAGCCAAGCCAACTTGCCATTCTCCAATTCGATCAGCGAGAACTCCGCAGGCGGCTCGAGCCGCGACGCCGATCGAGCCACTGCTTGCTCCACCGGCCGGTCGAGGGAGGTTCCGCCAGCCATCGATGATCTCCGATAGCGGGATCGAAGCGGTCGGCTCGTGAAGCACGCCCCAAATATACTCGGCGAAACGGCCATCGATCCCTTCGACGCGCGCGAGCCCGGCAAGGCTGGCTCCGCCCAATCCGAGCTGACGTCGAAACCTAAAACGCCAAGCGGCATGCATCGCGTGAGCGTAGCGGTCCTGGCCATAGGCCTCGCCCCCCTCACCCGCTCCAGACCGAAAACCGTGACGACGGTAAATCTCATCGATCCGGTGGATGGCCGAGAGTTCTTGGCCGGTCTTGCCAGGATCCGCGTAGAACCGCAAAGAGCCGGCTCCAATCACGGCATGCGACGCGACGATTTTTGCCGCTTCGAGATAGCGCTCCAGGGCGGAGTCCTGCATGAACTGGGCTCCGCCGACGTTGGAGAATCCTTCGCCGCCCGCGGCATCGTTGGCGAATCCCCGCTCCAATCCCAAGTCAAGCCCCGTCAAATCGCGAATCGTGTAGGCATACTCGGCGCTTGTCAGTTGGCGCACCACCACCCGGCCAGGATCGCCCGCGTTTTGCCGAATAAAATTCTCGAGTCGATCACGCAGCGCGGTGGCGAGCTCTCGCCGCTCCGCCGGGCTCGGCTGCGGCTTTCCCTCGGGAGGCATTTCCTCTTGTTCAAGAACGGTGATCACCTTCTCCCAGGTTTTGAAGTGCGCCGCGAAATCGGGGTTCTCCACCAGTTTTTCCAAATTCACCCCGCCTTTGGATTTCTTTTCATTGTGACACTCGAAGCACAACGCTTTCACCAGAGGGGCAACGGCCCGGGATAACTCCCGTCCTCCGCGCGAAGCCGCAGCCGCGCTGGACACCGCAGATCCGATGTCGCCGCCCCACGCGGCCTGCACGGGCAAACACAAGCAGCTTCCGACGAGCCACCACCAGAAGCGGGAACGCCTTGATGGCTCTCGCGGCGGAACCGGAGTCGCCGTCCCGCATCCAATCCAAGCCCGCCCATCACCAGCGGGTGTTTGGGCGCAGACTCCTGGCTTCGCGCCGATGAAACTCAAGCGTGCCACAAAGGGCGATGAGGATAAGAGTTCGAAACGCATGGCATGGCCAATGGGAGTACGATTAGGACACTCCGTTTGCTAAACCCTGTCAACCCCTTCCCGGAAGCATGAGGCACTGCCGAAAGCGGTGATGGCGTTTCTCTAGTCTGGGCTGTGGCCATCCGGCAGGCCCTTCCTTGATCTTAGGGTCCGTGCAAAAACAACTTCCGGTTTTGCGGTCAGCCCAATGAGTCGCTGGCCAGGCGCGAATGACCCGCCTGCCCCCAAACCGCCTGCCGCGACATCCGCGGCGCGGGCATGGGGATCCGGTTCAATTTTCAACTTCACTGACCTCTAAGACCAGGAACACCGTGGCGCTGGCGCCGCTGCACCAAGCAAAAACGGATCTTGTCGAACGGCTCCAGTCCCAATTAAGCTCCGCCGACCCAATTCTCGGGATTCCTAACGACCCACACCTTATCCAACCATGAAGCGATCGCAGCCAGAGTTCTCCATCAGTCCGACCGGTGAAAAATTTCTTCTACCGCGGAAATCCGCTTACGCAAAGGAATTCGCGCGGCTCAAGAAACTAGCCGAACGGAACCGCGCGATGGGCCGCGAAGTCGTCGTCGTCGTGGGGCTGGGATTCGTGGGCGCGGTGATGGCAGCCGTCGTGGCCGACGCGAAGGACAAGGACGGCCGGAACACGAAGTTTGTCATTGGCATGCAACGGCCCAGCACACGCAGCTATTGGAAGACCCCGCTGCTGAACCGCGGCATCTCCCCAGTCAAAGCGGAAGACCCCGAGGTGGCCATTCTCATCTCCCGGTGCGTGAAGCAGACCAAAACTTTCACGGCCACGTACGCTGAAGAGGCATTGAAGCTGGCCGACGTCGTGGTGGTGGATGTGCAGTGCGACTACATCAAGGAATCGCTCGGCGACGTCCATACCGGCGCGGCAGACATGGCCGCGCTGGAGGCGTCAATCGCCCGCATCGCGCAGCAGGTGCCACCCGAGGCGCTTGTGCTCATCGAAACGACCGTCGCTCCTGGAACGACGGAACAAGTGGCCTATCCGATCATGAAGAAAATCTTCAAGAGCCGCGGGATTTCCTCCGAGCCCCTCCTGGCGCACAGCTACGAGCGCGTCATGCCGGGCCGCAACTACGTCGCCTCCATCCGCGACTTCTGGCGCGTGTGCAGCGGGATCAATGATTCGGCCCGCGATCGCGTCGTCAAATTCTTGAGCGACGTCTTGAATGTGGCGAAATACCCGCTCACGGTCCTCGACCGGCCCATCGAATCCGAAACGGCGAAAATCGTGGAAAATAGCTACCGGGCGACCATCCTTGCCTTCCTTGATGAGTGGTCCCTGTTCTCTGAAAGGAATGGCGTCGACCTGAAGAAAGTCATCGACGCGATCCGTGTCCGGCCCACTCATTCCAATCTGATGTTCCCAGGTCCCGGCATAGGCGGATACTGCCTCCCGAAGGACGGCGGTTTGGGGATGTGGGCCTACAAGCACATCTTCGGCTGGGAAGACGACATATTCAAGATCACCCCGAAGGCAATCGACATCAACGACACGCGCGCCCTCCACCCTTCGCAACTCGTGCGCGACGCGCTGCGCAACATGGGCAAGCCGCTAGCCGCCGCCGACATTCTGCTGCTCGGCGCCTCTTATCGAGAGGATGTCGGGGACACACGCTACAGCGGCTCGGAGTTGATCGTGCGCAAACTCGCCGAGATGGGGGCGAACGTGAAGGTGCACGATCCTTATGTTGAACGTTGGTGGGAATTCGAAGCCCAGGAAACCTACCCCGCCACAGGCTATAGCCTGGCTCGGTTCTTCCACAGGCAGGAGCTGCTGAAAGATCTGCGAGTGGAGAAAGATCTGACAAAGGCGCTCAAGGCGGTCGATGCCGTGGTCCTCGCGGTGCGTCACGAGGCTTATCTTAACCTCGATCCGGATCAAGTCTTCGCGAGCGTGGGCGAGCCATTCGCATTGATTGATTGTTTCTGTATCCTGTCGGACACCCAGATCCGGCGCTACCTCGAGCTGGGCTGCGAGGTGAAGGGAATGGGCCGGGGCCACATCAGACGGATCAAGGACAGCCTTTAGCCACGGAAAATCCGGGCGAGGGGCGGCGGCGCGGCTTGGTTAGTCAGGACCCCAGCCATGCCGTGTGATCGGTGGCGAGCTGGCGAAGCGTGAGCTTTTGTCCCTCAAAAAAGTCCGCCTCAAGATCCCCCACGATTTCAAAGAAGCGGTGTCCCTCCTCATCGCGCGACAATTCCTTGACGAATGTGAACTCCGCCACCTGCCACAACTCGGAGGCGGCCAAGGATGTCGATACGGCCCAATGGGAGCTTTGTGGATTGAGCCGGACGTCCCATACATTCAAAGGCTGGCGAAACGTCACTGGAGGATCCAGGTCGAGCGCCATCTGCACCGCCTCGTTATGATGCGTGATATCCTCTTGAATGGCCTCCGGGATCGGCTGGCCGATCATGGCCATCAGATCCGCCACGGTTTTCAAGCGGAAGCTCCGAAGTGTGGTGGCCCGAGCGATCGGCTCCGCTAGCCACTGAAGCTGGCCGGGGAGCTGGTCCGCGATGAACGCGATGCCCGTGTCGAGCAGCATCTGGCCGTGCTGTTCCTCGGTGAGGGATTCCCATTCTGCCACCTGACTGGCGAGATAGCTCTTGAGCAGATGCCAGAGCTCGGCGAAAAGAATGCGACGCTCTTGGAGCTGGGTGTGCACCAGAGGCAGCAAGTCCGCCAAGTGAGGGTAAGAACGCCAGATGTCCTTGATCTGGGAATCCCTGAAAAGGTAATTCCCCGGTTGCCGCAGTAAGCTCTCCGCGCACTCGTCGGACATCGTCAATCGGGATCCTCCCGTCGCCATTTCGAAGATCGCAATCCCCGCCGAAAAAATATCGGACCCCTGCTTCAGAGGCAGGCCCGTTTGAACATTCGCCGTGTCTATCACCAACTCCGCGTAGTCGGGTGTCGCGGCGTAAACATACTTCTCAGTCTCCCGGTTATGCCGCGGCGTGAAAAAAGCCCCCAAATCGACGAATTTCACCGCTCCGCTGAACAGGCGGATGACGTTGTCCGGCTTGAAATCAATCAGAATAATGTCGTGTTTGTGAAACAGACGAACTATGGCCAAAGTCTCGTACAACGTGGCCCGGAACTGCTCGGCCCAGGCGCTTGGGAACGAACTCGCGGCAGCCATCTGGCACCAGGCCAACAAATTTTGACCCTCCAAATACTCCATCCCGATGCAGCCCAGTTTTCGCTCGGTATCGATGCTCGAACCATAATAGGCAGGCACATGCGACCGTAATTCCTCGATGCGTTGGATGTCTTGAAAATTCTCCACCTCCACGCCGTAACTCAGATAAGGCCCATAGCTCAGCTCAGCAGGCTTGCCGCAATCCATGTCGAAGGTCTTTAGAACCAGCCCGGCGTGGGTCGTGGCGTAAATGGAAGTTTCGCTGTTTTTGAAAAGAGCATGGGTGAGGCTCACCCTGCCGACACCAGATAAGTTGACGCTCAATCCGGCGAACTTTCCTGACGGCGAGTCGTTCGCAACCATGATGGCCATAAAAAGCTTGCTGTTCTCGAGCTAGAAAGTGTCCCGCCCCCCCAAATTCCCATGAGCCGCGGATCGCGGAAAGCGCCATGAAACCAGTTTGCACCACAAGCAAACAAGGGAGTGAAGCCAGTTCAAAGAATATCCGCCCTTCGTCGTCTTTCAAGACACTTTTTAACAACGCACCAGAGCCCCAGTGCATCCACAAGTTGTCGGTGAATTTGGCTGGCAGCCCGGAGCGCGGTTGTGTGCGAAGCACCAGCCGCGGCAGGTTAGGCGTGGCTGCGAGCCTGAGATGCTGCTGCGACTGGCTTTCAGCACAGTCGCGCTCCACAGACACCTCTTGGATGCGCCGGACAGTGGGCGGCCGGTTAATCCCAGTTGACGGTTCCGTCCTCCCGCCGTTATGATACTTATGTGAAGAGGGTTGACGCTCCTCGCGTCGAACCTCTCCACACGAAGCAACATCGGGTTATGGCAGAAGGTTATTGCGTAAAGTGCAAGTCCAAGAAAGAGATCGCGGACGCCGTGGAAGAGCTGATGAAAAACGGGCGTAAAGCGATCAAGGGCAAATGCCCGACTTGCGGCGTGGTGATGTTCAAAATTTTGGGCGGCAAGAATGCCCCCGCGGAAGTCTCTTCCAAAACAGCTTTGCCTCCTCAACCGGCCAAACTCTCCCTCTCGGAACCTAGCCAGGCTTCCAACTAAACGCTTTCATCCAAGATCTCGTCCCGATTCCTGTCCACGATCCAGTGCCCTCGACGTGAAGAGAAAACGTGGAACTCAGCGACGGTTTTGCCGCCATGCGCGCCGCGCGGCTCAAACCAAATTTCCTCTCCACCGTTTTGTTTGCGGTTCATAGACTCGCATTCCGACCCCCGGATTGGAGACACGTCCAGGGAGGCCCGGCGAGAAGCAGCAATTCTGCCCATGAACCGGAGGAGCACCTCCTCTCCCCGTCCCTCTCCTCCGCTTTGGGTCGGAGGAGAGGGTGCCCGAAGGGCGCGAGAGGCGGCACCTGGTTCATGGCCTCATTTCGCGTCGGAAATATCGAGGTTTTCCCTTTCCATGAACCGCACCATGCGCAACTCTTTGGGAATCAATGGAAGCATTTTGAGGTTCATGGGCAGATTTGCTGGGCGGGAACTCGCCTCCGGCCCTCCGCCCGGCTTTGAGACGGTTTCCGTAATCGATCTCCTTCCATGAAAGCGTCGCTGTGGTTGGCGGTCTTGGAGCCCTTTCTGCTCGGCGTTGGATTCCTCATCGTCTTCGTCGCGAATCGATGGCCGCCTGCTGCGTCGGGAGCCGCGATCGGGGTGTTGTGCGCCGCGGCTTTACGGAGGCGAACCTGGGCGCCCGGCCAGACGGCCAACACGCCTTTCCACGGCGCAATCCGCCTGATTGGGCTCGTCTTCATCCCACTGTCCCTCTATGCCGCGCCGGCCTGGAACAACACGTGGCCCAAGGTCGCGGGCCTCTGCTGGGCGCTGCTTCTGTTCGATTGGATCGTGGCCAGGGCCACCTCGGCTGCAGGCGGATGGAGCGTCAAACAACTCCTTTTTGCCCACCACGCAACCGGTGTCATTGCCGCGATGGTCTGCTTCTTTGCCATGGAGCGGCGCTTCTTCCTGCAAGATTGGCCCCGACTCTCGCTCCGCCCGCTCGGGCACCCCGATAAGCTGCCTCCGAACGAAGTGGCGGGCGTGCTGGTTTTGTTCGCCGCGCCGCTCACGGTCGCCTTATTGGCAAGGCTATTAGGCAAGGCGGCCACCCCTGCCGAGAGGCCCGCATCGAGGATTCCACGGCTTTGCGCCTTGACGGCGGCAGCCGGAGCCCTGTGGATTTGCGTCGTGGTGACCGAATCGCGAGGCGCGATGCTGGGACTCGCCGTGGCCGCGGGCGCCATCCTGCCAGGATTTGGACGGCGGGGATGGGTCACGCTCGGGCTGCTCGCGGCCGCAGGGTGCGGCCTCATCCTTGCGGTCAAAGATATGCCCGCCTTCCAACGCATGTTTTTTGGCGGCACGGTCCAAGGGTTTACCATCGAGACTCTTCTGACCGGACGGATGGATATTTGGCGCAGCGCGATTCTGGCTTTCAAGGATTTCATGTTCACCGGAATAGGTTTGGGCGCTTTTGGGAACGCGCTTTCCCTGGTCTATCCGCATCGAGATTGGGCGTCGATGATCCACTTGGAAGACGCGCACAATTGGTATCTGCAGAACTTCTTGGATTTTGGATTATTCGGCGGCGCGGTGATGGTGCTGGTGCTTTTCATTGGAGGCGCGTGCGCGATTGAATTGGCTCGATCACGGCACGAAGTGCTGACGCGACACGCGGGCCTGTGCTTCCTGTCGGCGCTGATTGCCCATTTGGTGTACGGCATGACCGACTCGGTTTCCATGGGGACGATGGGATCCATTTCGTGGTGGCTGACGCTCGCGATTCTGGCCGCAGTCTATGCACAAGACCGCGCCGCTGATCGATTGAATGCAACTGAGGCGGCATTGGAGGGGGCGAGCGCATCCAGCCGACACTTGTCACTGGCCGAGCGGCTGGGAGGTTCGTTGGATTTCGCAGCAGCGAGGCGGTTCACCCGGAATCCTCGAGGCTGGGACAAGGCCGACATGGCCCGTGTGGCCGTGCTGGGATGCGTCCTGGGCACCCTTGCTGTGGGATATGAACGCCTGAGGTTCAACCAGGCCTGCGTCCGGCTGCACAAGGCTATTTCTGTAAACACCGCATCCGTCGAAATCGAGGCCGCGCGCGCGCGCATGGCTGAATTTGTCAAAACCCGGTGCGCCGCCTATTGGTGGCTAGGCATCGCGGAAAAGAGGCTGAACCGGAATCGCGCCCGAGATGAAGCCTGGGTTGATCTCGCGAGGTGCGACGAGCGCCGCGTGAAATCCATTCGCCACATGATGCCGCAGGACAGGATGCTGGCGGAGCGCGTCCTAGCGGCCGCACCGAACAGCGGCTCGGCCTCTGTGTGGATCGCTGATCTCACGCGGCATGAGGATCCGGCTCGAGCCGTCGCGCTTTATCGCGCCGGCGTGAGGTCCGATCCCGCGAACGGGGTGGCGTGGCTGCGGTTGGGAGACCTGCTCCGCCAGAAGGAACCCAAGGCCGCCCTCGAGGCATACATCGAATCCTGCAAGAATGGCGATCCAGGGGCCAACAGTTGTGTTAGAGCCGGCGCGCTGGCCCTTGAATTAGGGGATAAAGTAGCGGCGATCCGCTACTATCGCATGTCCAACTGGCCTCCGGCCCGCGACCTGGCGGAACGGTTGGAGCGGAATGAATAGTAGAGTAGACGGCCCCGGAAACCCGGCCTTGCCAAATGAAGAGGGGCGCGAAGCGATGGGAGACCGCCAACCGGTTCCCTTCTCTCCCAATGGAAATCGGTCAGTGCGCTCATTTGGGTCTCCAAGGAATTGGTTGGTTCCGGAGAACCCCTGGGCAGACAAGGTGAGGCTTTTGATCGTATTGCAGGAAGGCGAGCTTCTTTGTGAGCCGGGTTTCTAACTGAGACCAAGTGAGGGGCGTTTTGGCAGTCTTCATCTCGCGAAGGAGAAGCCCGAGTGAATAGGTGAAGGCACCGTAAGACTGAACCCCATGCCGGTATTCATAGGAAAACTCCGTCTCCTGGCACGCCTGCAAAATGATCGGCATGAACGGGCCCTTGTGGCCGTAGGCCTTGCACGCGACGTCGAAGTCTTTCCTTTGCTCTCGCAACACGGCGCCCACCCCGAGCTTGGCAACCGCGCCATCATTCCCGAACCTCGCCTGTTTTGCTTTGGCGCGTTCGGCCTGGATCAAGCGTGCGGCCTTGCTGGTTTCTTTGAAGTCGCGCGACACCCACATTTTCTCCTTCACATTCCACTTGAGCTCGCGATGACGAATATCATCGGGGGGCGTGAGCCCGCGAACTCTCGCCCCACCCTCTCGTGTCATGCCACCACTATGGCAGCAATCAAACACGGTGAGGAACCGTGTGCCATAAGGCAATTGGCTGTAGAGGTCATAGAACTGGTCATCCGTCACGGCATGCTCCCGAGACCAATCGAAATCGTAAGCCACGAGACACTCATCCCGGCCATCCACCTTCTCCCCCACCCCGTAGCCAGGGATCTGAGCCCCGTGGCCGCTGTAGTAGAAGACACGGTCTTGCCCATCTTCGGCGCCATCAAGGAGCCATTCGAGGCGCTCGATGATGCCTCTGGCTGTCGCCCGCTCATTCAGCACCACCCGAATGTCATCCGCCTGGAACCCCGCCTCTTGCAGGAGCGAGCTCATCAG
>SYMW01000270.1 GCA_005805305.1 Verrucomicrobiales bacterium
ATTTGGCTGGCAGCCCGGAGCGCGGTTGTGTGCGAAGCACCAGCCGCAGCAGGTTTGGCGTGATAGCGAGCCTGAGATGCTGCTGCGACTGGCTTTCAGCACAGTCGCGCTCCACCGACAACTCGCGGATGCACCACCTGCCGCCAGTGCATCCAGAACGAAGAGCGCGACGCCCGCTCGCTCTATTCTGTCCCCAATTTATTTGTTCACCCGGCGATGACGCCCTCTCGCGGTCGCCTCGCCCCGATTGCTCCCAGGGCAAACGCATCTTAATTCCTCGATTCCTCAATGGTTTTGAGGTTTTTTGGCCAGTATTTGAGATGCAGTTCATCGCGCAAAGTCAGAGATCTGCTGCAAATATGGGCAGAATTTAGATGCGTCTGCCCTGCGTTTGCCCCTGGCGCCCCTTGCGATTTCCGTGTAATGGTTGGGCATGGGTTTTCTTGGCACGCCACTCCTAATTCAATGCCCGAAGGTCGTCCTGGTCTTGTTCAGCCTTGGCGGCTGGTTGGCGCACGCCAAAAGCCCGAAGGCCGAACTCGAAGGACCGATCCGCTTCCAAGGCGCCGGCGACGCCTCAGCGGCAGTGGCCGTTGGAGATCATTACTTCATCACGGCCAGTGACGAGGAACATCAATTGAGGGTCTACGACCGGCTCCGCGGAGGTCCGCCCATCTCCACTTTCGAACTGGCTAACCACCTGGCATTTCGCGGCCGAATCGAAGAGTTGGACTTGGAAGGCGCGGCAGCCATCGGGTCCCGCATCTTTTGGATCGGATCCCACTCGCGCGACAAAAGCGGCCAGCGCCGGCCAAATTGCGAACACCTGTTCGCGGTCGATGTTACCCGGGTTACACCCTCTCCCGAATTACGGTTCTTCGGCCAATCGTACACTCGATTGCTCGAAGACCTCTTCGCCTCCAGCATCGGCCGAAAATATCGACTCAAAGAAGCGTCCAAAGCCGACGCCCACTCCCGAGAAGGGCTCAACATCGAAGGCCTGTGCGCGACAGCTGAACAAAACCTGTGGATTGGCTTTAGAGCCCCGACCCCCGAACGCCAGGCGCTCGTGATCGAGATTATGAATCCCAGTGGGCTGGTCTCAGGTCAACGCGCGGTCTTCGGTCGAGCCCTCCCGCTGGATCTTGGCGGGCTTGGGATCCGGGACGTGACCTTCGATGGGAAGCGGCATTTCATCGTCGCTGGAGCTCATGACGGCAAGGACAAGGCCGCTCTGTTCACTTGGGGGGGCCGTGAGGCGCCTCCAACCCGTTTCAAACTGCCGGGACTGAAGGGAATCGACCCGGAGGCGATTGCGATTTTCGAGCGAGAGAAGCCCGAGGGAATCTATCTGTTCACAGACACCGGCCGCGGCTCAAGTCTTCCTCAAAAAGCCTCCGACAAATTTTTCGAGTGCCTTCGCGTGGATATCACGAGACTCGGAGAATGAATGCCGTATCCCCGGCGGCGGGCGCCGGCTTTTGTCAGCCGAGATTCAACTGAGTCTTGGCATTCTCGATTTGACGAAGTAGCCTTCGGCGCGGCAGTTATAAAACTGCGGTGGAGCATAACAACGACTTGCAACAGCCTGGATAAGAAAGAAACAAGAACCGACGCCGAACGAGGCCTATCCCCCTTGGATTTGGTGAATCACTCGAGCTGTGTTTGTCGCCAGGATCGTGTGATGATTTGCTTTGGCCAACTGCCGCGTCCTTCTTCAACCCAATTTCATGACAAAAATTAAATTTGGAACGGACGGCTGGCGGGCTGTGATCGCGGAGGATTTCACGTTCGCCAACATCGATCGGGTGGCCCAAGCCACAGCGAGCTATTGGAACTCCTTGTCCTTGAGTCAGGGTCAGGCGGGCTCCAAACCCGTTGCTGTAGTGGGCTATGATCGCCGGTTTCTATCGGACCAGTTTGCCCGTCGCACCGCCGAAATCCTGGCGGGCAACGGGTTTCATGTCGTGCTGAGTTCGTGCCCCGTTCCGACACCGGCGGTGTCGCTCGCCGTAAAGGAGCTCCAAGCGGTCGGAGGAGTGATGATCACCGCCAGTCACAACCCCCCTAAGTTCAATGGCTTCAAGTTGAAAGCTCATTACGGCGGATCCGCCGATCCATCTATCTGCCAGGCGGTGGAAAGCCGCCTCGACTCCACCCCGGTCTCTTTTTTGCCTTTGGATCTAGCCCAAAGGGAAAAACAAATCCTGCTCAAGGACATCCGCCCCAAGTACTACGCGGCGGTGAAAAGACGTGTCGACTTCAAGCGCATCGCCTCGTCCGGACTGCGACTCGCGCACGAGGCGATGTTCGGGGTGGGCGCCGGTTGCTTTGACGCGCTGTTGAAAGGAACAACTTGCACCGTCACCACGATCAATGCCGCTCATGACCCGTTTTTCGGGGGTATCAATCCAGAGCCCATACCGCAAAATTATGGGATTGGGTCCGCCTATCTGAAAACGCATCCCCACGACCTCTGCGTCGTCACGGACGGCGACGCCGACCGCGTTGGAGGCATGGATGGAAGAGGGAACGCCGTCTCAACACACCAGCTCATTTGCCTGCTCCTCCAGCATCTCCATGATAATCGCCATCTGCGGGGCAGGGTTGTGAAGGCGCTCACCACCACCTCCATGCTTGACAAACTGTGCGCCGAAAGAGGCCTCGAACTCGTCGAAACAGGAGTGGGCTTTAAATATGTCTGCTCGGAAATGCTCAAGGGGGACGTGTTGCTCGGCGCCGAAGAGAGCGGTGGAATTGGGTTCCCGGGGCACATTCCCGAGCGCGACGGGATCCTCGCCGGCATGATGCTGATGGAACTGCTCGCTTGGAAAAAAAAGCCGCTCAACAAATTATTGCGCGGATTGGAAGAATCCTATGGTCCCTATCGATACGCTCGCATCGACACCCCCTTCCCACTGGAAAAACGCGAGGCACTGATGGAGTTCTGCAAGAAGAATCCCCCAGCCAAACTCATCAAGTCGACTGTCACCGACGTAAAATCATTCGACGGAGTGAAATTTATCGCTGCCGACGGCTCCTGGTTGATGGTCCGAGGCTCGGGGACCGAGCCAATTTTGAGGATTTACGCCGAAGCCAAAAGCGATGCCGATGCCGCCACCCTCCTCAGACTGGGCCAGCGTTTGACGAAGCAAGTTTGAGGGCGGCAAAAACCGCCATTTCGCGGCTGGGCCCGGCTCCGTGCCGCTCCAACGTGACGGGGAGTTCGATTCTGAAAACTGAAAATAACTCGCGAAGAGGAAACACTGTCGGAAACTATCCTTGACCGCATCCTGGCAACGGCTAAATGAATTCTGTTCCCAGCGCGGCCGTCCGTGAACTCATGCCCCGCGCTGGGCGCATCAAACCAACAACGCCTTATGACTCCGCAACGTATCGCTCGAATTGGGTTACTCGTTCTGTCAGCCTTTTTGACCCTCGGCTTCGCACAACCCTTGGAAGCCAAAACCCCAAAAAAGCTCCTCGTGGTGACCGTGACAAAAGGGTTCCGCCACAGTTCCATCGGCACCGCGGAGAAAACTTTGCAGGCCTTGGCGGCCAAAACTGGAGACTTCACCGTTGACTATGTCCGAAACGATCAAGACATGGCTGAGAAAATGACGATGGCCTCCCTCGCCAAGTATGACGGCGTGATTTTTGCAAACACCACCGGGGAGCTCCCGCTCCCGGATAAAAATGGCTTTTTGAAATGGATCGAGTCCGGCAAAGCATTCGTGGGGATGCATTCCGCGAGTGATACGTTTCGAGGTCACTCTCCCCTGGATCCTTACGTGGTCATGCTGGGAGCCGAGTTCCTGACCCACGGCGCTCAGGTCACAGTAGAAAATATCAACCAAGACCCGGCACACCCCGCCTGCAAGCACTTTGGTCCGACCTTCAAAGTTCATGACGAAATTTACATCATGAACGGATTCAAGCGCCCCACGGTCCATGGTCTTTTAACACTCGACAAGCATCCGAACTCCGGCGCCCCAGGTGATTATCCCGTCGCTTGGTGCAAGAAACACGGCAAGGGCCGCGTGTTCTACACGTCGCTCGGACATCGCGAGGACGTTTGGGAAAGCGAGCCCTACCAAAAGCACATCACGGGAGGCATCCGCTGGGCGCTCGGCCTCGAGAAAGGCGGCGCGGAGCCGCAAAGCACCACCGCCAAGCTGAGCCGCAAAGAAACCAAGGACGGCTTCCGCCCCTTGTTCAACGGGGACAATCTGATCGGCTGGCACGCCCGGAACAAAACCATCCCGCAGAGCTGGAGCTCTCAGAACGGCATGCTCGTGAACCAACTCGCGAAAGATCAGCACGGCACCGATTTGATCACGGATCAGAAGTTTAAAGATTTCACCATTCGCTACGAATACATGGTGCCCAAGGGAGCCAATAGCGGGCTTTATCTCCGCGGCCGCCACGAAATCCAGATCCTCGATGACTACGATTCGAAAACCCCCAAGGAAGGCGGGAATGGCGGGCTCTACAGCACCAAGGCGCCTGACACATTTGCGAGCCGAAAGGCCGGCGAATGGCAGCAAGCCGAAGTGACGCTTCGTGGAAATCGGCTCACCGTGCTCCTCAATGGGGTCACCATCCACAACAACGTCGAAGTGCCAAAGGCCACGGGCGGAGAGCTCGATAAGAATCTGAACGAACCCGGTCCGATCATGCTCCAAGGGGATCACGGCGCCGTGGCCTTCAAAAACATCCGCATCAAAGTTCTTAGATAAGCCCGCCCCATCGTTCAAGTTATTATGACCCATCCAAAAACAAACTCATCGCCGATCAACGATCTCGATCGACGCCGCTTCATCCAGGGGAGCTCCTTCGCGGCGTTCATGGCCATGCTGGGAGGCGTCCGCATCACTGCCGCTGACGGAGACAAAACGCTGGCCGTCCCCAAGGCCGATCCCAACTATAAAGAAAAACCGGCGGGCCCGCCCGTTCCCTGCGGCATTATCGGCATGGGCGCCTGGGGCCGCGAATTGGCGGCGACACTCGCCAAACTGCCCAACGGCCCCGTAGTCGCGGTCGCGGACAACTACGCATCATCTCTTCGCCGGGCCACGGAGATGGCGCCGAAAGCGGTGAAATATGACGACCACCGCAAGCTGCTCGACGACAAGAATGTGAAGGCCGTGATCATCGCGACGCCTTCGCATGAACACAAAGCGACGGTGTTGGAAGCCCTTCAGGCCGGCAAACACGTCTACTGCGAAGCACCGCTGGCCGCTTCCCTTGAAGACGCGAAAGCCATCGCCCTCGCTGGCAAGGGCGCGGCCTCCAAGAATCTGATTTTCCAGGCCGGCCTTCAAACCCGCGCCAACCCCCAGCACCATCACGTCGTAAAATTTATTCAAGCCGGCGCCATGGGGAGACCTGTGTTCGCTCGGTCCCAGTACCACAAAAAAACGAGCCTTCGACGCGCCTCGCCAAATCCTGATCGAGAAAAGGCTCTTAATTGGCGATTGTCACGCGCCACGTCTCCGGGATTGGTAGGCGAATTTGGAATTCATTCGTTGGCGGTTGCCAGGTGGTTTCTTGACGCGCACCCAGTTTCCGTCACGGGTTTCGGAGGCGTCTTGCATTGGGCGGATGGACGCGACGTGCCGGACACGGTTCAACTGGTCATGGAATTCCCCAAGGGCGTGCGACTTTTTCATGACTGCACACTCGCCAATTCGTTTGATTCTGAATACGAAGTTTTCAATGGCACCGACGCCGCCGTGATGATCCGCGAGCGAGGCGCCTGGATGTTCAAGGAAGTCGACTCTCCCCTGCTCGGATGGGAAGTTTACGCGCGCAAGGACGAGTTCTTTCAGGAAACCGGCATCGCTCTGGTCGCCAACGCCACCCAGCTTCTCGCCCAAGGCAAGAAACCCGCAGAAGCGGCGGCTGACAATGCCGCTCCACACCAGTATTCGCTTCAAGAGTTCATCGACAACATCAACGAAAACAAGGCGCCCAGCGCGGGTTATCAAGAAGGCTATGAGGCGACGGTGATGGCACTCAAAGCCAACGAAGCGATACTCAGTGGACAAAAGATCGAATTTACGAAAGAATCTTTCCAGATCGGCTAATTCCTGCTGTCTGAGGGTTGCCGCACCCAGGCAGCCACAGGATTCGATCGCTAGCGGACCTCAGCGCACTCGTAGCTCAATTGGATAGAGCTTCTGACTTCGGATCAGAAGGTTACAGGTTCGACTCCTGTCGAGTGCACCATTCTCCTGCAAATAGTTACGTCAAAACAAACAACTCAAATAATTTTCACTGTCCCCTTTCTATCCCCATTTTTGAGTTCTGAGGCGCTTGGGTGTGTGAACTGCCACTTCCCTACTCGCTCTCACCAATGAAGGTCGCTCCAATATGAAATGCGCGAGTTTGGCGTGCATGGTGGCAGGCAAGGTGTGTTCGGGTGGAACATCCCGTTGCGGGTGAAACGGGTGGCGAACCGTGGCGCGAGAATGACCGTGTTGCTTCGGCAAGCGTGCGTGAAGGAATTTTCGGCGGTCGGCATGCTGGGGTGCGTCATGAGC
>SYMW01000271.1 GCA_005805305.1 Verrucomicrobiales bacterium
GGAGCGCGACTGTGCTGAAAGCCAGTCGCAGCAGCATCTCAGGCTCGCTATCACGCCAAACCTGCTGCGGCTGGTGCTTCGCACACAACCGCGCTCCGGGCTGCCAGCCAAATTCACCGTCAACCTGCGGATGCACTGTGGCTTGGTTCGTGATCAAGTCGGCGCTTGCATGCGGCTCGTGTGAATGCGAATATCGGACTAGTGCGAGCTGATCTTCGTTTTACACAACTCTCTGGGGTCGAGGTTTTTGCGGGAAACGAGCTCCTTGTTAAAGGGTGTTTGGAAACCGAGGGAGGGACGCATCTTTGGACAGGCTACCCCGGTTCTCCAGTCTCGGCGTTCTTCGATATAGCCCATGATTTGCGAGAGTTGCTCAACGCTCATGGCATCCGTGCCACGATGGCGAACAACGAAGCCTTGGGAATTGCGATGGTGAACGGTTCGCAGATGCACGGGCTGAGGTCGATCGCGGTGCAGAAGAGTGTTGGAGTCCATGTCGCGGCTGATGCGCTTGCTTTGGGAAATCTTGCTGGGGCGCACCCTGAAGGGGGAGCGGTCATCGTTTTAGGGGACGATCCTTGGAGCGATTCGACGCAGGTTCCAGCTGATTCCCGGTATTTGGCGAAGCATCTGATGATGCCGGTGCTGGAGCCGAGCGATCCTCAAGAGATGAAGGATTGGATCAACGTGGCGTTTAGGTTGTCTCGGGCGAGCGAACTCTACATCGGCTACTTGGTGACCACTCACCAGGCTGATGGGGGAGGGACTGTTAAGACCAAACTGAACCATTTCCCAGAGATCAACACGGGGGCAAAGATCACACTCGAGACATCGAGTTTCGATCTTGAGCGGACTGTGCTCCTGCCGCCACGCACCTGGCGGAAGGAGCAGGAGATGCCGGAGCGGGTTCAACGACTTTGGGATGAGTCGCGACGGCTCGGAGTGAACCAAGTCTTGTTCAACGACCGTCAGGGCGGATCCTCCTCCCGTTGGGGGCTGATCACGTCGGCGGCAGCCTATTGTTACACCCGCCACGCGCTCGCCGAACTGGGTGTCGATGGCTCCCTGCCGATCTTAAAACTGGGGCTCACTTACCCTGTTGATCCTTCGGTGATTCTGGATTTTTGTCGTGGCAAATCGGATGTGGTTGTCGTGGAGGAAAGGCGTGGATTTCTGGAGGAACAAATTTTGGCGGTGTTGCACGCGGTTCGACAGCGCGAGGATACGGGTGGAGGGATAGGATCGGTGCGTCTTTGGGGTAAACAATTCCCGGGAAAGCTGGAAGGGATTCCGAACACCCGGGGTTTGAACCCCTCGAGGCTCATCGAAATATTTGGCCATCTGGTTTTGTCGGTGCCCGAGCTCCAGAAAGGCGCCGATCTGGATTTGATTCGCAAGGAAATCCTCGCGGTCGACCAATTATTTTCTGTGGAGGCGCGCCTGCCCACGCGCACCCCGACTTTTTGCCCGGGGTGTCCGCACCGCGATTCGTCGACGTTGCTGGGGCAGATCAAGAAGGACTTTCGCGATCCTGGATACATGAGAAGGGTCCACGGGATAGATCCCGTGGATCTCGTGTTTCACGGGGACACGGGATGCTACACGATGCTGATGTTTGAGCCGAATCAGGATTTGATGCACAATTACAGCGGGATGGGATTAGGCGGCGCCACTGGGGCTGGGATTGATCCTTTCATCAAGAACAAGCAGGTGGTGTTCATGGGTGATTCCACCTTTTTTCACAGCGGACAGCTTGCCATTTCGAACTCCATCAAGAATCGCCAGGACATCACTTATATCATCCTCGACAACAAGACGACCGCGATGACGGGCCATCAGCCAACGGCTTCGACTTCGGAGAGCGTGACGGGTGAGGAGACCTTCGTCCAAAACATCGAGCGCATCGTTTCGGCAATGGCGTCCGGCGTCAACGGGGAGGCCGTGGTGGTCCGTGTCAATCCCGAGGAGCAGGACACCTACCGCAAACTGCTTGAAAAATCAATCTTGGGCGAAGGCGTGAAGGTTGTCCTGGCGGACAAGGAATGCGGGATCACGTTCCATCGCAGGGAGGCTCGGCGCGAACGAGCCACGGTCCGGGAGCGCGGGTTCTTGGATGTCAAACGCCACATCAACATCACTCCTGAGGTTTGCGAGAATTGCCTCGAGTGCACCCAAGCGACCGGATGTCCGGGGCTCACCTTCGAGTCGACTCCTTACGGGCAAAAAGTGGTGACGGACCTGTCCTGGTGCGTGGCGGACGGCGCTTGCACGAGATTCAAAATCACGACCAGCGCCGGGGGGGGCGGGGAATACAAGGCATGTCCTTCGTTCGAAGAAATCACCGTGCGGCGTGAGCGCGCACCGGTTCGCTGGGTGGACGGACTAAACTTTAACCAACTCACGGAGCCCCCGGGGGTTTCAATTGAGGGCAATTGGCATGGCTATTTGGCTGGGGTCGGGGGCATGGGGATTGGAACTGCCGCGGCGGTTCTGGTGATGGCCGCGCACAAGAGCGGATTGAAGGTGCAGTTTTGTGACAAGAAAGGGTTGGCGATCAGGAACGGAGGAGTCTTTTCGATGCTGACTTTTTCCAAGCCTGGCGCTCGATTTACGTCGAATATTATTCCCTGCGGCAAGGCCCATTTAATCCTGGGCGTCGACTTGCTGGAGGCCGCGCGGTCGTTGGATCCGGCTTCGAGCCAATGTGTCGGCAGCCGGGAGCGGACCGTGGTTGTGGCCAATCGCCACAAGACACCCACGGTGAGGCACTTGATCGGCAAAGAAGGCATGGATCTTGATGAAGTCGAATCCTTTCTGAGATCGCGCACCCGATCGGATCGTTTTTTCAGCCATGACTTTTCGGCCTTGTGCGAGCGCGCGTTTGGCAACCAGATTTACGTGAACATGACGTTGCTAGGGGCGGCGTATCAAAGGGGGCTGCTTCCGTTGAAACTGGACGCCATCTTTTGGGGAATCGAGGCGAGCATGGGCGCCGCCGCGGCGGAGAATCAAAAGGCTTTCCAACTGGGGCGATGGGTCGTCGAGAACGTGGCGCAGGCTGGGGACGCGATGGTGGCGTTTTCCGAACCCGCCGGGAGTGAGGCGGTCTTGGAAGACAAGAGGCAGATTCTAGCCGGCGGCGGGCATCGTGGCTCAGCCCGATTGGCCGAGGACTACCGCGCTCTTGCGGTAGAGTCGTCCCGGTCGATGTTGGTCTCCGAGTCTGTTCGCGAGGACTATGTGAGGAGGCTTTACGACGCGGTGTGCTATGGGGGCATCGCCTACTCGCGGGATTACGCGAGCTGGGTCAATCGCGTCCACGGCCGGGACCTTGCTTCTCGAGATCACGCCCTAACCCGCGCGGTCGTCTGGAACCTGCACAAGGTGATGGTGATCAAGGACGAGATCTATGTGGCGCATTTGCTCACCAGCGTGGAGAAGCGCCGGCGGGACTTTGCTCGTTTTGGGGTGGATCCGGGGCGCGGAGATCGGGTCGAGTACCGTCACTTCAACCGTCCTGAATTCGTGATCTTCGGCAAGCGGGTCGCCTGGGACATGGTCACCCATGATTGGATGCTCGGATGGGTGAAAAAGATGGGATGGTTGCGCCGGTTGCTGCCCGATTGGCATCGGGAGGAACGCGACTTCAGGGACTGGTATTTCGGGTTGCTCGACAAGCTCAACGCGGCTGAGGATATATCGATTGCTTACGAGAAATGGCTCGAATGCGCGCTCCTGCCGCAGCCTGTCACCGGTTATCGTGAAGTGCGCTATCCGAAGATGCGAGCCGCGCGGCTTCGTGGAGACCAGCTTTTATCGGAGATTGCGCGCGCGGGATCGCGGCGCGAGCCCAATCTGATTCGGTAGGGAATTTTCAAATCGCGGGCCTGGAATTTGAACCTTAAAACGGCAGCGGCCCAAGGCGAATCTTCGCAAGATCCTGGCGATAAAGTTTTTCGGAATCACTTACAAGATCCACAAGGGATATGCCTCCCGCTTCGTCAAGCCTTTCTCACGCGGGCTTTTGCAAATCTCCACGATGTTCGACTGCCGTTTTAAGGTTGAATTCCCGCGGCTGCTTGCCGATTTCGATTTTGGGAGGATGCTGCAATACCACTACACAGGCCCATGCACGATGATCAGACAGTGGCGGACCCTTTGAGGGACGCCGAATTCGAACAAATCGCGTTACTGGCGACTCGGCTTTGCGGCGTCGCCTGCGCCTTTGTGTCGGCTTCGGCGGAGGCCTGCGGCTGCCGAGTGTTCGCGCAGTCCGGGCACACCGGCCCCGGAGGCATCGACTTGCAAGCCTTGGCGCAGATCGTTGGAACGACAGGGCCGCAGTTTGTGGTGGTGTCGGATTTCGCACAGGATGAGAGGTTTCGGGGCATTGCAGGCCAGGGCGCATCGGGGGCGCCTCGATTTTTCGCGCGGCGGATGCTCGCCGATTCCGAGGGGCGTGCGATTGGCATGCTGGGGGTTGCCGATGTCTTGCCGCGATCCTTGAGCGCGGACCAAACGGAGTCTTTGGAGATCCTGTCGCGCCAGGCCACGGCTCATTGCGAGTTCCGTCGTGGCATGCATCAGCTTCATCGCGCCGTGGAGGAGCACCAGAAGGTGGAAATGGCGCTCCGAAATTCGGAAGTCTTTTACCATTCACTGGTCGAAAGCCTGCCCCAGAATATTTTCCGCAAGGATTTGGCGGAACGTTTCACTTTCGCGAACAAAAAATTTTGCGCCACGCTAGGCCGTCCCTTGGATCAAATTCTAGGCAAGACGGACTTTGATTTTTTTCCAGCCGATCTGGCGCAGAAATACCAGAGGGATGACAAGCGGGTCCTGGACAGCCTGGAACCTTTCGAGACCGTGGAGGCCCACACGACTCCGTCGGGCGACAAGATCTTTGTGCATGTCATGAAAACACCCCTCTACGATTCCCTTGACCGGGTGATCGGGATCCAGGGCTTGTTTTGGGATGTGACCGAGCGGAAGCGAACCGAGGAGGCCCTGGCCTACGAGAGGGATTTGCTTCGGACACTCTTGGACAACCTCCCTGACGCCATTTATTTCAAGGACAGCAAATCTCGGTTCCTGAAATGCAGCAGAGCCCTCGTCAAGCGCTTTGGTTTGAACCATGCGGAGGACGTGGTGGGCCACACGGATTTCGATTATTTCGATGCGAATCACGCCGAGATGGCTTATTCGGATGAGCAGCGCATCATCCTCACGGGCAAGCCGATCATCGGAAAGCCCGAAATGGAGACGCGCTCGGGGAAGGAGGCTTCCTGGGTGCTGACCACGAAGATGCCGTTCCGAAACCAGAACGGAGCCATCATTGGCACATTCGGGATTTCGAAGGACATCACTGAACTCAAGCAGGCGGAAACGGAGCTCGCGCTGGCTCGGGACAAAGCAATCGAGCTGGCCCGCCTGAAGTCCGAGTTTCTGGCCAACATGAGCCATGAAA
>SYMW01000272.1 GCA_005805305.1 Verrucomicrobiales bacterium
CCTCCACGTTGCAGGGCTTGATTTCCACCCTCAATGTCGAGGTGCTCAACCTCCTCGGCGTGCCCGCGAGGAGAATCGGAAGTTTGATTCAATTGCCCGGAGGCGTGGTCGGTGTCGATGAAGCGTGCAGCGGGATTAGAAGTTTGCAGGCGACGGTCATGGCAACGCTGTTCATCGGGCGGCTGACGTTAGGTTCACTGGGTCTGAGGACGGTGCTGTTTGTCATGGGTCTTGGACTGGCGGTGTTTGGAAACTTGGTTCGCTCTTTAATTCTAAGTTTCACAGCGAGCTCAAAGGGGATCGCCGCGGTGGAAGCCGCGCACGACGCGTCCGGTTGGTCGATACTTGCGTTCACCGCAGCCGGCGTGGCGGTGGCAGGTTGGCTGCTAGCGAAACTCGAATGCAAAGCGTTGATCTATCCAGCGAAGCCAAGCAACCACCAGGATTGAGCTTCCAAAGTGAGCTGGAAAGGTGGACGAGGGGCAGATGGAACGAGAGGGAGCTCGAGCGAAATCAGTGAGACATCGGCAAAAGTGCAATCCGTCGGCCGTCGGCCTCCGGGCATCCAAACATTCTTGACTTGGGTCGGCAAATTCTGTTTGAGTTTTCCGCAAGGAGGTTAGTTATGAACGCAGCCACAAACACGAACACCAATTCGAATTCCCATACCCGCACACAAACCCAAAAGCAGCCGGCCCTTGCCGCCATGTCCGGAGCTCCACAGGCCCGTCTGGGGAACTCCAATCAACCGCGGAAGCAGCACTCAGCGCCTCAACCCGATCCCGCCCTCGCAGCGGCGGGTTCTCAAGTGATTAATCCACGATTTCGATTTGAAAAACTCGAGGTCTGGCAACTAGCTCGAAAATTGACGACAGCAATCCATGGCGCGGTCGGAACCTCGCGCGATCCCGGCCTATCGTGGCTCAGCAGCCAGCTTTTGAGGGCGGCATCGGATATCGCGGATCACATCGCCGAAGGCTCCATTCGACACGATGATCTGGAGTTCGCGGAGTCTCTCGATCAAGCGCAAGCCGCTGCGTCCCGGCTCGGGAGCAGTCTTCAAATCGCGGCCGACCTTGGCTTGATCGCCGAGGCTCAAGCGGACGAAATGGTTGGCGCAGCCCTCGCTTTGACGGCGAAGATGGGTGCGTTCCGGAGATTCTTGGCGGGTGAAGCGCAACGCAATCCGCAGTAGCTAAAGACTCGTGGAGCCTTGGGGTTTTCTCCGTCCTGAAAACCACCAATCCTGGAACCTCAAAACTGCGGTTGAACATCCTGGAGATTTGCAAAAGCCCGGATGAGAAAGGCTTGACGAAGAGGGAGGCATATCCCTTGTGGATCTGGTGAGCAATTCGGAAAAACTTTATCGCCAGGATCTTGCAAAGATTCGCCATGGGCAACTGCCGTTTTAAGGTGGAACGGAGAAGCGGCCAGAAAAACGAATCGAATCGAAGCCGGTGAGGAGCAAATCGCTGGACTTGAACAAGGCGCCATAAGAATGCCGCCTTCGCGGTGGCGAGGCCCTGAGATCAGAGCGTTTCTGCGCGCGCTCGCCGCCCAGCCTCCTCGGCGCATGGGGATTCGATGGCGCGAAGGATCGCGCTATTGTCCAACCCCCCAAGGCCAAGGGATTCGGCGTGCTCCAACAAATCGCGATGCGCTTCACTCAAGGGGAGGCGCCGCCCGGCCCGAGAGGCGGCTTCGAGGATCAGGCGAACGTCCTTCAAATGCTGTGAAAGCCGTGCTTGGGGCTCAAAATCTCCTCGGAGCATCTTTTCCCCTTTGGTGTCCATGGCTCGCGAATAAGCGGCAGTGGCCTTCATTACTTCGAGGGCCTTCGTGGGATCGAGATTGAGCGCCGCCGCGAAGACGAGTCCCTCGGCAAGGGCGGCGCGATTCAGGCCGAGAACAAGATTCGTGACTAGTTTCATCACGGCGCCACTGCCGCAATCACCAGTATGGATTGCTTTCATGTGCAATGCCTCAAAGAGATGCCGGCAGCGATCGAACGCTTCCGGAGCCCCGCCAACCATGAAAACGGCCTCACCCAGCCTTGCTTGGACGCTGCTTCCTGAAATCGTGGAGTCGAGATAAATCAGCCCCTTTTTGGCAAGCCGATCTCCCAGGGCCACCGCGGCTCGAGGATCACCGGTCGAGGCGTCAAGAATGACGCTGCCGGGGGCTAGGGAGTCCTGCAGCCTGTCAACCACTTCAAGCGTGACACCGTGATGCGGCAATACGAAAAAGAGAAAGCGGCAACCCTGGGCCACTTCTTGAGCCGAAGCGGCCGCCACACCCCCAGAAGTTTCGAGCAACGCTCGGCGGGCAGGATCCAGATCGAAGCCGCACACTTTCAAACCAGAGGCAAGAGCGCGGTCCGCGAGTGCCAAGCCTAGCAAGCCGAGGCCGATGATGCCGAGCGGTTCACTCTCGGAAGAAAAACTGATCGACGTTGCATCACCCGCGTTCATCAGAGCAATTCAAAGGGCTGCCCGAACAAAAGTGAAGGAACCCCGCAAGGCGCGCCAGAATAATCCATGTCGCGTGTCCACAGTGCATCCGCAGGTTGACGGTGAATTTGGCTGGCAGCCCGGAGCGCGGTTGTGTGCGAAGCACCAGCCGCAGCAGGTTTGGCGTGATAGCGAGCCTGAGATGCTGCTGCGACTGGCTTTCAGCACAGTCGCGCTCC
>SYMW01000273.1 GCA_005805305.1 Verrucomicrobiales bacterium
AAAGAAGCATATTATAGAATGATGTAAAGATACTTATTACTATACATGTGGCCACATATTGGAAAAATCAAAATTGATGAAACCCGCATGAAATCGAATCAGAACGGCATTTTTTGACGAAAACAGGGGGGTAAAGTGCGTTATGAGTGAGTCCGTGCTCCGTTACGGATTATTCGGGCTGGGCCGCTGCGGTTGCGTGCACGGAGAGATTTTGATCGCCCAAGGGCAGCCTATAGCCGCCATCGGTGACGAGAATCCGGCGGCGCTCGCGAGCGCGAAGCAACGGCTCGGTGTGCGCGGCGCGGCGGAGTTCACGAATGCTTCCGACATGGCTCGACACAAGGAGATCGACGCCGTGGTGATCGCCACCCATACAAAAGATCACGCCCGAGACGCCGAGCCTTTCGTGCGAGCTGGCATCCCGATCTACCTTGAAAAGCCACTCACAGCGGATCTCGCCGAGGCGTTCGCTTTCGTCAAAACAGTTGGGCTTCGTCGAAACCTAATGCAGATTGGCCTTCAGCGGAGGTTCGACCAGGCCCTTGCCTACGCAAAGGAACTGATTGACGGAGGATTGCTTGGGGAAATCCGGGAGATTCGGGCGGTCTTAAGGGATCAGCATCCTCCCCCGGCGACGTACTTCAGCCGCGGCCTGATTATCGACATGGGAATCCACGTGGCCGATGAGGTGTTGTGGTTGACTGGCGAATTTCCCCGTGTGGTGTGGGGAAGAATGTTCAACGCAAAAAACTACCAGAGCCCCATCGATGAAGGCGGCAACACCGCGCATGTCGGGTTCACCACGGAGCGCGGAACGATATGCCGGCTCGATCTCAGCCGTACGCACGCTTCCGGCTACAATAACGAAACTTACGTCATCGGGACCAAGGGAACCTTGCACGTGGGAAGGTTTTCTGGTTATCCGGGTCAGATCCCCGTGGAGTTGTGGACGGAACGGGGCAGTCTTCATCCGAGGTCAAAAAACTTTCAAATGGCGGAGTGCGCGGGCAATTGCGCGGAGTTCCAACCCAGATTCCAAAAGGCTTTCGAAAGGGCTCACAGGCAGTTCCGAGAAGCAGCGAAGCACCATCGGGATTTTGCCGTAACGCAAGCTGAAGTGTTGGACGCGCAAGTGCTTGTGGAGGCTGCACACCGCTCCGCCGCGCGAGGCGGTGTGGATTACTTTGTGGCTAGGTCCGAAGGATTGGAAGCTTACCGGCAGCTTTGCCGGGATTCCAAACTCCTGGAAGAGTCAGCACTGCGCTCTAGTTGATTTTCCTAGCCGGAGCTTGCGAGGGCGCGGGTGGGGCGGTGGGTTGCCGGTTCGCGGCGCGACCGCTCGGTTGGTTTGGGTCGTAATGAGGATTCGGAACGGGCATTTTTGCGCCGACTTGCCGCTGCCAGGCCAGGAGTTCCCCGCGCAATCGCTCCACGACACGCGGTTCCCGGGAGGCCAGATCAGTTTGCTCCCCGGGATCGGACATCAGATTGAAGAGTTCCAACCGGCCGTCCTCAAACCATTCGATGAGTTTCCAATGGCCGCTTCGGATGGCCGCGGCGGGAGCTCCGCCCTGGTTCCCATAATGAGGGTAGTGCCAGAACAAAGATCGTTCCGGCCCCGAGCCGCCTTTCAATAGGGGCAGCAGGCTTCGGCCGTCCATCACAGCGCCAGAGTGAGCCGAGGCGCCGCCGCCGGCGGGTGTGCCCGCGCCGGCGGCTTCCAGGAAAGTGGGGAAAAAATCCGGGCTGCTGACAGGCGTGCTGACGACAATGCCCGGCTTCACGTGGGCGGGCCATCGGACGATCAAAGGCTCTCGGATGCCCCCCTCGTAAATCCACCCTTTGCCGGCTCGCAACGGAGAATTGGATGTGGGCCAGCCCTCGCTGGTCGATAGCCCTCCGTTGTCGCTTGTGAACACGACGAGCGTGTTTTCGCGCAAGCCGAGTTCATCAAGCTTCGCGAGCACTTTGCCCACGGCGAGGTCCAGCGCCTCCACCATTCCCGCGTAGACGGCATGTTCTTGAACCAACCGAACATCGCGCTCTTGCTCGCGGCCCCATCTTTCCGCCAATCCGAGCCTCTCCCGCTTCGCCTCGTACTTTTTGCGCAAATCTTCCCGCGCCATCAACGGCGTGTGAACGGAGTAACAAGAGAAAAACGCGAAAAAAGAGCGGTCCTTGTTCGCTTCGATGAACTTCGTGGTTTCGATCGCCAGCCGATCAGGCAAATGCTCCCCTTCCGGTCCATCCTTCAGACGCGGATTGCCGTAAGGGGAAAAGTAGCGCTTCCCACCGTAAGGACCACCTCGATCGATGCCCCCCATGTTGATGTCGAATCCTTGGTTTTCCGGCCACCATCCTTCGGGACCGAGATGCCATTTGCCGGCGAAAAACGTGGCGTAGCCGGCCGCCTTCAACGCTTTTGCGATGGTGGGCGAACCCAGGGCGAGCCGATCCACGTAAGGCGCAGGCAAAGATTTGGTATTTCGCTTCCACTGTTCCGGAGTCGCCGGCGCCCCGATGTAATCCGTGATCCCAGTCCTCTGCGGCCACTGCCCCGAGAGGATGCTGGCTCGGGTGGGTGAGCAAACCGGACAAGCCGCGTAGGCATCGGTAAATCTAGCGCCTTCCCTGGCCATCCGATCGAGGTTCGGCGTTTCGTAAAATGTGCTGCCGTAGCAACCCAAATCGCGCTGGCCCAGATCGTCGGCGAGAAACAATACGATGTTAGGCCGAGTGGCGGGAAACGCCACACTGGCGCTCCCGCACAAGGCCAGCGCCAACCAGGCAAAAAGTGATCCTGATGAACGGGATAAACGCATCATCAATTCTTAGCGGAAGAAATTTTAAATTCCAACCACGGATGGATCTGGCCCCATGAGGTTTCGGCTCCATAACGCTGGAGTTCATTGAGCCGTTGCATGGGATTTGCCGATCTAACTTCCGGAACAAGCCTCGCGGGAAAACGCGCGACCCCGCCGCGGTTCTCAGGAAAGACGTCAGGGATGTGTCAGATTAGGCGCCCATAGACCTCGCTCGGTCCGGATTTCCGGGGTCTTGCCGTCGGCGGGATAAGTCGCCAGGACGGCGGCTCTCAGTTGCGTGGAAAGCTCGGCCACGGCCCGGGAATGCTCGGGCCGGTGCGCGAGGTTCGTGAGCTCTTTCGGATCTGTTTCGTGGTCGTAAAGTTCGCGGCCATGAGCGGCTTCCCCCCATTCCGTGTAACGCCATTGAGGCGTGCGCAAGCTGTATCCAAAAAAGGGCTTGGTTTCGAGTGAGCCCGCGCGAGCCGGCGCTCCGCCGCGAGTGACCTGGGTCAATGCCCAGCCACGGCCCGACAGCGAGGTGTCTTTTAGAATCGGCACGAGGCTTTGGCCTTGGATGTTCGAGGGAGCCTTCAAGCCGCAAAGTTCAGCGAGTGTGGGATAAAGGTCAATGTGACTCACAGGCGCTCCCGCAGCCTCGCGCTTGGCGGCAACACCAGGGGCGACGATCAGCAAAGGCACCCGCGCGCTTTCTTCGAACAAGCTCATCTTCTGCCATAATCCATGCTCACCCATGTGGTAGCCATGATCGCTGGTGAAGATGATGATCGTGTCCTTCGCGAGCCCCAGGCGATCCAAGGCATCCACCACGCGGCCCAATTGAGCATCCATGAAACTGATGCTCGCGTAATAGGCTTGAACACACCGCCTGCGAAGATCGTCGGTGAGCTGGTCCTGCTCCTTCTTGTAGCTGCCAAGAGCGGCTGCGGGCAGGTCAGCCTGGTCTTCTTTGAACCCAGAAACCAAGGGCATCTTTGATTCCGGATACCAGTCAAAGTAAGGCGACTTGGGCGAAACATAAGGCGTGTGCGGCCTGAAGAAACCGACTGCGAGAAAGAATGGGCGATCCCTCTGTTTGGCGCATCGCTCGAGCACCCACTCGGCATCGGCGGCCAAGAGTGCGTCGGTGTGGTAACGGTCGCTTTTCGGAGAGGCATACCAACTAAGCGTGCCACCGAACTGCCCGGGTGTGAGTGTGAATATATTGGACTCCTCCTCCAACCGGTCCACCCCCGCCGGGTTCAACTCCAATTCCCATGAAGCGGGATCATCGTGTCCATTCGAGCCTATCGATCTCGGGACGTTGTAATGGTAAAGCTTGCCAACGCGAGCCGCGAAGTAGCCGTCCAACCGGAATAACTGCGAAAGGCTGAACTGGCTTGGAATGGTTTGGCGGAAGATTCTTTCATTCGCGAGAATGCCAGTGCTGTTGGGATAGAGCCCGGTAAGCATTGAGTTACGGCTGGGTCCACAAAGCGGAAACGTGCAATAAGCGCGGTCAAATCTCACCCCTCGCGCGGCGAGCTTGTCGATATGGGGAGTTTTTGCGAGCGGGTCTCCGTAGCAGCCAAGGAAGTTGTTCAAATCATCAGCGATCAAGAAAAGCACGTTTTTGCGGGCTGATTCCCTTGCGGAAAGCGAGCCGCCGGGCGTATGAATCAACAACAAACCGGCCAGGATCAAAAATGTTCTGCCCATGAACCGGCGGAGCACCTCCTCTCCCCGCCCCTCTCCTCCGCTTTGGGGCGGAGGAGAGGGTGCCCGAAGGGCGGGAGAGGCGGCAACTGGTTCATGGCCCCAACTGACGTCCATTTTTTGGAGGTCCGGTCTGCCCATGAACCTGTCAGGTTCATGGGCGCAATGCGCGCTTAAGAACTGGGAAAAACTCATTTTGAATGGGTGCGATGCCGCTCGATCGCTTGACGGTTGCGTGGGAGTATCTGAGGTGAGGACTCGGCGATCATTGCTGAACGGGCCCCGCGATCGCCCCGGAAATCCACCGCATGGAGAATACCCGCGAAAGGGACGATTCCAAACGTTGAGAGGAATCCTGGGCTCATGGCGGGGACAGGACGAAGAGCCTGCCCTTGCCGATGAAAAACAACAAGCCGTTTTGATGGGAACTTTCCGTGCACCCGGAAATAACCGCTGACTTAGGGTCCGTGCAAAAATAAATTCGGGCTTTGCTGGCGGAATCATGACATTATGG
>SYMW01000274.1 GCA_005805305.1 Verrucomicrobiales bacterium
GGTCCTTTCCCACCGCCCAAAAGGTTTCCAATACCCAAATGCGTCTCCTCAACCTCAAAACCCACTCCGTTCTACCCGTCTGGAACTACACACTTTCTCCCGACCAAAATCGGAATTAATTTCTGCACGGTTCCTTAGCCGCGATTGTTCCGTTGGGAGCGGATCGACGGCGTGGTGGGTTTTGGCGCAAGTCGTTCCATGGAGGACAACCGGGCCAATGATATACTCACCCCAAGGATCCCGTCTCATGTCTCGACCCGGTTGTGCGAACATTGGTTCGCCGGCCGGTTGCTGGGCGGGGAAATCCAATCAGCCGCGCGGACGCTACAACGAGATGAGAATTGCTCGCTTCACCCCATGAAGACCGCTGTCGGAATTACATTGATCAACAACGGCCAACTGATTGACGGCACGGGCGCTCCGCCGGTCCCGGATGCCGCGTTGCTGATCGAGAACGGTCGCATTCGATACGCCGGCCCCGCCGCTCTTGCCCCTGAAACCCCTCGGGACGCGGAAATCATCGACGCGCGAGGCGGAACGATCATGCCTGGCCTGGTCGAGGCCCATTTTCACGCCACTTACTTCAACATCGCGGCCTTGGAGGATCTCGATATCAAATATCCGGTGGAATATGTGTCGTTGCTTTCGTCGGTGAACACGCGCCTAGCCCTTGAGTGCGGCTACACGGCGGCCCGCTCGGGCGGGTGTTTGTTTAATGTCGATGTGTGGCTCAAGAAAGCCATCGAGAGCGACCTAATTCCCGGACCACGATTGGCGGCGTCGGGACGCGAGATTTGCTCCGCGGGCGGACTCATGGATTGGAACCCTGAGTTCCGAAAAATCGGGATGGAAGGACTTGTGTTCATCATCAACGGGGAGGAAGACGCGCGCAAGGCGGTTCGATCCCTGGTAAAGGACGGAGTCGAGTGGGTGAAGACGTACCCCACGGGGGATGCCGCTTCGCCTGATGTGAATGATCATCACACTCTGTGCATGACATTTGAGGAGATGCACGCGGTCGTGGGCACGGCGCATAACCACAAGCTAAAAGTCACCGGCCACTGCCGCGCGACACAAGGCATTAAGAATGCATTGCGGGCCGGATACGACACCATCGAACACGGCACGTTTATGGACGACGAGGCGTTGGATCTGTTGCTGGAGCGCAACACGCCCGTGATACCGGCGCTTTATTTTGAGAAAGCCAGCATAGAACGCGGGCCGGAGTTTGGCCTGTCGCAGGCTGTTATCGACGGTCATCAGGAAACGCTCGACGGCGGCGCGGAAAGCGCTCGCCGCATCTTGCGGGCGGGCGGCCGCCTCGGCATGGGCGGCGATTACGGATTTGGCTGGAATCCACATGGAGATTACGCCCAGGAATTGGTTTTTTTCGTCAAGCACGTCGGGCTCACGCCCCTTGAAGTCATCCGATGCGCCACCAAAACAGGTGCAGAGATTATGGCGCGTGGCGAGGAGTTTGGCACGCTTGAAAAAGGCAAACTCGCCGATGTGCTCGTGGTGAAAGGAGATCCTGTGGGTGATATTTCGGTGCTGAAAGACCGTTCCAAATTTCTGGCTGTCATGCAGGGAGGCGTGATCAAAGCCGGGACTCTCGCCAAGCCGTTTCCGACCGTGATCAGGGTGGAGAAGTAGGGAGGGCCAGAAGCATCGATCCACCATCCCTAAAGCGGCAGTTGCCCCTGGCGAATCTTCGCAAGATCCTGGTGATAAGGTTTTCCGAAACCCTCGCAAGATCCATAAGGGATGCGCCTCCCTCGCGCCTAGCACCTGGCCGGGCAGCGCTCCCGCCAAAATCCGAAGTTATTTTTGCGTGGACCCTTACTGTGCGGCGGGCTGTTTGGAACGACGGATGAAAGATGCCGCGAGGGGCGCCAAGAGCAGAAGGCCCACGGCGTAAGTGGATGGCTCTGGAACGGGGGGGATTTCGACGATCCCAGCCGGCGCAAATGTGACGTGTTCCCACTGCCCGGGGTCGAATGAGTCGCCTGTCAAGGTCACGGCTTCGGTGACCAGCGTGGATCCGTTCCATTTAAGGGTGAAGAGTCCAGATGTGCCTCCGAATTCCTGAGTCAAAAGAATATCCCCGACGGCCGACGTGAAATAAGAGGCAGGTGCACCGAGCAGTTTTCCGGTTCCATAATTGACCCCGTAGAAATTCTCATTCGCGTTGATCATATCGATGTCTTCGATCGCCACCCCCAGCGAATGAGTTGTGACACCCCCCGCCGTGTCGAAGGCGTACAACAGGCCCGAACCTTCCGCTCCGGCAATCATTTTTCCCGCCAACGGTCCATACTTGGCGACATTATCGGGGACACTCATCAGACCTTCCAGGTGGGGGGGGACGTCAGCGACCTTGGTGGGAGTTCCCGCGCTATTGATCCGCCACGCTTCGCCAGTCGTAGTGACTGCCAAAAGATCTCCTCCCCACACTCCTGTTCGATCCACATGCAGCGAGCCGCGCATGAGCCCGTTGCCTACTCCAGGCAAGTCGACCCAAGCGCTGATGAATGACGTGCCATCCGGGCTGATCTTGGTGATTTGGCCATCGATGCCGTTTCCGGTGAAAACGGTTCCAGTCGGAAAGGCCGAGCCAGACCGGGCGGTGGCAAGCTTCACTTCATCCGTCAAACCACTGACAGTTGAAAAAGGAAGCTGGGTTCCGTCCGCTTTGACGCGAACGAAGCTGTTTGGAGATCCGCTGGGGTAGTTCACCGACATGACGACCGAATCTGTTGGCTGGTGATAATCGATGCCGATGGCGCCTGGGAATGGGGTTGATATGGGTGTGAGCTTGACGCTAATCCCCGCCTCCGCCGCGCAGGCTGAGGCGATCACCGTGCCGGCCGTAATGACTGCAACGTTAAGTTTCATTTGGGTCTCCTTCTGAATTGCATTCCAATGAACCGAGCTTTTTAGCTGGTCTCATGGACCACGCAATAGTGTAGAAAATTGAGTGGAATTGGTGATTATCGGGTCGTAATCTTCACTTATCGTAGTCGAACGACGGCGTCAATCGTTTATTGGCACATTTTTGAACACTTTTGAGACATCGCGGAACGTACAGTATCATAAAGCGATACGAGCAAGAATGGAGAGGTCTGCAAGATGACGAAACAGTTGATGTGATGAGACAACAACAATGAACCATTCCACAGGTAGAGCTTTGAACTCGGGTTTTACCGTATCCGGCTGTCTTTGAAATGCGCCACATGACCGTCTAGGAAAAGCCGGTTGCGGCCGCCAAGGTGCGCGGACCAACCGCGAATTTCGGGAGGCAACGACGCTATGGTGTTGGGAAAGTAGGGATCGACCACAAGCTCGACCTCGGTTGGACCAGCCGGAGCGCCGGCCACCGGATTATTCGCTTCGATCAATTGCGTCAACGCCTCGGAAGTTGTTTTTCCCCAAAAATTGTCGAGTGGAATGGGGTCGTCCGGGCGATCGAAACGCCACATCCAGTAATTGACCAGCGGAGCCGAGTTGGTGTCGAACCCACCGATTTGGTGGGCCTGCTCGGCTCGGGCGAGCGGACCGGCGGCCATCGCGGGACACGACCAGATCCGCGTTGTTCCGAGAGCGGGATTCAGCGCGATGGCAGCCCACCCGGCGCGTGGGTCGCTTTTCGGCCACGTGGTCCAGGGCATGTAGCCACCGGGCAAGGTTGTCTTCAAGTCGCGTCGATCGGGAAAGCGATCTTCATTTTCGTCCAGGTACAACTGCCAGGCCAGCCCAATTTGGTGTTGATTCGACACACAGGCGGATTTGCGAGCGACACCCTTCGCCCGGGCGAGCGCGGGGAGCAAGAGGGCCGCCAGCACGGCGACAATTGCGACCACGACAAGCAGCTCAATCAACGTGAAGCCCAGAGGCCGCGGGACTTCAAGCGCGGTTCTGGAACGCGTCCGCGATGGAGGTTTGCGAGTCATCGTGTTGAAATCATTTGCTCAAGGCAAAGGCCACGAAATGGCGCCGCTTTTTGTGTGGATTTTGCCACCGCCCCACGCAATGACGATATTCTGTCCTCTTTTCACGGAAACGGTCGATGGCGTGGCAGAGCCCGCCGGGGGGGCTTGGAATGTCTGAAGCGCGGGGAGGTGGCACAACAGGGCGAGTGGAATGTGGCGCAAAGGTGGCAAGATCTGCATCGTGGTTTCCTGTTATCAGTATCGTTTCCGGCATGAAGATGGAAGCGCTCAATGTTTTTGCGGAGCCTGCGGCGGCCGGGATTCCGGGGAAACGCTGTGGGCTGCTCGACAGAATAGGCCAGCAAGAACGAGGGGGTGGCGCTGAAATTGGTCCGGGGCTGGTTGCCCCGCCGGTCGAGCCCCTCGGCGAATCCACCGCAAGGGAGCGTGGGGGCTCAACGAATGCTTCGCTTGTTTCTTGATGCAGCCTCAGTATTGTCAGTGCGTCCAACGAACCGCGGACTGGGCGATAGCAATCATTAATAGACGATGATCATCAAAGACAACGAATTCGTGGACATCGCGACGCCTACGGGCCCGATGCGAACGCACCTTTTTCGTCCTGTCGCGGAGGGCCGATATCCGGGGGTTTTGTTGTTCTCCGAGATTTTTCAGATTACAGGACCGATACGGCGGACGGCGGCTCTGCTGGCCGGGCATGGATTCGTGGTGGCGGCGCCGGAGATTTACCATGAGTATGAGCCTGCCGGAGTGGCTTTGGCCTACGATCAGTCCGGCGTGGAGCGGGGCAATGCGCTCAAGATCACGAAGGAGCTCCCGGCCTATGACACGGACGCGCGCGCCGCGTTGGATTACTTGAAAGTCCATCCTGCGTGCACGGGCCGGCTGGGGGTCATGGGGATTTGCATCGGCGGCCATCTCTGTGTCCGGGCGGCGATGAATGGCGGCGTTCTCGCCGGGGTTTCCTTCTACGCGACGGACATCCACAAGCGGGGTCTTGGCCGGGGCATGCGGGACGACACACTTGACCGCCTGCGGGAGATCAAAGGAGAGATGTTGATGATTTGGGGGAGGCAGGACCCGCATGTCCCGGCGCAGGGGCGGGCGATCATCTACAATGCGATGGCCGATGCGGGTCTTCATTTCACCTGGCACGAGTTCAACGGCCAGCACGCGTTCATGCGGGACGAGGGGCATCGTTATGATCCCGAGCTGGCGGTGAAATGCCAGGGCCTCGCGCTGGAGCTCTTCCGCCGCAAATTAGGCGAAGGCGATCTGCCAGCGAAAGCAGAGGGGGGAGCGGCGGAGGTGAAGCACTAACGAGTCATCGGTGGCGGGCCAACCAAGGCTCGACCAACTGATCGATGATAATGGGGGTATATCGCCACGTCTTGCCCCCTGGGAAAACTTCAATCATACTGAAAACTTATGGGTGTGAACAAAGCGGTTGGCTCGAAGGGCGCGACAACCAGCGCGCCAGGGATGGAGGGCAGTGTCGGATTGCCCGGAGGGTCCTGGGCGCCGAACACGGATGTTTATTCGACCCCGCGCAGCCTCGTCGTGAACATGGAATTGACCGGGATGAAGCGGGAGGATCTGCGGGTGGCGGTCGAGGATGACCGGCTTAAGATTTCGGGGCATCGATCCGATGCCACTCGTGACCCGCGATGCAAGTTCCTGCGAATGGAGATCAATTACGGCCCTTTTGAACGCGTGATCGAGATTCCCGCATCTTACGATGTGAGCCAGGTGCGCGCGTCTTACGACAATGGTTTTTTGAGGCTCGAGGTTCCATTGGCGGTGCCGCGGGTTTCACGGCCGGTGGAGATCTCGAGCTGAAGAGCGGCGCGTGTTCCTGACTGGATCTGCCGATGCCCATGAATGAAGTAAAAGTAGTGGAAGTAGTGGGGGTGGAGGAGAACGCTTCGGAGGCCGGGGGTGAGCCTCCGCTTCGGGATCTCCCGAGAAGCCTGCCGATCCTGGGGCTTTCCGACATTGTTGTCTTTCCGGGCATGACCGTTCCACTGCTGGTGGAATCCGGCCCGAGCATTCGGCTGGTGGATGACGTTGTGGATGGGGAGCGATTGGTGGGTCTTGTGCTGCAGAAAGACCCGGTTCCACAGAATCCGACGCCGGATCAGTTGTGGACCATCGGGTGCGTTGCGAGGGTTTCCAAGATGTTGAAATTTCCAGACGGCACGGCGCGCATCATGGTGGAAGGCACGAGGCGGTTTCGGATTCAGGGTTTTTCCCAGGAAAGCCCCTATTTGATCGCGGAGGTGGACGTGCTGACGGAGGCAGCCAATGATTCGATCGAATTGGAGGCGTTGGGGCGCAGCGCCAAGAAGGCGTTCGAACAGATTTCGGAAATTTCCCAGAGCATCGGTGACGAGGTCAAAGTGGGGCTTTTGAACGCGGACGCGCCCGGGCGGATCGCCGATTTGATTGCCCCGCATGCCAACCTCAGTTTGGAGGACAGGCAGGCGTTGCTGGAGCTTCCTGATCCCAAGGATCGTCTTTCCCGATTGCTGCCGCTCTTGAATCGCGAAGTTCAGCTGCAAACGCTCGGTTCGAAGATTCAGAAAGACGTGGCGGATTCGATGTCGAGGTCGCAGAGGGAGTTTTATTTGCGGGAGCAATTGAGAGCGGTCCAGAGGGAGTTGGGAGAGGATGGAGGAGCCACGGAGATGGAAGCTCTCGCGCAGAAAATCGAGGCGGCGGAGATGCCCGAAGCCGTGAGACATGTGGCCAGAAAGGAATTGGAAAGGCTGCGCCAGATTCCTCCACAAGTCGCGGAGCACAGCATTGCCAGGAACTATTTGGACTGGCTTGTGGACATGCCCTGGAACCGGGGAACCGCGGACCGTCATGATCTGAGCCGGGCGGCGAAGATCTTGGACGCGCACCATTGCGGACTGGACAAGGTCAAGGAGCGGTTGCTGGAGTTTTTAGCGGTGTTGAATCTGAATCAGAAACTCAAGGGGCCGGTGTTGTGCCTGGCAGGTCCTCCCGGGGTGGGGAAGACGTCCTTGGGGAAAAGCGTGGCGGAGGCTTTGGAGCGGAAGTTTGGCAGAGTTTCATTGGGAGGGGTGAGGGATGAGGCGGAGATCCGCGGGCATCGGCGAACCTACATGGGCGCGTTGCCGGGCAGGATCATCCAGATGATGCGAAGGCTTCGGAGCAACAATCCCGTGATTCTCCTCGACGAACTGGACAAGGTGGGAAGCGACGTGCGGGGCGATCCCGCGGCGGCGTTGCTGGAGGTTCTCGATCCAGAGCAGAACAAATCGTTCAGCGACCATTTTTTGGATGTGCCATTCGATTTGTCCCGGGTGTTTTTCATTGCGACCGCCAATTGGCTGGAACCGATTCATCCGGCGCTCCGTGACAGATTGGAGGTGCTGGAAATCCCGAGCTACACGCCTCGTGAAAAATCGCTCATCGCGATCAAACACCTCGTGCCTCGGCAGATCGAAGAGCACGGGCTGGCCAAAGGGGATGTGAGAATGCCCTCGCGAACGATCGAGGTTTTGATTCGAGACTACACAAGGGAAGCGGGGGTCAGGAATTTGGATAGGGAGATTGGCGCCGTCGTTCGAAAAGTGGCGAGGAAACTAGTCGAGAAGGAGAAAACACCCAGGCCTGTCGTGGTGAATCCGGGTGATGTGGAAACGATGCTGGGCGTGGCACGATTTCAACGGGAACCGGAGCAACCACTCGCTCGATCCGGCATGGCGATGGGATTGGCTTGGACCCCCGTGGGCGGGGAACTGCTGGTGATCGAAGCGACGCGCATGGCCGGCGCCGGGAGACTGCTGCTGACGGGATCCCTTGGGGACGTGATGAAGGAGAGCGCGCAGATCGCGTTGAGCCATTTACGGGGAGGAGAATCGGGGGTCGACCTCAGCGAAGTTCCATTTGAGAAGCTGGATCTGCATATCCACGTCCCCTCCGGAGCCGTTCCGAAAGACGGACCAAGCGCGGGTATCACGCTCGTGACGGCGCTGGCTTCGCTCCTGTCTGGCCAAGTGGCGCGTCCGGATGTGGCGATGACAGGAGAGATCAGTCTGCGGGGTCGAGTCCTTCCCGTGGGGGGCATCAAAGAGAAGGTCATGGCGGCGTTGAGGGGAGGAATGAAGTCCGTGCTGTTGCCGGTGGGCAATCGAAAGGATTGGAGCGAAGTGCCAGAGGAAGTCCGCAGAAGGCTGAAGGCCCATTTCGTGGGCACGGTTTCCCAGGTGTTGCGGCTCGCGCTTGGATCCAAGCCGGTGCGAGGGAATTGAACCTTAAAACGGCGGTTGATCCTCGTGGAGATTTGGAAAAGCCTGGATGAGAAAGGCTTGACGAAGAGTGACTGACGACCAGGGCCGACTCCCGGCTACTGCGTGACCGTCAGCGGACCGTCGAAGATGGTGAGGCTCACCACCTCCGTCTTGGCGAAGTGCGGATTATGTTTGACACCTTTAGGAGCGTGGAAGAAAGCGCCTCGAGTGTACACCGTCCCGCCCTCTTCCCATTCGCCGGAAAGGACGAAAACTTGCTCGTTCGCAAGCGGGTGGATATGGGCTGGGACTGTGACGCCGGCGCGAAACTTCCTCAGCACTGTGACCCCTCCAGACTGCTCGTTCCGGTGAAGCAAAAGCAGTTCCACGCCCTCGTAAGGACCGGGTTGCCATGCGCTATCCACGGGATCTGGAAGCTTGATGTAAGGAAACATGGGCCCATGAGACGCTGAATCCGCGAAAACTCAAGTTCCACTTCCGCATGACTAGCGGGGCGAGTGTGGATGAAGCTCGCCGTGAACGGGACACTCCTAGACGGCGATATCGGAGCGGAGGACTTCGTCGCGACGCGAGCGGAGGACCGAAGGCACTCGCAAAAACGTGCGGCCGGCCTAGCGCAATTTGACGTTGGGGTTGGGCACGAAATCCTTGTGCCATTCCACGGTCCAAAGTTGTTTCACCTTGACGAGAGCGGAGCTGCCGTCCGTGAACCCAATATTGATGCCGCCGCTGTGGCGGTCGATGGCGAACCGTCCCATGAATTGTCCTTTGGCATGGGGAAAACTCCCGCCTCCGTAGCCGGCTCCTTTCAGATCGACCGGGGGTGTGTCGGTCCCTTCGGGCCACGATCCGACCCATACCGAATCGCCGTAAGCGGGAACGCCCGACGGGGCTTCGGTGAATTGGGAGAAATATTTTGCTTTGGGAAAATCGTTCAAATACTCGCCCTGGTTGTCGAGCCAGAGGTTCATGCCGTAACTGCCTTCGGCCTGGAGGGCACGCCACGTTCTAGTGGAGGTTCCCCACCAGGACTCATCGGCGGCGGGTTTTGCTTTTGGCCTTTTCGTGGCGGGACAAACCATGATGCGCATTACTCCCTGCGCGTTTTCATGTGGTTTTTCCTGGTACTTTTGATCGCCCATGTAAGGGGCGATCTGATGGAACCAATACCGGCCCACTTGCCCAATAACGGGCGGCACATGATCTTTGTTGTCGTCGGCGTAGAGCCTCGTCGCCAGGGACATTTGTTTCAGGCTGTTCAGGCAGAGGGTGGTCTTGGCCTTTACTTTGGCTTTCGCCAGAGCTGGCAAAAGCATGCCCGCCAGAATCGCGATGATGGCGATGACGACCAACAATTCGATCAGGGTGAACGCTTGATGCTCGCTTCGAAACGGGGCGCCCGAAGTGCGGTGACTCGAGTTAGGCATTGTTTTCACGAGAAACTAAGATGGGGGTTATGATGGGATAATCCTCTTCGTGATGCCGAATGCAACAGCTAAAGCTGGCTGTGATGGGGCGATGTGGCATCCCATTCTTCATTCAGGATCAGGCGCCTGGCAAATTTTGTTGCGCGAACCAGTCCAACGTCCCTAGGAAATGCTTCCAACTCGATGACTACGATACCTTCCGTGGGGGCGGGCGCGGGTCGCGCGGGCTCGCTATTCGAGCGTCAACGCATTGGCAGAAGGATCGAGCCCAGGAGCGTCACGATCAAGCCCGCGGCGCTGTTGACGGAGACCACGACCGTCCAGGTTTTGAGCGTTTCTTTTTCAGAGAATCCGCTCAGCTTGCCGACGACCCAAAAGCCGCTGTCGTTCATCCAGGAGAGCATCATGGCGCCGAAGCCAATGGCCATGAAAATGTAGACTGGATTATAAGGCAGTGCCGCGCCCGCGCCGCTCATGATGGGGTAAATCATGGAGGCCGTCGTGAGCATGGCCACGGTGGCGGAGCCTTGGGCGATGCGGATGACGGCGGCGACGACCCAGGAGAGGAGAATCAAGTTGACCTGCTTGCCATGCACCAGGGCTTCGACTGCTTGACCGACGCCGGCGTTTTTGAGCATCAATCCGAAAGCGCCACCGGCGCTGGTAATGAGGATGATGGTCCCGGCCGTGGCGAAGGGCGGCTCGATCATTTCGGCGATTTTGGCGAACGAAAGGTTTTTCTTTTGGAGCACGAGCACCGCGAGTGAAAGAAACGCCCCCACGAAGAGCGCCACGTTTCTGTTCCCCCAAAACACGCCCAGGGTATAGAGAGTTGGATTCATGCCCCGCGTTTGCTTGAGTTCATTCGGAAAAGCGTCTTCGAGCAACAGGCGGTTCAGCCGGACCAAGTTGTCGGCTTGCGGGAGGGAGGCCCGCAGTTGCGCGGTCTCCGGCCTCAAAGTGATGTTGGCGAACCGGTTGGGATTGGAGAGATCTCGTTTGCGAATGGCGTCGTTGAGTTCGCCCACGATGAGGCTGAGGATCGGCGCGTCCGCCTGGGTGGCGTTGGCTTCTTGGAGTTTAGCTCGGTTGGCGGGCGTGAAGTTCGCGACCAAATCCTGGGAGACGGGGTCGGACGGCGTCTTGAGTTTCGACAAAAGGCTCGACGCGTTTGAGATGTTGCTTGTTTCAAATCCCTTGCCCTGGATGGCGATGAAGATGGACGAGATCGAGATGAGCGCGATGGGGAGCAGCACGGGGAGGATGGACCAAGTGAAGGAGGGGAGTTCGGACTCGGGCCGCTCGGCGCTGGCGCGGAGGGAGGCGATCGACAAACCGGGGGTTTCGCGCAGCGGGATGGAAAGGCTCCGGCCAAGCCATTTGACGGTCATCCACGAGCAGCAGACGGGCACGATTCCTGCCACGAGTCCCACCACGATTGTGAGGCCCAAGTCGAGTTTGAGATACTCGGCCATGGCGAGCGGTCCGGGGTGGGGGGCGACCAGCGAATGGGTCACCACGCCGCCGCAGCAGATGGCCATGATGTACAGCATGTAATCCTTCCCGGTGCGCAGATGCATCGCGACCGCCAGCGGCAGGAGCAGCATGAAGAAAGTGTCGAAAAAAATCGGTATGGAAAGGACATAGCCGCTCACCAGAATGGCCGCTCCCGCGCGTTTCTCTCCGAACAGGCTGATGAATCGCCGCACCACCTTGTCGGCCGCGCCGCTGGCCATGAGGCAGAGGCCAATCACGGAAGCGAGCGCGATGACGATGCCGATCTTGCCGGCGGTATTCCCCAGTTCGGTGGCGGTCAGCTCCACGGCTTGCACCCATTGGCTTTTGGCGGGAGCGTCCCAAGCTTTGCGCAATTTTTCATCGCTGAGACCGTTCACGTTCGTCAGCAATCCGGCGAGCATCGCCGCCATCACCAGCGCGAAGAATGCGTGCACGCGAAGCTTGGTGATGAGGATGATGATCGAGATGAGGCAAACGATGAGGACGACAAAGGGCCAGTAAATGGAGGAAGCAGCGGAAGCTTGGGCGAAGAATGGCATGGCGGCGTGGAATGATTGAGTTCGGATAGTCCTACACGAATCGTCTTCGAGGTCAAGATTGCCCCGCCATTGTTTTGATTTTACATCCGGCACGCTATCCCCTACACGACTCGGATGAGTCCAGTCCGCCCCCGATTCGCGTGGTTCATGATGGTCCTCTTGTCCGCGCTTTGGAATGCCGCCGCCGCCCCGGCCACGCCTGATTTTGATTCCGCGCACGAGGAGACACTCAAGATATTGACCGGCTTCATTCGGGTCGACACGGTGAACCCTCCCGGAAACGAATCGAGAGGCGCCGAGTACTTGAAGCGATTTCTCGATGCCGAAGGGATTCCATCCGAGATTCTGGCCTTGGAAGCCGGTCGTGGGAATTTGGTGGCGAGGCTCAAGGGCAGCGGGAGGAAGAAACCATTGCTGCTGATGGCCCATCTCGACGTCGTGGGCGTTGAGCGGGAGAAGTGGACGGTGGACCCATTCGCGGGCGTGATAAAGGACGGTTACGTCTATGGGCGAGGAGCCAGCGACGACAAAGGCATGGGCGCCGTGTGTCTGGAAGTTTTGTTGCTCCTTCACCGGCTCAAGGTGCCGCTGGATCGGGACGTCATATTCCTAGCTGAAGCGGGTGAGGAGAGCAGCACCTACGTGGGGATTGATTTTATGGCCGGCAAACATTGGGAGAAAATCGAGTCCGAATTCGCTCTCAACGAAGGCGGGCGCATTTATGAAAAGGAGGGCAAGGTTCAATACGTGGGGGTGGCCACGACTGAAAAAGTGCCTCGACCGGTTTTTTTGACGGCGCGGGGAGTCAGCGGTCACGGCTCGAAGCCTCGATTGGACAACCCGATCGTCCGCCTGGCGGCCGCGGTTGCGCGAGTTGGCCAGTGGCAGCCGCCAATGCGCCTCAATGAGACGACCCGCGCGTTTTTCAAGCGATTGGCGGCAATTTCTCCGCCGGAGGAGGCGTTCCTCTTTCAACATTTGGAGGATCCCGCCCTCGGGTTGATGGTGCAAGAGAAGCTCCGGGTCACGAACATCGGTTATAATTCCATGCTTCGGACCTCCATCTCCCCAACCGTTTTCAAGGCCGGATTCAGAAACAACGTGATCCCGGGCGATGCCACGGCCACGCTCGACGTCCGCTGGTTGCCGGATGAGGATCAGGAAGCCTTTGCCCAGGTGTTGCGCCGATTGATCGACGATCCCGCCGTGGAAGTGGCCATGGCCGAGACAGGCGGACGCAAGCCATCTCCGCCGTCCAGATTGGACACGGAGTTGTTCCGAGCTTTGGAACGGGTTCAGCAACGAATGTTTCCAGAGGCCGCCACGCTGCCGGTTATGCTGACCGGGGCCACAGATTCCGCGCAGTTGCGCGCCAAAGGGGTGCAGGTGTATGGAATCGGCAACGTGTCGACCGAAGAGGACAGCGCCCGAGTGCATGGCAATGACGAACGCACGTCCGTGGCGGGGTTGAGAAAATTTCTGGAATTTGTGTGGTGGACGGTGATCGACGTGGCGGGTGCGGGAGGGACCGGCCGCTGAGAATCCTTTCCACCGTCGGTAGGTCTGATAAGGTGCCCACTGTGCCAACTAAAGCTTTGCACACGGCGCCACCGATGAATCGAATTCCCCCTTCCACATGGTCCTTTGCTCTGATTCTCCTTGTCCTCGCCTCGGTCCTTCAGGCGCGATCGGAGACGGTTGTTCTGACGCCCTCGGCGGACACGACGCTGCACGAGAAGTTTCCCGGGAACAACCTGGGTGCCAATGCGGATTTATCGGCCGGGACGGTCTCGACCGGTGAGAAGACGCGAGCCTTGCTCAAGTTCGACTTGGCGGGAAAAATCCCAACAAACGCCACCATCGTCTCAGCGCAGTTGAAGCTTCAAATCATTCGGCAGCCGTCCAGCGGGGGCGCCTCGGGTGTCTTGCAATTGAACCGAGTGCGCCGTATGTGGGTCGAGGGAGTGGGAAAAAGCTTGATCGGGGAACCGGCAAACACCGGGGAAACGACATGGGCTTTAACCATGTCTCCGGGCATGCCTTGGTCGGAGGGAGGGGGAAGCTTTGGATCTGATTTCGCCTCGACTCCCAGCGCGTCGGCCTCTTTTGGAGGCCTGGGCTCGGTGACGATCCCATCGAGCCGCGAACTCGCCGCCGACGTGCAGTCATGGCTTGCTGATCCGGGTGGGAACTTAGGATGGGTGCTGGCGGTCAACGACGAGAACGTCCGGGAGTCGGCGCGACGAATCGCCTCCCGGGAAGATCCCACGAGAGCGCCCCAACTCGTGGTGGAATACATCCTTGGGTCGAACGAGCTTCGCCTCGACAGCATCTCCTTGACGGCCACCCATGCGCTGTTGTCCTGGTCGGGAGGGACGGCTCCATTCCAGGTGCAACGGAAGTCTAGGCTGGGCGATGATTCCTGGGTCAACGTTGGGGAGGCGACTTCAAATCGAGTCTTCCAATCGGCGTTGATTGATTCGACCGGGTTTTATCGAGTTCGATTGGCGGATTCCGCGGCGCCCACGAATTCAAACCCTTCGACTCCGGGAGGGAGTTCGACGAATACGCCTCCAGGGACGGCGACCAACTCGCTCGACACCGCGGAGTACGAGGTGGCGTTCAAAAGCGAATGGACATCCGCGACTCATCCTCAGGAATACCCGATTGGGGCGCATTGGTCTCCACTGGTAGGAGGGACGCACCGGGCCTCGGCCGTTTTTTGGGAGGGAGGCGGTTTGGCGTCGCGCGGCATCGAAGACATGGCTGAGGTGGGGAGCATTGTGAACCTTCGCAATGAAATTAACGCCGCCATTGGGCTTGGGACGGCTTTCAATGTGTTCACTCGCCCCGGCTCCATTCCCGGCAATGGCACGGTGTTCACATCATTCACCATGCATCGGGATTTCCCGTTGGTAACGCTGGTGACCATGATCGCTCCGAGCCCTGACTGGTTCACGGGGGTGCATGGGATCAGTTTGCGGGAGAATGGCGCTTGGGTGGAAACCAAGACGGTCGTTCTCAACCTATACGATGCGGGAACGGATAGCGGGCGCAGTTATGCCTCGCTTGATTCCGACACGCAGCCGCGGGAACGAATCCGTCAGATCACAGGTTTCCCCGCATCTGTCAACGGACAGCTCGTGCCCTTCGGCACCTTCACTTTCAAGCGCAAGAAGTGAGTTGTTGATGGTTGCAGGGAGGACGGCCAAGCTGTTCTCCTCAACAAAATAGTTTAACTCAGGGCGGGGCCGTGCTATAGGACATCCGTTTCCTATGCAACCAGCTTTTTTTCGCCGATCCCTCTTGTGCGCCGCCGCACTCGCCACCGCCACCGTCCTCTCCCATGCCGCGTCCCCACCCCCCGGGTTCTCCGCCCTGTTCAATGGAAAAGATCTGACTGGCTGGCGTGGGGGCGACACGTTTGATCATCGCAAATACTTGGCGCTCTCCGAGAGCCAGCGAGCCGAGCAAGACGCCAAATGGACCGCCGACATGAGAGCTCATTGGACAGTGGAGGGGGACGAACTCGTGAACGACGGGCATGGGAAGTATGCGACCACCGTGGCGGATTACGGAGATTTCGAGCTGTTATTGGAATATAAGACAGTGCCATTGGCGGATTCCGGCATCTACTTGCGCGGCGTTCCGCAAGTTCAGATTTGGGATCATACCAACCCACGCGAGTTTGAAGTCAAGAATGGCGTCCAAAAAGGCAGTGGCGGCCTGTGGAACAACAGCCCTGGGGCACCTGGAAAAGATCCCTTGGTACTGGCCGACAAGCCTTTCGGCGAATGGAACAAATTTCGCATCCTCATGGTGGGCTCGCGCACCAGCATCTGGTTGAACGACAAACTCGTCGTCGATCATGCGATTCTGGAAAATTACTACGATCGGAAGATCCCCATTCCAGCCAAGGGACCCATTGAATTACAAACCCATGGCGGCGAGATCCGCTGGCGGAATATTTTTCTGCGGGAGATTGGAGGGGAGGAGGCGAACAAGATTCTCGCATCGAAGGGCGAGTCAGGTTTTGTGAGTGTTTTCAACGGCCGCGACTTCGCCGGTTGGGAAGGCCCTCTCGAGGACTACGAGATTCAGGACGGCGCTATCCGCTGCAAGCCCAAGCGAGGGGGCACGATTTTTACGAAAGCCGAATTTGGCGATTTCCTTGTGCGCTTGGAAATCAAGTTTCCGCCTGGTGGCAACAACGGCTTGGCGATCCGCTACCCCGGCCAGGGGGGCGCCGCGTCGGTGGGCATGTGCGAATTGCAGGTGCTGGACGACCACTACGAGAAGGCAACCGGTGAGAAGATCGACCCACGCCAGGCACATGGTTCCGCTTATGCCATGGCTCCGGCCGCCCGGGGCTTTCACCGCCCCATCGGCGAATGGAATTTCCAGGAGGTCTCTGTTCAAGGTTCGAAGATCAAAGTGGAGCTGAACGGTTTTTTGATCCTCGACACCGACCTGTCGAAGATCACCTCATTCATGAACAACTCGGAGCATCCTGGCAAAGATCGGACAAAGGGCCATTTTGGGTTCGCCGGCCACAACGATCCCGTGGCGTTCCGTCACATACGTCTCAAACCGCTCTGATTCGGGGGCCGCTTCCCAGGCTCAGGGAAGACGAGCTGAAGGGACTCGGCGTGGATGTATGGGCGGGATGTTGAGGTGTGTGTGCCCCGTCATAGACGGTGCCAGGACAGGACCGAATCTCCGAACCGGCATCAGGGCTCCGAATGGACTTCGAACGCGCCCAGGATTGACAAGGCCGCTCAATTTGTTCTTCTGACCCGATGATCCTAGCCGGCCGGGCACTCACGGCCTTCGCGTTCATACTTCTCGGGTGCTATCAGGCTTGCGGCAACTCCTCTTGGGTGGCGGGTCCGGGGTTCCGATCCAGATTGGCGCAGCCCAGTCAGGGCGGGAAACCGGGCTTCGTTCCCATGTTGAGTTCCCAAACTGGAATCTCTTTCACCAATATTCTCGGTGAAGACGCCTTTTTGACCAACGCCGTGGCCCACAACGGCTCGGGAGTCGCGATCGGGGATGTTGATGGCGACGACAGGCCCGACATCCATTTCTGCAATTTGCAAGGGCCCAATGAACTCTATCGCAACCTCGGCGATTGGAGGTTTGAGCCGATGGCGCTGGGTGAGGCCTCCTGCGCCGGGCAATTTTCCACTGGAGCCGTGTTCGCGGATGTCGACGGCGACGGGGATTTGGATTTGCTGGTGAACGGCATCTCGGCGGGGACCAGGCTGTTTCTGAACGATGGCAAGGGGCGATGGACGGAAGCTGTGGAGTCTGGGCTGTCGCGCACGGCGTCGGCGACTTCCATGGCCTTGGCCGACATGGATGGCGACGGGGATCTCGATTTGTATTGCACGCATTTCATCGACGCGATGCTTTTGGCGGATCCAACCACTCGTTTCGCGCTGGCGAGGCGGGGGGACCAGTGGGAGGTGACGCGAGTGAATGGGGAATCGGCTCGGCTGGCGAGGTGGAAGGATCGATTCGAGGCGTTTCCGGATGGGAAAGTCAGGGAGCTGCCCGAGGTGCATGGGCTCTATCGGAACGATGGAAAAGGCCGTTTCAAAGCGATCCAGTTCGAGCCGGGTGTTTACTCGGATCATCAAGGCAAGCCGATCCCACCATACCGGGACTGGGGACTGGCGGTGATGTTTCGCGATCTGAATAGAGACGGCATCCCCGATCTCTATGTCTGCAATGACAACACCTCGCCGGATCGGATTTGGATCAACTCCGGGCAAGGCACTTTTCGTGCGAGCGACCCGGGAATGTTTCGACACACAAGCCGGTCATCCATGGGGGTCGATGTGGCGGATTTGGACAGGGATGGGCACGACGACATCGTCGTGGTGGACATGCTGGCTCGGGACCACTCCAAAAGAATGACGCAGTTGGTGCGGGACCGCCCCAACCCGATCGAAATCGAATTGATGGACTCCCGGCCTCAGTACAACCGAAACACTCTCTTTTTGGGACGCCCTGATGGATCCTTTGTGGAAACGGCATTTATGGCTGGGGTAGCGGCCACGGACTGGACTTGGGCCGCGATTTTCCTGGATGTCGATCTTGATGGGTATGAAGATTTTCTTGTCACCAATGGGTTTGAATTCGATGTGATGGACCAAGACAGCCACAACGTCATCAAGGATCCGCGGCGGCGGCACACCGAGGCTCAATTAAAGAGGTCGATGCAGTTTCATCCCCGATGGCCAACGAGAAACGCCGCGTTTCGCAATCGGCGAAATGGCACTTTCGAACCGATGGGCGCCGAGTGGGGATTTGAGCTTTTGGGGGTTTCCTTCGGCCTGGCGCAGGCGGATTTGGACGCCGATGGAGATTTGGACTTGGTGGTGAATAACCTCAACGCCGCCGCCAGTCTTTATCGGAATGAGGCGGCGGCCCCGCGGATCGCGGTGCGCTTGAAGGGGCTGGGGGGCAACACTCAGGGGATCGGCGCGAGAATCGAAATCGTCGGCGGCTCGATCCGCCAAGCGCAGGAGATGATCAGTGGCGGTCGTTATCTATCCGGCGACCAGGCCCTGCGCGTGTTCGCCGCGGATTTGGGCGCCCAACAGCCCTTGCGCGCCGAGATCCGCTGGCGTGACGGCTCCCGGAGTAGCGTGGATGGCATCTTGCCGAACCGAACATACGAAATCAGCCAATCGCATGAAGCCTCGCGAGTTCATGCGTCAGCTCAAGAGCTCCATCAAGCGGCGCACGGAGAAAGAGTGGGTGCCAAGGCCTTGCCCCCGTTGTTCTCGGATGTTTCGACGCTGATTCGGCACGAGCATGCGGAGTCGGTCTATGACGATTGGGCGCGACAACCAACGCTCCCCCGGCGCTTGAGCCGGCTCGGGCCCGGCATTGGATGGCACGATCTGGATCAGGATGGATGGGAGGATTTGATGGTAGGCGCTGGCCGTGGTGGCAACCTTGCGGTTTACAAAAACGAACACGGGAGTCATTTCAAGAAACTCGAGGGAATGCCTGCCGCGGTGGGAGATCAAGGCGCGGTGCTGGGCTGGGCCGATGGCCGGGGAAATCGAATGCTCCTCGTGGCAAATTCGAATTATGAACTAGCTTCAGAACAGCAATCTGAGATCCATGCCCATTCGATCTTCAGCCTCCATGCTCCGGAGCGGTGGCCCGCAGGAAGCGCGAGCCTCGGACCTCTTGCTGCCGCCGACATCGACGGGGACGGAGATTTGGATGTTTTTGTGGGAGGCCGATCCAGTCCAGGGCGCTATCCCGAGCCCGTTTCGTCCTCCATTTGGATCAATCAAAGTGGGAAACTAGCGCGGCAATCCTCGGCCGGCGATCCTTTTAAATCAATTGGCATGGTCAGTGGAGCGACCTTCCTGGATTTGGATGGAGACGGTGACTCGGATCTCGCCTTGGCCATGGAGTGGGGGCCCGTTCGGGTTTTCCAAAACGAAGGAGGGCTCTTCGAGGAAAGAACCGCCCGATGGGGGTGCGCCTCGTTGACCGGGTGGTGGACCAGCGTCACCGCGGGGGACTTTGATGGAGATGGAAGAATGGATCTGGCATGCGGCAATTGGGGACGGAACACCGTTTACGAACTGCTTCAACCCACGGTTTTCAGATTGTATCATGGCGACTGGGACCACTCTGGCGTGGTCCAAATGATTGAATCATGGCAGTCGGGGACAAATTGGTTTCCGGTGCATGATCGCACCTGGCTGTCGCGGGGTTTTCCGGGACTTTCAGAGCTGTTTCCCACGCACCTCGCCTTCTCCAAGGCCACGATCGCCGATTGGCTGGGAAAGCGGCTCGAGAGCGTTTCTTTTGTCGAGGCGGCCGAACTGTCTTCCATGGTGTTCCTTAACCGAGGCGCGCGGTTCGAAGCTGTTCCGCTGCCAAGCCTGGCCCAACTCGCCCCCGTTTTCGCCATCAACGTTGGCGATGCGGACGGGGACGGGGTCGAGGATCTCTTCCTGAGCCAGAATTTTTTTGGAACGGCGTCCGATATTTCCCGCGACGACAGCGGCCGCGGGCTTTGGCTGCTTGGAAAGGGGGACGGGACTTTCACGGGGCTGGACGCCAGCGTGAGCGGCGTCAAGATCCTTGGGGAACAGCGCGGGGCGGCCCTGGCCGACTTCAATCATGATGGCAAGATCGATCTGGTGGTTTCACAGAATAGCTCGGCCACGAAGTTGTACTTGAACCGGGGGGCGAGACAGGGGTTGCGGGTGGTTCTGAGAGGCGCGCCCGCGAATCCGGATGGCGTGGGCTCCCAAATGCGAGCCGTCTACGCTAACAAACGCATGGGCCCCTGCCGAACGGTTCAAGCGGGGTCCGGTTACTGGTCCCAGGACGCGGCGGCGCAAGTGCTCGGCCTCATCGAACCTCCTGCGGCTGTTTGGGTGCGATGGCCCGGAGGCACGGAGCAAGTTGTGGCGGTGCCGAACCAGCAACGGACCATTGAGATAACGAATCAAGAATGAAGAACTTTTCACGGGATACGGCGAGAGGGCGACTGGAAGCTGGGGCTCGTGCCCTGGCGAAAAAAGCCGTCTCTGGGAGATGCAAGGCGGCGAGGCCATCCCCGGGGCGGGCGATGATGGCGGCGCTCTTTCTCGCGCTTGGTCAATCAGGTTGCGACACCAAAGCTCCCGGCCCCGGAAGCGGCTCGTCCGGCACTCCGCCACCTTCGGCGAAACAGGCGCTTGTTCCCGGAACCAACATGGTTTCCATCAAGGCCGGCACTTTCATGCGCCTCAAATATCCGGTGGCCATCACGCGCGATTTTTGGATTGGGAAGTATGAGGTGACACAGTCTGAATTCGGGGCCTTGGTGGGTCGAAACCCCAGCCATTTTACCGGGGACTCGAACCGGCCAGTGGAAAAAATCACTTTTTTCGAAGCCACGGCCTATTGCTCGGCCATCACCCAGAGGGAGCGCGCCGCGGGGCGTTTGCCTCCGGATTACGAATACCGGCTGCCTTCCGAAGCCGAATGGGAATATGCGTGCCGGGCGGGAACGACCAATTTGTTTAGCTTTGGTGACGACGTCAAAACCGCGGATCAATTCGCTTGGACAGCGGAGAACAGCGACGCCACGACGCATCCTGTGGGTCAAAAGCAACCGAATCCCTGGGGCCTTCACGACATGCATGGGAACGTTTGGGAATGGTGCCAGGATTGGTTTGAAGCTTATCCCGCCGCACCGCTCACGGATCCAACGGGGCCAGCGACCAGCAAGTTCAAACTATTTCGAGGCGGAGGCTGGAACCAAGATATCGAATACGCGCGGTCGGCCAACCGGTTCATGATGTCCCCCTCCAATGGCATTCATTTCGTGGGGTTCCGCATCGCCCTGGGCCATAAACGGCCCGAGCCGGCCCCCGTGTCTCAGATGAATCCCCTCAAACCTCCAACTAACCCATGAATCACTTTGCGATGGCGACTGGAAAAGCTCTTAGCCGATGGTTGGTGGCCGGGCTGTTTCTGGCGCTTTTGTGGCACTTGCGATGGCTGCCACTGGTTCGAGGGGCGGACGGCACGGATGCCAAGGAAGTGATCGACCCTTCTGGCCAACAGGAGAATTCCATCCGCTGGTTGACGGCTAACAGGGAGAAACAGATTCAGTCCGCCAAAACTTGGGCCACGTTCCACGGCTTTCAGTTTACCGACCGGCAGGAAGAGAGTGGCATCAACTTCGTTTTGCGCCCTGTCGATGACGCTTCGAAGGACTACAAGGCGGTGCACTATGATCATGGCTCTGGTTTGGCGGCCGCCGATGTGGATGGCGACGGGCGTTTGGATTTATTTTTTGTGAATCAACTCGGGGGGAATCAACTTTGGCGGAACCTCGGCGGCGGCAAGTTCGAGGATGTGACGGCGGCTGCGGGGGTGGGAATGGCGGACAAGATCTGTGTCGGAGCCTCGTTCGCGGACATCGACAATGACGGTTTACCGGATCTGCTCGTCACCACGGTGAGAATGGGCAATTCTTTGTTCAAAAACATGGGCCGAGGCGTGTTTCGAGATGTCACCGCCGCATCAGGGATAAACGAAGGTCGTCCGGCGCATTCGTCAGGAGCGGTTTTTTTTGACTTCAACCGGGACGGGTTGCTGGATGTGTTCGTGTGTAATGTGGGGGTCTACACGAGAAACGAAAAGGGCCGGGGGGGCTTTTATTTGGGACGTTCGGACGCTTTTCAGGGATGGCAATTCACGGCGCGGAGCGAGCAAAGCAGCCTCTATCAAAACTTGGGAGGCGGAAAGTTTCAGAATGTGTCGAGCAAGCTGGGCCTGGAACATCGCGGTTGGTCAGGGGATGCGACCTTCTGCGATTTGAACGGGGACGGTTATCCGGATCTTTACGTGCCCAGCATGTCTGGCAACGACCTGTTTTACGAGAATGAAGGAGGCGGAAAATTCAGGGAAAAGACCGCGGCTTACTTTCCCAAGACTCCTTGGGGCACGATGGGTCTCAAGTTTTTCGACCACAATTTGGATGGGTTGATGGACCTTTATTTGACGGACATGCACTCCGACATGACGGTGGTCCAGATCAAGGCGGGCGACAAGGACTACAGCCCGCAGTTCGAGAAGCAGAAAAGCGATGCTTGGTGCTCGGCGGAGTGGTCGCCTGCCGCTCTCCAAAGCGCCTCCAATAATATCTTCGGCAATGCGTTTTACCAAAACCAAGGCGGGGGCAAATTTATCGAAATGTCATCGCGCATAGGCGCGGAAACCTACTGGCCGTGGGGCGTCAGCGTTGCCGATTTCAATGCCGACGGCTACGAGGACGTGTTCGTTGCCGCAGGCATGGGCTATCCTCTCCGTTATGCCATCAACTCGATGTTGTTGAACGAAGCGGGCGAGCGGTTCGTGGATAGCGAATACGTGCTCGGCCTGGAACCCCGCAAGAACAACCGCATTCAAATGGAATTCTTCACTTTGGATTGCTCTGGGGTGGATCGGAAACACGCCCTGTGCAGAGGCAAGTCGGGAGTGTTGAGTGTGACGGGTTCGGCCAGTTCGCGGTCCTCGGTTGCTTTCGATCTCGACGACGACGGGGACTTGGACTTGGTCACGAATGAATGGAATGGTCATCCCCAAGTGCTTATCAGCAACCTGGCCCAGAAGAAACCTGTTCGGTGGCTGATGCTGAAGCTCATCGGAAGACCGAACGCCGCGGGAGGCTCAAATCGAGACGCTCTCGGCGCCCTCGTGCTGGTTCATGCCGGGAGCAAGATCCTCACGCGTTACAACGATGGAAAGAGCGGGCATCTGTCCCAAAGCTCATTACCGTTGTATTTCGGCTTGGACGGCTTCTCAAAAGTCGATCGAATTGAAGTCCTTTGGCCTTCGGGAAAACGCCAAACCTTCACGGGGGAAACTCGTGTCAACTCGTTGCTGACGATCAAGGAAGAGGGGTGACCCTTAAAACGGCGGCTGCCCCATTTGAATCTTTGCAAGATCCTGGCGATAAAATTTCTCCGAATCACTCACCAGATCCGCAAGGGATATGCCTCCCTCTTCGTCATAGCCTTTCTCATCCAGGCTTTTGCAAATCTCCACGAGGTTCAACTGCCGTTTTAAGGTTGACCGACACCGGTTCAATGGGGTTGCCGAATGGTAGTTGGCCCTAAGGCGATGGAATGCGGTAGCCAGCGTCGTGGTATTCCTTGGCTGTGGGGATCAAGGACTTGTCAAAGAGCGGTGGCGGCGCGTTGAACAGGTTGTTGGTTCTGGATACTTCCTTGCGCACATCATGGAGCGTGCCATTGATGAAACAATTTGTCACCCGAGCTCCGGCGTTGACCGCTAATTCGTAACGGGCATATCCCTTGAGTCCGGTGTCAAGCTGGTTGTCCGCAAAAATGCAGTGAGTGTAGACGCTCGCTCCACCCATGTCGTCGACGCCGTTGCGATTTCCCGTGAAAGTGCAATGCCGCAGCTCCGCCTTGGAGTTCCAAAAGATGGTCAACACCCCGTTGTTTACGAACGGACGTTCACCGGAAGCCTTGGCCACGGGATCTTCCCCGGTATTGGAAACGTTCCCCACGAACAAACAATTCGTGATGTGCGCGGAGCTTCCAGCCAGGAGATCCACCGCCGCCCCAGTCCCTTGGGCGCGGTTATTGATGAAAACGCAGTCTTGGATGGTGACCGAATCCTGATTGAATCCCTGGTGTTGCACCGAAATGCCTCCACCGCAGGGGCTTGAAAAATTGTCCGCGATTTCAACTCGTTGAATCGTGGGATAGGATCGGCCGAAAATCTTGATCGCGCCGCCGTCAGAATAGAAAAAGTGGTTCTTCGGGATTGTCCGATTGGGCTCCATTTCCCTGGTGCGCTCTTTGGTCACGAAATTGTTCGCCCCAGTGATGCGAAAGCCCTTCAATACAGTGTTTGAGCTGATGCCATCGCCGAAATACACCACATGATTCACCACTGCGGGAAAGCTGGGCTCAGAAGGGAATGCCAACTCCGGGTTGGCAGCGGTTAATGTGACCGATCCTTCGGCCTGGAGCCGGACGCCATCGTGGGATTTGTTGAACCAAATGAGGGCCTGACGCCGGCTGCTGGGACGGTACACACCCGCGTGGACGCGAATGACTTTGTTCGTAGGGTCCGCCGCGGCTTGCTGGATGGCCTCCTGGATGTCATCTCCAGGAAAAACGTGATACCCGTTTTCCGACCGAATGATGGCGGCGTTCAAGCCGATAACGAGCAGGCCCTTGCAAACTATGAAAACCACCGGGCTCTTCATCCTCCGAAATTGTGGTGCGGGTGTCTTGAATCGACAAGTTAATTCCTGACCATGCCGAGCCCCGCCCTTTCTGAACTCGAAAAGGCGAGTCAGGATGCCAGATGGCTCTAGTGTCAACAGAGCCCTTCGAGTCGAACTTCGGGGACTTTTTATAAAAACTTTTTATAAAAAGCTTGGCTTTCGTTCCTGCATTTGACAAATAAAGCTTCTTCGCATCCGACTGCCCTCAGTCAAAGATGTTAATATCCAACCCATATCATGAATAGCACATCAATGAAGACGCTGCTTGCGCTCGGCGTCTGTCTGTTCGGTCTCAAAGCGTCAGCAAACGACATTGAGCCAGGAAAGGAATTCTACAAAGTAGTTTTCGCTCCAAACCCGATCGTTCTCGATGGAAACTTGGGCGAGTGGTCTGGAGTTCCCGTCCTTGCGGATCCGAAGTTTGCGGTTCCCAAGTACTCCGGGACGAACGCCGCCCCCAAGTATGTGCTCTTTGAGGAATATAACGGCGGGACATGGACCGGTCCGGACGATCACACGTCCGCGGTCCAAATTGTGTACGACGCGGACAACGTCTATTTCGGATTTGTGGTGACGGATGATTACCACGAGAACGCCGCCAATAGCGCGTGGAACGGCGACTCTGTCCAACTGATGATCGCCAGCGCCGACCGCAAATCCCAGGTGGCTCTTTACAACTACGCCCTGGGGGGCGTCGAGGCCGCGACCGGGGAAGTCATCGTGCAGCACGAGGCTGGTCCGGGGGGCACCGAAGCTGTGATCACCCGAAACGGGACGACAAAGCGCACCACCTACGAAATCAAGCTGCCCAAGGAAGCCTTGGGACTAGAGTCACTCAGGGGCGGACCTCAATTCGGTCTGGGGATGGCCATCAATGACGGTGATGAACTCACTCCTGGCCAAAAAGGCTGGGGTGGACTTGGGGCTCATTCGATTGTTTTTGGCAAGACTCCCGCGGAAACCGCGTTGATTACTCTAGCCAAGGGCAATGACATTGAACCGGGCAAAGAATTTTACACGGCACTCCGCACCACCGCGGCCATCACGTTGGATGGAAGCCTGAAGGAATGGACGGGGGCCCCTGTGCTTTCGGATCCTAAATTCGCCACCCCGAAATACTCGGGCACCAACGCCAACCCAAAATATGTTTTGTTTGAAGAATACAACGGGGGCACTTGGACCGGCCCGAGCGATCAAACCTCAGCGGTCCAAATCGTTTATGATGCCGAAAACGTTTACTTCGGGTTCGTCGTGACGGATGACTTCCACGAGAATGCCGCGAACAGCGCCTGGAACGGCGATTCGGTCCAACTCATGATCGCGAGCGCCGACCGAACCGCGCAAGTGGCTCTCTACAATTATGCCTTGGGCGGCATCGAAAACGGCATCGGAGACGTCATCGTGCAGCACGAGGCTGGTCCCGGCGGGACGGAAGCGGTGATCAGCCGCGACGGAGCCAACAAAAAGACCACATACGAAATCAAACTGCCGGTCGAATCTCTCGGGTTGGCCGCGCCACTGACTATTGGAACTCAGTTTGGGCTGGGAATGGCGATCAATGATGGCGACGAATTGACCCCCGGCCAAAAAGGTTGGGGCGGTTTGGGCGCTCACTCCATCGTGTTTGGCAAGACTCCCTCCCAGACCGCGCTCGTCACCTTGGGTTCAACCGTGTCCGGTTCGGATCGCTTGTTCTTGTCATCGATCAATCCGTCCATTTTGACGTTCACATTTCGTGTTAACGACAAAGGAACATCGATTCTTAACCCCGCCAGCGCCAAGCTGACCATTGATGGCCAGGCCGTCACCTTGACCGCTGGCGCGAAAGTGGTGGATGCCACCGACTTTACCTATTCTCGAACGACTCAATTCGCGGCGGGTAATCATACGTATGCGATCGAGGTTCGAGATGCTCAGGGCAACGTGGTCACCGATTCTGGAACTTTCCGGGCCGCTAATGTCCCAGTGTTTGCGAAAGCCCAGCAGGCGGCGACGGTCGACAAGACCAAGCCAGGTTTCATCTGGCGCATGTTCCAAAACGAGATCACTCCCACGACAACCCTCGCTGAAGCGGAACTGGCGCTCACTGGAAAACTGCTGGATGGCAGCGGAGCGGTCGTTCCCAATAATGCCGACCCGGCCGCAGCGGGCATCGCTATAGCCGCTGGCACTAAAGACGGTGCGGTGATCAAATATGAGATCCCGACGGTCATCAACGTCAGCCTCTTTGCCGGGGATGCGAACGGGAATTTCCAACCGGACGATCAAATCCCGGGGATCCCCGGAGTTACCGCCGGGGACTTTGGAATCGTCGCCGAGGTCACTACCTACGTCGATCTCCCAGCCGGTCTAATCACTATGGGTGTGAACAGCCGGGATGGTTTCAGATCTCAAGGCGGCAACATTGGCAAACCCACGGACGGCACATTGCTGGGTGAATTCGAGGGCGACCGCGGTGCGACTGACTCGCTTTTTCGATTCGTCGTCCAAGACGCGGGTGTCTACGGATTGCGCACCGTTTGGCGGCAAGCCTCTGGATTGACTGTGTTGGAGTGGTTCACGGTAAAGGCGGATGGCACCAAGGTGCTGCTGAATGACACGGCTAACGGGGGGCTGAGCGCCTACCGCGTTGGAACCGGTCCCAGCCCCATTCCTCCCGGCATTCCGGTGGCGCCCAATCTCTCGGTTGCGGCGGCGCGAACGACTCCTGGGGACGGACTTTTTGGGGAGTATTGGAAGCGCGGTGTAAACACCATCAAGACTGATGGCAACACAGTCCCAGCGAACCGCATCGATGCTCAGATCGCCACCTTCGGCGCTCCTCGCGGTACGTTTCTGGCCAAGATTCTCAGTTACACTGGAAACGATTTGACCGCCGTTCCTGGCTGGCTGGGAGGTGACAGTGCTTCCTACTCGGGCATTCCTGGCAACTTGGACGACGGAGCTTTCCGATTCACTGGTTTCATCAATATCACCGCACCTGGAACGTTGAACATCGGCACCACATCCGATGACGGATCCCGCATCAAAATCGCGGGAATTGACATCATTGATAACGACGGCGGCCATGGGGACGCGACTGTCGACAAAGACGTCAGCTTCACTGCCGCGGGGATTTATCCCATCGAAATCACGTTCTTCAATGGAGATTGGACCAGCGACGGGGACAATCACTCCGGCAGCACGGATCCAGCCCTCCATGGCGGGGCGAATTTCCACCTTCGAATCAAAGGGGCAAACGTTACTCCAGCGCAGGTTGCGACTTACTTCTACACCGCTCCTTTGCCCAATTACGTGAGTGCCCGGATGTCCGTGGCTGCCCCGAGAACCGCCGTTGGCGATGGGCTTTACGGCGAATATTGGCAGCGGGGTGTGAATACGATCAAAACTGATGGAAACACCGTTCCGGCCAACCGTATCGACACTCAAATCGCGAGTTTTGGCGCTCCCAGCGGCACGTTCGCCGCCAAAGCGCTCAGCTACACCGGCAACGACCTCAGCCCGGTGCCCGCTTGGCTCGCAGGAGACACGGCGTCGTTCTCAGGGAAACCGGGCAACCTCGATGATGGTGCTTTCCGCTTCAGTGGGTTCATCAGCATCAAGGCGGCTGGCAAACTCAATATTGGCACGACTTCCGATGATGGGTCACGGGTCAAGATCGCTGGCATGGACATCATCGCCAACGATGGTGGGCACGGCGATGCCACCGTGGATGCCGATGTCAACTTCGCTGCGGCCGGGGTTTACCCGATCGAGATCACTTACTTCAATGGAGATTGGACCAGCGACGGAGACAATCACTCGGGAAGCACGGATCCAGCCATTCATGGAGGAGCGAACTTCCACTTCCGCGTAAACGGATCCAACATTACTCCCGCGCAGGTTGGGACTTATCTCCACACCGCGCCGGCTCCGAATTATGTGCATGCCAGAAACGCGGCGGGCACCGCCCTGACCGGCGACGGCGACGGATTAAACGGCGAATATTGGCAGCGCGGAGTGAACACGATCAAGACTGATGGCAACACCGTCGCCGCTAATCGCATCGATGCCCAGATAGCCAGCTTTGGGGCTCCGAGTGGCAAGTTTGCCGCGAAGCTCCTGACTTACACCGGCAACGATCTGAGCCTCGTTCCAGCTTGGCTGGCCGGGGATAGCGCCTCATTCTCAGGTACGCCAGGCAACCTGGACGACGGCGCATTTCGCTTCACGGGGTTTATCAATGTCGCGGCGCCGGGCAAGCTCAACATCGGCACCACTTCGGACGACGGATCGCGCGTCAAAGTGGCCGGGATGGATATTATCGCGAATGACGGCGGCCATGGTGATGCGACTGTGGACGCCGATGTGAATTTCGGCGCCGCTGGCGTGTATCCCATCGAGATCACGTTTTTCAACGGCGACTGGACAAGTGACGGCAACAATCACTCCGGCAGCCCTGATCCAGCCCTCCATGGCGGGGCTAATTTCCACTTCCGCGTCAACGGAGCCAACATCACGGCCGAAGGCGCGAAAATGTTGTTCCGCACGGTCGACGGCAAGCCGGTGGTCGCTCCCAAAAAAGTTGCTTGGGTCAGCTTCCATGAGGACGATAATAAACCCACCACGGCAGCCGCTGCCGCGGGCTTCACTAAAGCTCCCGACGTGGGCTACACGGACCTGCTCAAAGCCAATGGTTACCAGGTGACGCGGTTCAAGAGCGTCGACAGCGCAAACGTGAGTTCACTCAGTTCCGCCGATCTGGTTATCATCAGCCGGTCTGTCGCCAGCGGTCACTACCAGCAAGCCGACGAAACGGCGACGTGGAACGGCCTTGGCAAACCTCTCATTGTCATGGGCGGTTATATCATGAGAAACAGCCGCTTGGGTTTCACGACCGGCGCGACGATTCCTGACACTTCTGGAACGATCAGTTTGAAGATCAACGACCCTGCTCATCCGATCTTCGCGGGAGTCGCCCTCGGAGCTGATAACGTCATGGCCAACCCGTACGCGAAGCTGGTCACTTACGCCGGCGGCGTTCAGCGCGGCATTTCAGTGAACACCGATCCGGTGGCGGGTAGTGGTAAGATTTTGGCCACCGTGGGAACCGCGGGTGACGCGGCCAACGGCGGTTTGGTGATCGGCGAGTGGACGGCAGGGGCCGTCATGGGCGATGCCGCGAAGGACGTGTTGGGCGGTCCTCGCCTGGTCTTCCTCAGCGGCAGCCGGGAACAAGTCATCACCTCGGAAGGCGCGGGCATCTTTGATCTCGATCCGGACGGGGCGAAGCTGTTCTTGAATGCTGTGGCCTACATGGCCAATAAAGTCGTGGCTGAACCGCTGGTGTTCTCGTCAATCGTCCTGAGCGGCAACAACCTCACCTTGACGTGGAAAGGCGGCGGCACTTTGGAGCAGGCGGTCAGCGTCACGGGTCCGTGGACCCAGGTTTCGGGAGCGTCTCCTCACACAGTTCCCTCAAGCGGCGCGGGCGCGTTTTTCAGGCTGCGCCGGTGATCGGACAGCTCCGATCAACCGTTAATGTCACAAAGACACCCGGCCATGGCCGGGTGTCTTTTTTTTGTCCCGCGATCATAGGAATCTTTGTCCCTCGAGTGGATCAAACACCTGAGTTCGACGCGACGCGTCACTAATCCCTCATCGCCGACCCGCTCCAGTTTGACTTGGGCCCCTCCATCTGGCTCAGTAGGACAAATATGATCGCGATCCCCCAGAACTCCCCGACAACCGCCCATGGATCGCCGTTTCAGTGGACCGGAGTCTTGCTTTTGTTTCTCCAGTTGGCCGGCGTCGGATGTCGCGAGCAACAACAAACTCCCGGGGCCCCATCGTCCACTCTCCACGATCAGAGTCAATCCTGGCTCGAAGACGCCACGGACAAGTTCGGTTTAAGCTTCAGCCACGACGTCGGCCAAGTTGGGCGTTACTTTATGCCAGAGTCGCTGGGATCTGGAGCTGCGATTTTCGATTTCGACAATGACGGGCGCATGGACCTCTTGCTGTTGCAGAACGGAGGGCCGGAATCTCAATCGAAGCACCAGCTCTTTCATCAGGAGGTGGAGGGACAATTCCGCAACGTCAGCGCTGGAAGTGGGCTCGATGTGGCCGGCCATGGCATGGGTGTGGCGATCGGGGATGTCGATAATGACGGTCTTCCAGACGTCGCGATCACCGAGTATGAAAAAATTCGACTGTTCCATAATCGAGGCGGCGGACGATTCGCCGAGGCTGCGACACAGTCGGGCCTGGAGAATCCTCACTGGGGCATGTCGGCTTGCTTTTTCGACTATGACAGGGATGGTTGGCTGGACTTGGCGGTAGTAAATTACATCGATTATTCGCCCTCGATGAAGTGTCCGGAGGCGCAGGGCACGCCCGGCTATTGCGGACCTTCTGGCTTCAAGGGAACTGTGCCCAGGCTCTTCCGAAATCTGGGTGCCGAAGGAAAAGGCATTCGATTCGCCGACGTCACAGTTGGGGCCGGTCTCGCCAATTTAGCCGGGCCTGGCTTGGGGATTGTGTGTGCCGATTTCGACGGCGACCGATGGCCCGACCTCTTAATTGCCAATGATGGCCATGTGAACTGGCTGCTTGTGAATCAGCGGGACGGAACGTTCACTGAGCAGGCAGCCGCCCGCGGCGTCGCCTACAATCGCATGGGCTCCGTTGAGGCCAACATGGGGGTCGCCATGGGAGACGTGGATGCCGATGGACTATTCGACATACTGATAACACATTTGAACACGGAAACCCACACCCTTTGGAGGCAAGAACCTCGCGGACAATTCCGGGATCGGACGGCCCAGTCCCGCATCGCCTCATCAAATTGGCGGGGCACTGGCTTTGGCACCGTCTTGACGGATCTGAACAATGATGCCAGCCCGGATTTGGTGGTCGTGAATGGAGGCATTAAACGGCTCGGCATCGAACCAGCCCCAAACGGCAAGGCCAACCGTGATCCGTTTTGGAATGGGTTCGAACAGCGCAATCAGGTTTTCGCAAACAACGGATCCGGAACGTTTGAGGACATCTCCGCCCGCAACTTGTCCTTCAGCGGGACGGCGGCCGTCTCTCGTGGCTTGGCGGCGGGAGATTTGGACAACGACGGTGCGACCGATTTGGTCGTCACACGAATCGCGGCGTCAGCGCGGATCTATCGCAATGTCGCACCCCGCGCGCATTGGCTGACTCTCCGTTTAGTGGATCCAGCGTTGGGGGGACGTGATGCCTATGGTGCGGAAGTGCGCATTGTGTCGGGCGGGCGCCGACAAACCGCATGGCTGAATCCAGCGTATAGCTACCTCTGCAGCAATGACCCCCGGATACATTTCGGTTTAGGATCCTCTTCCCGAGCGGAATCTATACATATCGTTTGGCCAAACGGATCGGAGGAGCAGTTCGATGGTGTGGCCGCCGCTCGCATCATCACTCTCCGCAAGGGAACCGGAAGATCATTGGTCGAACCAAGTGCCCAGCACAAAAGTCCATGAGTGGAAGTTCGCGACCAAAACGTAAGCATGGGAAACCGCAGAGGATCGAAACACCAGCGCCGCCGAGTTTTCGTCCGCGCAATCGGCTTTATTGGATAGCCGCGATGTTCCTGGGCGCTATCGCCTTTCTTGTGTTTTTGGTCTGGCGGCCTCCGCCTCCACCGGTGGTTGAAGTGAATGCGGGTGGATTCGATCCCGCCATCGCTTCAGCGATTCTGGAAACTCGCGACGCCGCGCGCGGGGCTCCTCGTTCGGCCGAAAAACGAGGTCGTATGGGACAGGTGCTTCTCGCGCACGAGGTTTGGGCGGAATCGCGGCGGTGCTTCGAGCAAGCCATGGCCCTCGATCCGAGGGAACTTCGATGGCCGTACCTTTTGGGAGTGTCGAGGCTTGCGGATAGCCCCTCGGACGCCGCTTTGGCATTCGAGCGGGCGGTGCGGTTGTCTCCGGAACGCGAGTCCGCTCCGCGGCTCAAGCTGGCTCAGGTTTTGCTCGGTTTGGGCCGGCTTGATGAAGCGGAGAGCCTGTATCGCCATGTTTACGCGCGGGAGCCTAATTCCGCCGTTGCCTTGCTTGGCTTGGGCAGGGTCGCCGCGGCGAGGGATCATTGGTCGGTGGCGGTCGATTTTCTCAACGCCGCGGCGGCAGATGCCTCGACGAGGAAAGCGGCGCACAGGCTGCTTTTGAACGTTAACCAACAATTGGGCCGAACCAACGAAGCAGGCCGGAACGCGAAAGCACTCGCTGATTTACCCAACGACGAGCCACCCCTGGATCCATACCTCTCGGAAGTCGAGCGGTTGAAGACGGGCGAAGAAGCATGGATCAACACGGCCGACGAATGGATCAAGAAAGGACAGGTGAGCGAAGCGGCTGAATTGCTCGAGAAGACCCTCAAGTCGTATCCGCGGTCGGATCGTGCCCTGTTCTTTCTCGGCCGAGCGCGGCTCCGTCTCGGCGATGCCAGGGGAGCCGAATCAATCCTGACGCAGGCGGTGGAATTGGCGCCAGACTCAATTGAGGCCCAGCTCCAATTAGGCGCGACTCGGCTGTATCGCGGCCGACCAAAGGAAGCTCAAGCGTGTTTTCGCGCCGCGATCAAGGCCAAGCCAAACCTGGGCGAGGCGTGGTTCAATTTGGGCCTGAGCCTTGGTGCGAAGTCGGAACGTCCAGAATGTATCCGCGCATTTCGAGAAGCCATTCGACTCAGACCAAATCTATTCGAAGCTTACCTCGGGCTTGCCGTGATTCTTCGAGCCGAAGGCGAGCTTCAAGCTGCGGCCTTGGAATTACGCCGCGCTTTGGCACTTGGCCCTCCGGACGCCTTGCGGGAAAAACTGTTCGCCCATCTGGCGCTCGTGGAGCCCGGCAGCCGTGGCGCTGGCAAATGAAGCAGAGCTAGTTTTTCCGAAGCCGATGAAGCTATTCCTGATCCAGATCAGTTCCATCAGATGGCTGGCGGCAATGATCGTCCACTTCGTTTGGCTGCACCCACTCAGCGCTCAGGGCAATCCCAAAGCCCCCGTGGTTGACGACTATCACGGGACGAAGGTGTCGGACCCTTACCGCTGGCTTGAGAATTGGTTTGACCCCGCCGTTCGGCGCTGGAGCGGCGGTCAAACGAAGTTCGCTCGAGCCGCGTTGGATGCGCTTCCCGCCAGAGCTCCGACCGAAGACCGGTTCACGCGGCATCTCCTCGCTCCCTCCTCCCGCTATTCCTCGTTGGAATGGCGTCGCGGGCAGTTGTTTCTCCTGCGATCAAGCATGCCGGACATGCACCCGGCGCTCGTGTCGATCGGTTCTCCCACGGATTTAAGCTGGGTGAAGGTCATTCTCGATCCGAACCAATGGAGTACCGTTGGCGCCGTGGGGATCGACTGGTACGTCCCTTCTTTGGACGGACGCAAGGTGGCCATTGCCCTTTCCGAGGATGGATCTGAGTTCAGCAAGCTCCATTTGTGCGAGACGATGACCGGCCAGCGCCTGCAAGACGAGGTGCCTCATGCGCAAGGCTCCAAGAAAGGGCGCGGAGTCGCTTGGAATCGCGACGCCTCCGGGTTCTTCTACGCCCGATCTTCGGCTTCCAGCGAACGCTCCGATTCGGGGGCGGCGCTCCCTTTGCGGATCTATTTTCACAAGCTTGGCTCTCCCGCCGAGCGAGACTCCTTTGAGCTCGGGATCGATTCTCCTCGAAACGCCACCGCGCAATTCCAATCGAGCCCGGACGGACGCCAGGTATTGGTGACGGTCATCAATGGCCTCAACGGGGAGCGCGCTCATTATTTTCGAGATGCCCAAGGGGCTTGGAAGCAGGTCGCCAAGTTTGAGGATCGCGTCACGCAGGCGGCCTTTGGGCGCGATCCGCTTGGGAGTGAGTTCAACGATGACCACGTGCTTTTATTTCTGGCACGTGGTGAATCCGCCAATGGGAGAATCCTCCGAGTCCCGCTGGATGCCACAAGCTTGTCCGACGCTCAAATCATCGTTTCGGAAAAATCCAAAAAAATCCGAGATTTTGTTCCTGCGGCGACCGGAATTTTCCTTGCCTTGGAGCAGCCGGGAACAGCAGAGATCGCGTTTTTTGATTATTCGAAAAAGGACCTCACTCACCCGAAAAATGGAGCCGACACGGACACGGGGCCGGGGGTGGGGGACATGGTGGCCACCAGAGGAGACGAGGTGCTTTATCAATCGTTGTCCTACACTCGTCCTCCCATGTGGATGCGATTTGATCCGGGGAATGGCAAATCAACCAGTCAGGCAACGGCTCTTGCAGCAACTTCACCGGTTTCATTTAACGACGTCGAAGTGGTTCGCGAGTCGGCGCCATCCAATGGCGGCGGCAAGATTCTTCTGACCATGATTCACAGAAAGGGAACGCGGCTCGACGGCCAGGCCCCCGCGCTTCTCGCGACGTGCGATTCTTTGGTCAGCGGATCGAGTCCTGAATCCGAAGTGGCGCGACGAGTTTGGCTCGACCAAGGCGGCGTGATCGCGATCGCCAACTTGCGCGACAGCCCCCGCCTCGGCCCGGACTCACAACGGCCAGGGGAGGGGATTCGATCACTCGCTGCCGACGCCGACAATTTGGCTAACTGCGCGCGGCGCCTGGTGGAACTTGGCTACAGCGCTCCTGCGAAGCTCGCGCTCGAAGGAGCCCTAGAAAGCGGAGTTCTCGTGGGCGCCTTGCTCGCCCGAAATCCTGGGACGGTGAGGGCAGTTGTTTCGCGATCGGGCTTGCACGACTTGCTTCGCGCGGAGCTGATTCCGAACAACTTCATCGGCAAGACGCAATTTGACGCCGGCGCGAGCCTCGAGCAATTTCAGGGACTTCTTGGCGTTTCTCCCTATCACGGAATCCTTCACAAACTGAATTATCCCGCCGTGCTCCTGCTTTGCGGCGCGGAGGACGGCGAGGTGGATCCGGCCCATTCTAGAAAGATGGCGGCGAGGCTCCAAGCGGCCACCACCCCCTTCCGCCCGGTTCTTGTTCACGCGTCCGCGACTGCGCGGCGGGGAATCGGGTCCCAGTTGATGGGGCGGATTGGGGATCTGGCTGATGTCTACGCTTTCTTATTGGATCAACTGGGAATCGAGTATTCCCAAATTGACCGTGGTCCCTGGTCGGGCGCCGTGACCCACTCTTCGGCCATCGTGAAGGCAAGACTCGTTCGTGAAGGATTATCCGCCCGCTTGGCAGTCAGCGTCAGCCCCTCCTTGTCACGGCCGATGTATTTCGGATACAGCCGATCGGACACAAACCGGCACAGCATTGTGGAGTTCGCGGCGGAGAAACTCCGAGCCGACACGCAATACTATTACGGAATGGAAATTGAAGGTCGTTTGGACCGGAGAAACACGGGCCTGTTCAGGACATTTCCCGCCCCGGGTCCCGCGTCTTTCACGATCGCCTTTGCCTCTTGCGCCAAAACGGGATCGATCCTGGATACGTTCGATCGCATTCGCGAGAACCGCCCCCTCTTCTTCATGCATTTGGGGGATATGCACTATGAGGATATCCGAACGGACAGCCTGGCGCTGTTTCGAGACGCCTATGATAGAGTGCTCGCCTCTCCACAACAAGGGGATCTCTACCGGAGCGCGCCGCTGGTTTACGTGTGGGATGATCACGATTTCGGTGGGAACAACAGCGACAGCCGGGCGGTGTCGCACGAAGCTGCCCTTCGTGCTTTCGAGGAATATGTGCCCCATTACCCGCTGGTCCTCGCTGAAAAGCAGGGAGCGGTCTCCCAATCATTTTCGGTCGGCCGGGTGAAATTCATCGTCACGGACCTCCGATCACAACGAAATGATCCAAGGAGAAGGGACACTTCCCGGAAAAGCATGATGGGTTCGAAACAAAAGGAGTGGTTCAAGCAGGAGTTGCTGTCCGCCAATGGCCAGTACCCCCTGATCTGCTGGGTGTCTTCCGATCCGTGGCTTGGGCAGCCGAGGACGAATTATTACCATTGGATACGCGCCGACCAATATGGCTACATCCACCATACGAATCACCTCGCCGAATCAATCGCGCGGACCAATCGGACCACCGCGGCGGACGATCATTGGAGCGTGTTCGCCAGCGAGAGGCGGGAGATTGCCGAGTTCGTGAAGGCCAACCGCATTCGAGGACTGTGCATTCTCCATGGCGATTCCCACATGCTTGCCGCTGATGACGGCAGCAACGGGGATTTCGCGGTTGGCGGAGGCGCTCCCATTCCCGTCATGTGCGCCGGCCCACTGGATCAAACAGCGTCGATCAAAGGCGGCTATTACAGCGAAGGCGTCTACCGTGTGCGCCCGGGCGAAGGCGGCTTTGGGCTCTTAACCGTGACGGATCGATTCGATCGCATCGATGTTTCTTTCAGCGGGCGGAACAATCTCAATGAAGAGAAGATCTCGCTGCGGTTCTCGGTGCCCGCCTCGAAGCGGTTCATGGACTTTTTCAAGCGGCCGTGAGTTTTAAGGTCGCGGTCAATCCCGTCCGTCCTCAGCCTCCCAAGTTTTTTGGATCACTCACGTCGCCTTTGTTAAAATCCACATAGGCTTCAGTAAGATCCGCCGCATACATGAGGGCGCTCCCGGCACCCAAATTGAGTCGGATATGCAAATCGAACTCGCCGGGAGCGGCTGCCTCGCACAACACGGGGTATGACACTTTCGTAGGCTGCCCATTTCTTAAGGACCACACGACCCGCCGTCCTCCGGGAGCGCTGTAACCAATATCCACTTTCTGCTCGACCACGGTCGCAGGACTGTAGCCGAGCGCGTCGATTATCCGGCCCCAGTTGGGATCGCCTCCGTGCCAGCTCGTTTTGACTAGAGCGCTGTTGGCGACGGCCCGGGCAGCCGCGTCGGCCTCACGGTTGTTCTTGGCTCCCTCAACTCGAACCGTGACGACTCGATGAACGCCTTCGCCGTCGCGAACGATTTTTTTGGCGAGATCCAGGCACACGTGCTCCAAGGCTCGTGAAAATTCGGTGAAACCCGCGGATCCTTCGGGGTTCTTCCCCGCCTTCACCGCCCTGGCGATCTTCTCGGTGATCGGCGGGTTCTCCGCGAGGCCATTGGCCAGCACCAAGACAGTGTCATTGGTGCTCATGTCGCCGTCCACGGTGATCCGGTTGAAACTCTTCGTGACCGCTTCCTGTAGAGCCAGACGCAAGGCGGCTGGGTGGATCGCGGCGTCCGTGGTTATGAAACAAAGCATGGTGGCGTGGAGCCCTGATGGCGTTGCGGCGGGACGCCTCCCAGACAGGCTCATGCCCGGTTGGATCATGCCCGCGCCTTTGCACATCCCTCCGATGCACACCGGCTTTCCCGCAACACGCAATTCCACCGCGGCCGTTTTGAGGCGCGTGTCGCTCGTCATGATGGCTTCGGCGGCATGCTGCGCATGCTCCGCCGAGCCGCCGAGTTCGGCGCAGGCCGCCAAAATCCCCTCCCGCACTCTCTCCATGGGCAGCTCGACGCCGATGCGCCCCGTTGAAGCCACGAGCACTTGCTCCTCGGGAAGGCGCAATTCCTGGGCGGCCAGGAGCGCCATGGCGCGGGCGTCCTTGATCCCTTGATCGCCAGTGCACGCATTGGCATTGCCGGAATTGATGACGATGGCTTGAGCCACTCCACTTTTCACGCGATCGATGCAGAGTTTGACTGGGGCCGCGCAGATCTGATTCGTCGTGAACAGCCCGGCCACGGCCGCGGGCACCTCGGAGACAATCAAGGCCACGTCCCGCTTGCGCCCTTTGCTGGAGCCCTTGCCTGTTCCTAGTCGTTTGATGTCGCAGAAGACGCCGGCGCTCAAAAAACCGCGAGGCGCGACTACTGAGCCGGGGATCGTTGTGAATTTCAATTTCATGAGTCTAGAGGCCTAGCACGCCTTCATGCTGTCGCTGGCGGCGGAAACTGTTTTTGCAATGTCGTCCATTGAGTGCGCGGAGGAGATGAATCCGGCCTCGAATTGGGAGGGCGCGAGATAGACTCCGCGGTTTAGCATCCCGTGGAAGAAACGGGCAAAGCGAGCTCGGTCACAGCGCATGGCGTCGTTCACGTTCCAGACCGGAGTTTCCGTGAAGTAACCGCAGAACATCGAGCCCGCGCGTTGAAACTGAACGGGCACGCCCGCCGACTTGGCGGCGTCGCGCATGCCGGACTCCAGCGCCTCTCCGAGCTGCTCCAGGTGCGCATAAACGTCCGCGGATGCCAGCTCCTCCAAGGCGGCAATGCCGGCGCCCATCGCCAACGGGTTGCCGCTCAAAGTGCCTGCCTGATACACCGGTCCGAGCGGCGCGAGCAAGTCCATGATCTCAGCTCGTCCTCCAAACGCGCCTACCGGCAGCCCGCCTCCAATGATCTTGCCGAAGCAGCTCAAATCAGGGCGGATGCCATACACTTGCTGCGCCCCCCCGGGCGCCAGCCTGAACCCCGTCATCACTTCGTCGAATATCAATAGCGCCCCTTGCTCGCTCGTGATTCGCCTCAGGCACTCCAGAAAGCCGGGCTTGGGGAGGTAGAGGCCGGCGTTGCCCGGAACGGGCTCGAGGATGATCCCCGCGATCTGGCCGGCGTTCGCCTGAAACGCGGCCGCCACGGCTGCCTCGTCGTTGAAGGGGAGCACGATCGTGTGCTCCGTGAACGAAGCAGGAACGCCCGCACTGTCAGGATATCCAAACGTCAAGGCGCCGGACCCTGCCTTCACCAGCAGCGAATCCGAATGCCCGTGGTAACAGCCTTCGA
>SYMW01000275.1 GCA_005805305.1 Verrucomicrobiales bacterium
TCATGCCAACCGGCAACCCATTGCCCCAATCCTCCCCTGCTACCACCAATCAACCCACTCTTATCCCCCCACTCACCCCAACTTTGAACGCCTTAGCAGTCTCTCCTTACTCTGCCTTTGCAAAAATCTGAGATGCGCACTTCGGAATCGGAAACGGCGCATCCACGCATTGTCGGTGAGCGCGACCGTGCTGGAAGCCAGTCGCAGCAGTTTCTCAGGCTCGCAGCCACGCCGAACCTGCTGCGGTTGGTGCTTTGCACACAACCGCGCTCCGGGCTGCCAGCCAAATTCACCGGCAACTTGTGGATGCACTGGGCCGAACCGAGACGCGGCCGCAGGCGTGGCCAAAATTTAACTCCCTTACCGGGGCGGGCCAGGCTATCCTGCACGGCGGCGCGAGCGGCCAAGCCAGTTCAAAGCCAAGATGACAGCCAAACTATTCACTGAACTCGGTCTTTCACAAGAATCCCTCAAAGCCATCGACAGACTTGGATTTGAGCAGGCGTCCCCCATCCAAGCCGAGGCCATCCCCGTGCTGCTCGCCGGGCAGGACGTGGTGGGCCAATCCCAAACCGGCTCTGGCAAAACCGCAGCCTTCGCCCTCCCCGCGATCGAGAAAATCGACACCGCCCAACGCACCGTCCAGGTGCTGATCCTCTGCCCCACCCGCGAGCTTGCCGTTCAGGTATCAGAAGAGGTGCATAAACTCGCCTTCTTCAAGAGAGGCATCCACGCCCTCCCCGTGTATGGAGGCCAGTCGTACGAACGCCAGTTCATCGGACTCAAGCAAGGAGCTCAAATCGTCATCGGCACTCCGGGGCGCGTTATGGATCACATGCGCCGTGGAACGCTCGGCCTGGACAAGATCCGCATGGCCGTTCTTGACGAAGCGGATGTGATGCTCGACATGGGCTTTCGGGATGATATCGAATTCATCCTGCAGGGGATGCCGCAGGAGAGGCAGACAGTCTTTTTCTCGGCCACCATGCCAAGGCCGATCCAAGAGCTCATTAAGAAATACTCCAAGGACCCCCAGTTCGTTCGCATCGAACAAAAAGCGCTCACGGTCCCCACCGTCGAACAGTCCTACTATGAGGTGGATCGACGGTTCAAAATCGATCTGCTAGCCCGGTTGATCGACATCCACGACCTCAAGTTGGGGATCGTTTTTTGCAACACGAAGCGCATGGTGGACGAATTGGTCGATCATCTCAATGCGCAGGGCTATTCCGCGGACCGCCTCCATGGCGACATGAGCCAGGCCATGAGGGATCGCGTGATGCAAAAATTCCGCAAGTCAGGGCTCGAATTCCTAGTCGCCACCGACGTCGCCGCTCGCGGAATCGATGTGGACGATGTGCAGGTGGTCTTCAATTATGACCTCCCTTACGATGCCGAAGATTACCTGCATCGAATCGGACGCACAGGGCGGGCGGGCCGAAGTGGCCGAGCCATCTCCTTCGTGTCTGGGCGCGAGATATTCCAGATCCAACAAATCGAAAGGTTCACAAGGACGAAAATCCACCGCCATCGCGTTCCAACACCCACCGAGGTGGAGGAGGCCCGAAGCAATTCGCTCGTCGACAAGGTGAGAACCACGCTCACAGGCGGAGAGTTCAAACGACAAGACACCCTCATCGAGCGATTGCTCGAGGAAGGTTTCAGCTCAACGGATATCGCCTCCGCGTTGATGCACCTGTTGCAGGGAGGTGAACCAAACGCGGGTCCCAGGCCCGCGAACAAGGAAAGATCGCCCCGCGGGCCGCTTCCGAAGACCCGCGTCGAAGATCGAGAGCGCCCAAACCTCTCGGGCGAGACTCCGACGGTGGCGGCTCGAACCAGAAGAGAGCCCTCGTCCCCTGCCGAACCTAGGGAATCAAGGCCAAAGGAACCGGTGACCGCGGCAATGGGTGTTCCTGTTCCGCCCCCCTCAACGATCGCTCCGCGGACCAAAACCCCGCCCTGGAAAACAGCCGAATCCAGAACTCGGCCGGACCCATCCGTGAAAACCGTTGTGATGAACGCGCCAGCGGCATCCCCTTCGCCCGCGTCCGGTGATGCCCCCATCGACTTGGCGCCCAAGTCATCCGAGGTTTCCACCAGCAAGCCGTCTGAATCGACCAAGGCGAGCCGTCGTACGCCTGACGGCTTCACCCGCCTCTATATGAATATCGGCGCGGCAATGAACGTGAGCTCAAAAGATGTGTTGGGAGCTCTGCTCGGAGAAACGGGGCTGCCGTCGAAAACAATCGGTGCCATAGACATTCGCGAGAGGCATCTGTTCGTGGACGTGGCCTCGGAACAGGCCAACGGAATCATCGCGAAAATGAACCGGGCAAACATCAAAAACCAACGCGTGAAAGCCAAAGTCGCGTGAGCGTTGGCGGCACGATTGGGAGCGCGCTCTTGCCGGCCGCCGGGCGTAAGTTCAGCCTTGGGCAGCTTCGTGATCGACACCCAACCCCTCGGCCTCGCGAGCGAGAAGCCAAAGGAAATCCGCCAACCGGTTCAAATAGACGATGATTTCAGGATTGACCGCCTCCCCCGAACCGGACATCGCGCAGACCCGCCTTTCCGCCCGACGGCACACAGTGCGCGCCACATCCAGCGCCGCGGCGTTCAGAGTGGCGCCAGGAGTCGCCCACCCTTTGAAGGAGGGCTGCCTGGCCTCCGCTTCTTGAACCCACTGGTCCAGTTTCTCGGCGAGAGCCGGGGTCACAATGCTGAACCCTCCGGTGATGTAGCGTTCTAGATCGGCCGGCAGAGTGGCTAATTCCCCCATCAAAATCACAAGGTCGCGCTGAATCCGAGTCACACGTTCCACCACGCTGGAATCGGATGAAGTCGCCTTGGCCAGGCCCAAACTAGAATTGAGTTCGTCAACGCATCCGTACGCTTCCACCCGGGGATCCGCCTTGGAGACCCTGCGGTTGTACATCAATCCCGTGGTTCCCGAATCCCCGGTCTTCGTGGCGATGCTCATAGTTTCTCGGGACGATCGGACGTTCCGCCCTTGTCCATGCACTGAGAGATCAAGCTGGAGCGCGCGATCGGTTGCGACCGCGCCCGCACCCACACAATCGCCAACAACAGGCACAGAGACCCGGCGAAAGCGAATCCAATCACCCAAGCCCGATTGGGCGCCTCTGACGCCACCCCCGGCGCCAACAACGCTCCGGCCACGGCGGCCGAATCTTTTCGCATAGTGCTGGCCGGCTGATCTTCAGGGACGCCGGCTCGCTCGCCGCTGGCCACAGCATTTAGATCTGTGGTGGCGGGCTGATCCCCTTTGGGCTCCGGAACAAGTTCCGAAGCGGCTTGAATTCCCACACCCTTGAGTTCCCCCTCCTGAGCCGGGTTGGAAACGGAAAGTGGAGCGCTGTCCGCTTTCGCGCTGTCAGGGGTCTCCGGCGGCTTCACTAAAACTTTCGCGGCGGGCTCGATCTCCTTGGCAGCCGGCTTGATCGGCTCGATGGTCTCCAAAGCCGGACGAGGCTGCGGGACGACCGCCGGCGACGCATTCCCGGGAACCGGGGATTTTTCTGGCTGGACCGGAGGAATCGTCGCGGGTGATTTGGTGTCAGCCGCGGTAGCTAGAAGAGCCGGCGGCGATTTGTTCGCTCGTGCATCGGCTGGTTGCAAGGCAGACGCAACGGCCTCGACCGCAGTGGGCTTGGACGAGGGATCCCGTTGAGCTTCCGCGTGCTCCAGTGGCTGAGGGGCGGGGATTTCAATGTGCAATCCTCCATCGCTGATGGTGCATCGGGTCCAAGCTCCGTTCTCCGCGAGCATCACGATCACGAATGGTTGCCGGTCGCGCTTCGAAAACCGCGTCGTCTCCGCGAAGGCCCGGTTCACTCTCGAGTCGAAAGGAGTGCCGATGAGTTCGTCCTCTCCGTCCGTGATCAACACAAACGTGAACGTGGGACGAAGCCTGGCAATCGCGGAAACGGATTCGGTCAACAAGCGAAATTCCGTCTTACCCCGGTGCCGGTGCCGCGATAAGGCGAGTTCCGCAAAGCGAACGGCTTCGGGTCCGGAATCGGGTTTCCAGACGAATGCCGGATGCTTCTGAATTCGTTCACTAAAGCCCCACACCTCGAACTCTTCCCCAGCGCGGATTTGCTCTCCGAATCCGCTCACCACCAAATCCGCGACGATGTTCCGAATCGCGCCGATCTGTTTGGAGGTCGAAAAGGAGGTGTCAACGGCGACCAGAAATCTCGGATTCATTGGATCCGCCGTGTGACCCCAGCACGCAAAAAGAACACAAAACCAGGATGCCGCGAGAGTTCTCATGGAGTGAGCCTTTCCCGGCGGCCGCCGCGGAAGCGAGTTTGCTCGGCTCGATTGTGCCGCCGCAGCGTTTCTTCGAAGTTTCCGAGCACGGAATTCACCAGACAGATAAAATTCAGGCAGCTCGAGACGCTCCCTCCGAAACTGAGCACCGTGTTGCACTCCGCCAGATCGTTGGTCACCACCAACACCTCACCGAAAGGCTTGAACCGGCACGCAGCGCGCTCGATCAAATCATCCGCCGTTCGCCCATCTCCTGAGAACAAAACTTCCAACTCGCGGGAAGAGCTCGGGTGGCAAACGCTCTTTCGAGCGCCTCGACCATCGAAAACAACTGTGATCGGCGTCCCATCGGCGTCCTGAAAAAGCCGAAGCACCCGCATCAACTCCTCGCGCGCCGCCTCCGAATGCCGAGCCTGGCCAGGGGCCACCTCCGGCCAGGAATGCAAGAGACTATAACCGTCGACCAAAATTCGCACCAAACCCATACGTAAAGGGCCAAAGCAACTACCCCACCCTAGTTTTGAGAATGACATCTGTCCATTCCTAAGCCGCGGCAATTCAGCGAAAGCTATGCGATAGGGCTGCGCTGCGGCGCAGCCTGGGTGGCACAGCGCGGCAGGTCATTTCGCGGCCTCTCATTTTTCTCACGATCCCGTGGCGATTGAAAACTGGGCGCTTCTTCAATTGAACTCAACATCATAGCGGCTGCGCTGCCGCGCAGCCCTATCGAGTATCGCAAAGTCACGGCTGCGAACCAACTTCCGCGCTGACCTCGTGGTCTAGGGTTGCCTCCAAAAGCCCACGAGTGCTGAATGTCCTCGTGAGCGAAACAGAAGCCACACCGAATGGCGAGCGAGAGCAAAACATGGGAAAAAGTCCTTACAGCCACCTCGCGTTGACACTCGCGGTGCTCTGGATGTTCCCGTCCTTCGGAGCCGTGCTAATTCTGCTGATGGAAAGGCCCCAACCCCAAACACCACGAGACGATGGCTGGTGGACCTGGATCCAGTCCGTTCAGCTGGAGCACTGGGTGGCGGCTGCCATCCTGCTGACACACGCATTCCTTGTGTGCAAAGCCTTGAGAAACCGATTCAAAATCCGTCTGATAAAGGAAAACCAAACCAAATAGAACTGCCTTTCCGCTTGAGTTCGACTTCGTTCCAAACGAGGCTGGGCATGATGTGATGTCGAAGCATTTAATCCAATCCCCTAAGCCGGGTCTCGATCGGCGCTTAAGGCGGCTCTTTATCATCGCTGTTTCCACTTTCGCCTGGGGATCAGGTTTGGGAACCCCAAACAATTCGATGGCAGCCAGTCACGGGCGGGGATTCGAGCGCATTCTCCTCTATGGACGGAACTATGTCGACGCCGCGGAATGGGCCGAGGCCAATGCCGCCACTTCCGAATGGGTGCGCCCAAAGGAGGAGTTGGTGTTGACAAGTGTCAAGTTCAAGCTGTCCTTGGTACCCGACTCTCAGAGAGCCAGCTTGAATGGGGTGCAGGTGTGGCTTTGCGCACCCGTCGCGTTGCACCAGTCCAAGGCTTACATCGCCGAAATCGACTTGCAAACGCTGCTCCACCCCATCCTGTTCCCCGCGAGCCGCGCTAAGCCCGTGAAAACGATTGTTCTGGACCCGGGCCATGGAGGCAAGGACCTCGGCAAACCGTCCGGGATCCATGAAGAAAAGAAGCACACGCTCGCCTTGGCAAAGGCTCTAAAACCATTGCTGGAAGCCAAAGGCTACAAAGTTTCGAAAACCAGGAATGACGACTCGGCCATCCCGAAAGAAGATCGCGCCGAGATCGCTCGCCAAACAGGGGGCGATCTTTTCATCAGCCTCCACTTTAACTCGGCTGGACAGGCAGGGCCGGGGATCAGCGGGGTTGAAGTCTACTGCATGACACCTGCCGGCGAGAATTCCACGGGAGGCCCCAGCGAGCCTGGAGAACGAACCTCGGCGCCCGGCAATCGGTTTGACTCCCAAAACGCGCTTTTGGCATACCACGTGCAGCGAGTCGTCACCCGCCGATTGGGCGTGGAGGACCGCGGCCTGCGCCGGGCGCGGTTCGCAGTCCTTAAAATGGCTCACATGCCTTCTATCTTGGTGGAGGGAGGATTCATGTCAAACCCTCGGGAAGCTCAACTCATTGCCAACCCCGCCTACCGCCGGAAGCTCGCCGAAGCCATCGCCGATGGAATCCATCAATACGTCGGTTCGAGCCACCCCCCCGATCAAAAAAATCCGAAGCCGTCGCCACCCAAAAAGACAAAAAAAGACGGCATCAAGGAGTCTCCAGAAAAAAAATGATCCGGAGCATTAACAATGCAGGCCGCGAAATCTGATGCCGATGATTGCCATCACGACTTGTCCGGAGTCCTCGATGGGTTTGAGATTGTAAATCACAGGTGCAGGAGGCCTTCCTGAAGCCAGGAGCCAACCAGGCTGATCCTGAAGCGGTGTGTTGCTCCGCATGGCCTTTTTCACGGGGTGATCGCTCCAGGCGCAGGAATGCTCGGATGGAGCCAGAAACTCGCAAAGATGACTGCCTATGAGTTTGCTCGAGGCGCCCTGCACGGCCGATTCCGCGGCGGGATTGCCTTGATGGATTAATCCGGTGGCCCCCACCAGGAGGACCATTTCGGAGAGGGACTCGATGATGAGCTGCCCATGGCGATAGTTCTTTTCAAGTGAAAAATAAGCCCACTTCCGCTCGAGATTCTCGATCGTCAACGCTTCGTTCGCATCCGCGAGTTGAGAGGTTCGCGCGTGCACCATTTGCTCCAAGACATCGTTCATGCGGCCAAGCTGGGCCGCGTGCAGCCTGCGAAGCTTCAGATCGTCGCGAACCAGGAAATACCCTCCGATGAGCAGAGCGCCGTTCAGGACCAGGCCCGCCCCAAGGATCCTTCGGGTCGACTTCGCATTGGCCACGGACTCTTGATCGCGGCGGGCCAGCAGAACGTTTTCATCACGAGTCAGCAACGCCACGACGGCCTCGACCTTTTCCCCTGGGTCAGTGGTTGAACTGCCCTGGAACAACCGACGAGCCGTTTCCTCCCCGTCCTTGTTCCTGACATCAACCACCTTCTCGGAAAACTCGACCCGCCGTTCCACCAAAGGTTTGAGCCGCGAAAAAAGCTTCTGTTGGGAGGTGTTGCCAGCCGTGAGCGCTTCGGCGACCTGGAGGTGCTCCTTCAACTCAGACAAACTGCGCCGCCACGATTCGAGATCAGACTGGGTTCCTCGAACCAAATAGGCGGCTTGAGCTGCCTCCAAAGCGTTCAACGACCCCAGAATCGCGCTCGCCTCCAAGATCACCGCGTGGGTGTTGTTGATCCAAACGCTCGTCTCCCGCGTTTGCAAGGTGTTGCGAATCGCCAGGTAAACCACCGCCGTGAGGATCGCAAACACCAAAGCCAAACCCACGAGAAGACGCGACTCGAGTGTCTCGATGGGAAGCTTCGGCTGGACGCGCTCAGAGGCGGAGGCATCTCCGCGAAAACTCGCGGATGGTTGGTCTTTAGCCACGCGGCGCATCATAGGACTTCCTCGTGGTCTTGCGCAACATTTTGCTCGTGGCCCTTTCCGCCATTCATGTAGCTTTAGTTGCCGAAAATTTTTGATGCCCAAAGCACCACACCGTTCCATAATCAAAAGGCCCGCGGGCATCCGCACGTGAGATCACGCGTCCCATCCCTAAGCCTTTTGACAAAGAGCATCCTCATGCTCGCGCTCTCATCCGCGCCCTCAGCGCGAGCCCTCACGATTGAAGATCTGCTCAAGGAACCGAAACTCACACCGCAGAAATTTGCCCGCTACTTCGCGGATTTCGATTATGAATATCGAGAACAGATCGTCGAACCCGATACTTTTCTGGCTTCTCGCATTGGCGATTGCGATGATTACGCCACCCTCGCCTTCAAGGTTCTCGTCGCCAGGGGGTTTCGCCCACATTTAGTCATCGTACGCATGCCAGGCATCAACCACGTAGTTTGTTATGTGGAAGAGTCAAAAGGATACCTGGACTACAATCTCCGCCACTTCACCCGCCGAATCCAGTCCTGCAAACCGAAACTTCGCTCGATAGCCAACGAGGTCGCGGATACTTTCGCCGCTAACTGGACTTCCGTGTCTGAGTTCAGCTATGCCGACGGCATCAAGTTCCTGGTAGCCACAGCCACCAAAGCCAACCCCAACGCGCCGTTGCGCATCGTGTCCACCAAACCTCCCCCGGGACAAGTGGCGGATTTTCAGCCGCTGCAGGCAGATTAGCTGGAAAGGCCCCTCGAGAGCTTCGCTTGAAACGGCTTGGCTGGCACTCTAAAGTCCGCCGCCATGACACCGCCCACAAAGAAATCCCGGGAATTAACACTCAAGGACCGGCTCTCCCGTCTGAGTTTCGCGCTGGCGCGCAAACTCCTCGGAGAACAGAGCCAACGCTTCATTGGCAAGGGAGGTGCCATCCAGATCGATATCGACCAGCAAGTGACGTTGGACGAGAACCAGTTGCGGGTTAGGTTTCCGTTCGCCTCGTCCAAGGACAAGGGCTCCCAGGAAGCCGTTGTCACCATCAACCGTTCTCCCGACGCGCGCCAGTATTTGGCCTGGGAATGCAGCGCTTGCGACACGTTGTGCGAACATGTCGGCGCCACATTCTCCCTCGTGCTGGAGGACAAGTTATCCTTGGGGCTTTCGGTGGCGCCGACCGAGCGCGCGCCCATTGAAAGCATGAGCGAAAGCGAATTGGTTGAACAAGTTCTGCGCGAACGAGAGGAACGGGCCCGGTCCGAGAGGATGGTGCTTCGCTCCGCCGATCCGTCGGTGCTCTGGTCAGATTATGCCATCGAAAGCGCGCTCTCGGGCAAAACCTACCGGCTGGCGCTCCGGGGCTGGGAACGGGGCGAGTCGTTCTGTTCGTGCCCGGACTTTCGCAAGAACACGCTGGGCACCTGCAAGCACATATTGAACGCTCTCTCCAAGCTCAAGCGCCGGTTCAACGCGGCGGAACGTAATCAGCCGTATGTCCAAAAGACCATCGCCATCCACATGCACTACGGAACGAAGCTGGAACTGCGGCTGGCCGCCCCCTCGAAGCTGGACGAACCTGCCAGGACTCTCATTGCCCCCCTTCAAAACCGCCCCATTGAGGATTGCAAGGACTTGTTGCGCCGCCTTCGAGAGTTGGAAGCCGGTGGATTTGCGGTCCAGATCCACCCAGACGCCGAAGAGTACATCCAGCAGCGGCTCGTCCAAGACCAGATGCTGGCCAAGGTGGCGTCCATCCGGGCCAACCCGGCCACGCACCCCTTGAGGAAGGGATTGCTCAAAACCGAGTTGCTCCCCTACCAACTCGATGGGATCGCCTTCGCGGCAGGTGTTGGGCGGGCAATTCTGGCCGACGACATGGGCCTTGGGAAGACGATCCAGGGAGTGGGGGTGGCCGAACTCCTGGCCCGCGAGGTGGATATTCGAAAAGTTCTCATCGTTTGCCCGGCTTCCCTCAAATCGCAATGGCACTTGGAGGCGAAACGCTTTTCATCGCGCGATTGCCAAATCGTCATTGGAGGCATGAGCGAACGGGCAAGCCAGTACGCCAGCGAATGCTTCTTCACCATATGCAATTACGAGCAGGTGCTTCGCGACATCCTGCCCATCGAGCAGGTCAAGTGGGACTTGATCATTCTGGACGAAGGCCAGCGCATCAAAAATTGGGAGGCCAAGACCAGCCGCATCATCAAAGGACTCAAGTCGCGGTTTGCGTTGGTGCTGTCCGGCACGCCCCTTGAGAACCGCCTGGATGAGCTGTACTCGGTGGTGGAGTTTATTAATGAGCGGAGGCTCGGTCCCGCCTTCCACTTTTTCAACCGCCATCGCGTGGTCGATGAAAAAGGAAAAGTATTGGGATACAAAAATCTCGAAGTTCTCAGGGAGAATCTGAAACCGATCATGCTTCGAAGAACCCGGCAGTCGGTGATGCAGGAATTGCCTCCGCGCACGACGGAGGTGGTTCGTATTCCGCCCACTGACGAGCAACTGGAAATGAATCGGACGCACATGCAGATCGTGAGCACCATCGTGAGGAAAAAGTTCATCAGCGAGATGGATCTGCTGCGGTTGCAAAAGGCGCTCCTCATGTGCCGCATGGCGGCCGATGGCACGGGCCTGGTGGATAAACAGTTCCCGGGTTACTCCAGCAAATTGGAGAAGATCGGCGAGCTTCTGAGCCAGTTGTCGCGAGAGGAGGGACGCAAGATTATCATCTTTTCCGAGTGGACAACGATGCTGGATCTGATCGAGCCATTGTTGGAAAAGAATCGACTGCCGTTTGTCAGGCTCGACGGTCAGGTGCCTCAAAAGAAACGGCAGCAGCTCGTCAACGAGTTCCAAACTCATCCCGAGTGCAAGGCCTTCATCACCACCAATGCGGGGTCGACCGGCTTGAACCTGCAAACGGCCAACACGGTTATCAACGTGGACCTGCCATGGAACCCGGCCGTGCTGGAGCAGCGAATCGCGCGAGCGCACCGCATGGGGCAGAAGAACCCGGTGCAGGTCTACATCCTCGTGACCGAGGACACGATCGAGGAGAATCTGCTCGCCACATTGTCCGCCAAGCACGAGCTGTCGCTGGCAGCTCTGGATGTGCAATCCACCGTTAATTCGGTGGATTTGCAGACCGGGATGGAGGAGCTGAAACGCCGATTGGAAGTTCTGTTAGGGGCGAAGGCCGAGGCGCCGGTGGATGAGTCGGAAAAGGCGCTCGTGACGAAGGCCTTCGAGAAGTTAACCCAGCGGGAGCGGATTGCAGCCTCCGGAGGGAAGCTGCTGAGCTCCGCCTTTGCTTTTCTCGGCGAATTGATTCCCCAGAACCCCGAGAACGAGGACTCGAGGCGGCTCAGCGAGTTATTTCGCAAGCAACTGGACGAATGCCTGGAAAAAGATGAACGAGGCCAGATCAAACTGACAGTCACCTTGGCCGATCCCGCCGCCGTGGCAACCCTCGCCGATTCACTCGCACGACTCATGATGTCCGCACAGCGCGGGTGAAGCCGGCGGCTCATGGATTCGCGCGGGCCGAGGCATGCTCAGAGAGCCAAATCATGTCCAGGTTATTCGGAGAATCCACCCCCAGCGCCAAAGTATTGCTGTACTTCGGGGCCGGCTTGGTCCGGGCGTCGAGCCACTTGTGACTCTCCGCGTGGCCATCGGCGAAAGACATCCCACAGGAGCCACTGTGATAACTCGCCGGATAATCAAATATCCGCGCCGTTTTGGGCGTCTGGCGCGAGGACATCATCACGCCGAACGCCCCATTGTTGATCGCGTCGGGATGCTCCTCGATGAACACAAAGATCTCGCTGGGCCCCGGGTTGTTGAAGTCCGACAACTTTCTGTAAATCACATAAGGCGGGCTGGGAAGCCACGCGTAGGATCCATCGCAGTTGACCGCTGTGCTCATTGACAAACTACGAACGCGAGGATGCAGGCGCCCCCCGATTTTGACCCGGCTTCGGTCGGCGGGGCACTTAAAAATCGAAGCCGTCTGAAGGTAAGGCCCCAACAGCGCATACTTGGGATCAAGCAGTTTTTGAGTGTTCGTGTTATCGGGGGCGGGCGAAAAGTCCAGCCAACCGGCCACCCAGCCTTGCTCATCCGTGCTGGTTTTGTTGGGCACAAGGCGCTCGTTTTCGTCCTGGCCATACTGAAACCAGGCCAGCTGGATTTGCTTCAGATTGTTCAAGCAAATGATGCCGTGAGCCTTTGACTTGGCTTTGGAAAGGGCTGGAAGAAGCATCCCCGCGAGAATGGCTATAATCGCAATCACAACGAGGAGCTCGATCAAAGTAAATCCATGTGTCGAGTGCGGTCTGCGTCGGTTCATCAGAGGAATAAACACTTGAGCCCGGATCCAAGCTAGTGAAATCAGCACCGTCCGGCCACGGCAGCTACTTTCTCTTGAAGCGGCAGCGCCCGGGACACGACTGGTGAGTGGTCCACGCCACAGCAGGTGATCGATCCAAGACCGGATTCTCCAGAATTCACATCAACACGATGGTGGATGGAAAACCAGGGCAAATTCGAGAAGTGCTCATCGGTTGGTCGTTTCCATGGCCAAAGAAACTCATGGATCCAGCTTCCGAGCAAAGCCACACTTCGTCAGCCCGCCGTTTCTGAGTTCGTGACGTCAAAGGAGGGAAGCCATACGCTACAAGGTGGAGGGGGAGGGAATGGTGGAGGGAGCCCGATGGGCGACCGTTATTTTTGGCGCACGACGAGGTAACGGATCCACAGTTCAAATCGATGTCGCCGGAAACTCTACCAGAAACAGCGCCCCTCGGCCGGGTTCGCTCTCGCACCGGACTTGGCCTCCCATCGCTTCGACCATCTTCTTGACGATGGACAAACCCAAGCCGGTTGCGTGTTCGCCGCCGGTCGGTTTCGCGCTCAGGCGCGCGAACTTGCCGAACAGTTTTTTCTGGTCGTCCTGGCTCAGGCCGGGGCCTTCATCCCGCACTTCGAAGCGGACTGCTTCAGGCAGCCTTGTTAATCTCACGAAAATGCTCTTGCCCGAGGGGGAATATTTCACGGCGTTGGATATAAGATTCTCAAGCACCTGAACCATCACAGTCGGATCGACGAGGGCCGTGGCGGACGAGGGTTCAATTTCCATCAGCAGCACCTGTTGCTTGGCCGTCGCGCGTTCTCGATGGGTTTCGACGACCGATGACAGCAGTAGAGCGAGGTTGGTCGGGGCGAGGTTTAACTTCATTTCCCCGCGTTCGATGCGGTTGGCATCCAAAAGATTCCTCACCATTTCGGCCATGCGGGTGGCAGCGTCGCGGATGCGGAGGCCGTTCTCCTCGATGCCCCGGTGTGGCAGTTCCCGGGCCTCCTCCACCACCATTTCGGAATAACCTTTGATGGCCGACAGCGGATTCCGCAGATCATGCGCGGCAATGCCCATGAACTCATTCTTCTCGTCGTTCATTTCCCGCAGACGTTCCCGCGCTAGCTTCAGCTCCACATGCGTCCGCACTCGGGCCAGCAACTCGGCCCCGTTGAACGGTTTGGTCACGTAATCCACCGCTCCCGCCTCGAACCCTTTCACCAGATGTTCCATTTCGTTGCTCGCGGTGAGAAAAATCACAGGAATAGGGTTCGTCGAGGCATCCCCCTTGAGTCGGTGGCAGACTTCCAGCCCATCCATGACTGGCATCATCAAGTCCAGGAGGATCAGGTCCGGCGGTTGCACTCGCACCCGCTCCAGCGCCTGGGCGCCACTGGTGGTTGGCATCACCTCGTAACCGGAATTGCGCAGCATCGCGCCGACGATTTGAAGATTCCTTGTCACGTCATCCACCACCAGAATGCGGGGCTTCGATGAGGGAACCGCGACTTGAAGTGGCGAGGCCGGCATACGGTTTGTCATCTTGGGCGGAATCGATCCCCGGTCTTGGCCGCGGAATCACTCGGTCCGCGCCCAGGGTCGGAATTCATTCGAGGGAATTGATAGCTGTTGAATAGTTCTCCAACGTTTTCGGAAGATTATCGAGATCGAACTCCTCCACCTGGCGGTTCAAGGTTTTGGCATACTCCCGCAGCACGCGCCATTCGCCTTCCTCGGCCACGCGCAGGAGGCGGCGGGCAAAATCCTCGATTTCCCCCATGGCCATCGTTTGGCAAAGCCGAGGCCACACGTCGCGTTCCTCGTGCCGAAGCATGGCAAGAAGTTCGGGCCGCCTAGCCAGGACGTCCGGCGACGCCACGCGCGCCGGTTCAACTCCTCAGTTTGGATGGCTGTGACGCTCATCACAGGAGTATTTGCGCGAGCCCCGAACTTTTCAAGGGGAGGATTTCTGCAAGGATAAAACCGTTGCGGATAAGGATGAAAAAGTTTAAGCAAACGTTGCCTTGGCGGCTCTTTCTTGGGGTTTGACTGTCGCAGGGAAAACACTAGGAAATGCCCCAATGCAATCCAAGTCACCGAACGGACCAAGGTGATCACATGATATTTGGAATTTTACATCCGCCGACGGCATCAGCGACTTCCGAAAA
>SYMW01000276.1 GCA_005805305.1 Verrucomicrobiales bacterium
GCCGTATGCGGAAAACCGCACGTACGGTGGTGTGGGAGGGTGCCGGGGCGCAATCCCCGGCACCCGACCCGATCGATCAAAATGAGACTTCCCCGAATTTTTGTACGCGCATTGCGCCCATGAACCTGACAGGTTCATCGGCAGAACTGCTGATTCCCAGCCGTCCATGCATCGTAAATTAAGGCCATTTCCCCAAGTAATTGCTTTGTCAAGGAAGTTAGTCTGGTTTTTTCCCTGGTTCTCACGTCACGACTTTCTTTCGATTCCTCTGCTCTAGCGATTACAACGGAAGCCCCTAGCCCGAAGTCAGACCTGGATTGGCGCCAGCAATGGCTTGTCGCCATTTCACAGGATCCTCCCGAGCGTCACACTCCTTGCGCCGGTCCGCTCGCGATGCCTGAACTCGTGTTTCTTTGTCGAGGATTTTGCCACTGTTCTTGAACATCTGCGCAGGCCCCCTCTCGAACTTCAGCCACGAAGCACGGAACCTTACGGTTAACCAAATTGTGGATAGAACCCGAGGCGCCAACCGCAGGGACGCATTTCAGATTGCCGAGTATTGGCGTGCCTCAGTTTTCCTCTCAAGGACAATCCGCCCCACTGAAACCGCAGGATCGCGATTGTCGATTCTGGGAATCGACGAAGATGGGTCTCTTCGACGTGGAATTGGGGGACTCAGCTTTGTGGACATAGAGATCGATGTCGCAGTAATACTTCCGTTGACGGTCCCGATCCTTCCAACATCCGCGACCAGAAACTGCGGACTGGCAAGCAGGATGGACTTGGAGGCGAACAAAGTTTAATATCGCCTCCATGAGACCTGTGGACATGCAAGCGATCGGAAGAGATTTAGCTGTTCGTTGGGATAACGGCCAGGAATCCTACATTCCACTGCATCAACTGAGAGGTGCTTGTCCTTGTGCTTCCTGCAAAGGAGAAACGGATATCTTTGGTAACCTCTACAAAGGGACTGCAAAGGCGGCCGAAACCGGGTCTGAGACTTTGGTGCGAATCACCGCGGTCGGGGGCTACGGCGTCCAACCAGTCTGGGGGGATGGGCATTCCTCCGGGATCTTCACGCACGATTACCTTTTGAAACTCGCGGGCACCTGCTCCACGCCACCTGCCGGCTCTTAGAGCAGTTTCGGGTGGATGTCTTCCTTCATGAGCGCCTCCCCAAGACTCTCGAGCCTCGATCGCCGCCGCTCGATGATATGCTTGTCCAGCAGCGGGTCGTAACGAACGGGATAGACACCGTCGTAACAGGCGGTGCAAAAGCTTTCCCGAGGAGATCCGCAAGCGGCCACCATTCCCTCGATCGAGAGATACCCCAGGGAATCAGCGTGAAGGTAGTCACGGATTTGTTCCATGGAATAGTTGGCAGCCATCAACTTTGATCGATCGGGGAAATCTATGCCATAAACACAAGGGTTCATATGCGGCGGGCAGCTGACGAGAACATGGACTTCCTTGGCGCCCGCCTCCTTGAGGCTGTTGACGCGGGTCCGGCACGTGGTCCCACGAACAATGGAATCGTCCACAATCACGACCCGCTTCCCGCGCACAAGTGCTCCGATCAAGTTGAGCTTCACCCGCACGTCAAAATCGCGGATGAGTTGGGATGGCTGCAGAAAGCTGCGTCCTACGTAGTGGTTTCGAACAAACGCCATCTCAAACGGCAAACCAGAAGCAAGAGAGTATCCCAGCGCGGCACAGTTTCCACTGTCCGGAACAGGCACGACAATGTCTGCGTCGATTGGGAATTCACGGGCGAGTTGGCGTCCCATTTCCACCCGCACGCGATAGACATTCTTATCAGCAATGGTGCTGTCTGGACGGGCAAAATAGACAAATTCGAAGATGCAAAAAGCTCGGCGTGAATGCTCGGGAAAGGCCTGCACGCTCCTGAGCCCGTCCTTGTTTAGAATAACAATTTCTCCGGGTGCCACGTCGCGCACGAATCGGGCATGGATCAAATCCAGGGCGCAAGTTTCGCTGGCAAGCACCCAAGAGTCCCCCACTTTTCCAATGCAAAGAGGACGAAAGCCGTGAGGGTCGCGAACTCCGATCAATTCATGCTCCGTCATGATGACCAAGGAATACGCCCCCTCGATCCGCCTGATGCTTTGAACCAAACTGTTGTCCCTCCCATCCATGGTCGGCTGAGCCAGGAGATGGAGGATAATCTCACTGTCGACCGTCGTTTGAAAAATAGAACCCTTATTTTCTAATTCTTCCCGCAGGAACGCGGCGTTGGTCAGATTCCCGTTGTGCGCGATGGCGATCTGGCCGCGGCCACAATCCACCGTCAGCGGCTGCGCATTTCGAGGGTGGGACGAACCGGTGGTGGAATACCGCGTGTGGCCGACAGCCATGTTGCCGACGAGCGTTTCCAACGCGTTTCCTGAAAAGACCTGCGGAACCAACCCCATGCCCTTGTGCGTCAAAAACTGCCGTCCGTCGCATGAAACGATTCCCGCGCTCTCCTGCCCGCGGTGCTGAAGCGCATAAAGTCCATAATAGGTCAGCTCGGCAGCGTTAGGGTGACCGAAAATGCCGAAGACTCCGCAGTAATGCTTGGGATAATGCTGCATGGAACTGTTGGTTCAGAGCGTGCGGGCGTGATCCAACCCCGGACCCTGATTTCAGGCAAGCACCAAGTCACGCTATTCCGGATTGATTCCACGCGCCCGGCGCGTAGTGTGAAGCTCGTGGCCTGGAAGCAAGGACATCGAGGCGCCGTGCCGACACGATCCCTACGAGCATCGTTCGGGAACGTCCTCGCCGCTCAGGGCGATCGATGATTTGAGGTCGATCGCCAGCGACTCTTGTGAAAAAAGAGATTTTGTTATGAACGTCGATGTGGGCATCTGGCAGAAATTAACGAGGATTGTCGTGGTGCTGTTGTTCATCGCTGCCATGATAACGGTGGTCGTGCTCTACATGCCTCTGATCAGACAAAACGAGGGGATGCGCCGCGAAGTCATTCGGCTGGAGACGCAGAACAGGGAGAGCGAAGAGAAAGCTAGAAAGCTGAAGGCTGAAATCGAGGCGATTCGGACGGATCCGAAAACTGTGGAACGTCTCGCGCGAGAGAAGATGAGCTACGCGAGAAGCAATGAAACGGTGATCAGATTCGAGGCCCCTCAGCAACCTCAGCCCTGAAGTTCCCGCAGCCAATTCCATCCCGCATCGAATCCCCACGCGGATCCAGTATATTTTCGAAGGGAGCTGCCGGCTCCACGATCCCGAAGGGCTGTGAGTCGATCAAGGGGCCTCATTCCTCGAGATCTTAAGGCTGCCCGGGCGCATGTTGGAGGTTGAAATGCCCATTCCAATCGCGTTTCATGCACGCATGAAATCCGACAGATCGAAATCACGGCAGCGAGCATTCAGCATCCTACAGATGACAGCGGCAGTAGCGATCCAGATCATCATGTTGACGGGCGCCCACGCGGACGAGGGCATGTGGTTGTTCAATGCCCCGCCTCGCGATCTGGTGAAACAACGCTATGGTATGGATCTCTCGGATCCATGGCTCGAGCAGCTTCAGAAAGCTTCGGTGAGGTTCAACAGCGGCGGCTCCGGGTCGTTCGTGTCCGAAGATGGATTGGTGATGTCCAATCATCACGTTGGAGCGGATGCGCTCGCCAAGTTTGGGGACGCCGATCACGATTATCTCAAAGACGGGTTTCATGCGCGCAACCAGGCCGAGGAAAAAAAATGCCTTGATCTGGAACTCAACGTGCTGATGAGCATAGAGGACGTAACGGACCGGGTGAATACTGCCGTGAAGCCTGAGATGAAGCCCGACGCGGCCGTCGCGGCCCGCCGAGCTGTGATGGCGGCCATCGAGAAAGAGTCGATGGACAAGACGGGGCTGCGCAGCGACGTCGTCACACTCTTCCAAGGGGGCAAGTATCACTTGTACAGATTCAAGAAGTACACGGACGTTCGCCTGGTCTTTGCCCCCGAGCAACAAATCGCCTTTTTCGGAGGCGATCCCGATAACTTCGAGTATCCCCGATTTGATTTGGACGTCTGCTTTTTCCGAGCCTATGAGGACGGCAAACCAGCGAAAGTGACGCACTTTCTCAAATGGAACACGGCGTCACTCGCCGAGGGGGAATTGGTATTCGTGTCAGGCCACCCGGGCCGAACCAGCCGCCTCCTCACGGTCGCGGAACTCGAGTATTTGCGGGAAGTGCAATACCCGAGGATCCTCCAACGGCTGAACCGGCTCGAGGTTCTCCTGACTGCTTACAGTGCCCGAAGCCGGGAGAACGCGAGACGAGCCAAAGACATGCTGTTCGGGGTCCAAAACTCCCGCAAGGCAAGGGATGGCGGCCTGGCTGGATTGATGGACCCGGAATTGTTTGAGCGAAAAACCGCCGAAGAAAAGCGGCTAAAAGCCGCAGTGGCTGGAAGGTCAGATCTGGCGAGCGCCGCGGAGGCTTGGGAAACGATCGACCGTGCCCAGAAGATCATCAAGGAGCACGCCCTGAGATACAATCTTTTGGAAGCAGGGCTGGGCTTCAACAGCACGCTTTTCTCGATCGCCCGCACAACGCTCCGTTCAGGCGAGGAACGGCCCAAGCCAAATGGCGAACGGTTGCGAGAATTCCGGGAATCCAACCTCGCATCCTTGGAACTCCAATTGTTTTCGTCCGAACCGTTATACGACGATTTTGAACAGCTCAAGCTGGCGGACTCCCTGATCTATATGGCGGAGCAGCTCGGAAACCACGACCCGTTCGTAAGGAAAGTTCTTGGGAATAAATCTCCGCGCTCGAGAGCCGAAGAGCTGGTGGCGGGCACCCGTTTCAAGGACGTCGACTTCCGCAAGAGCCTTTATGAAGGGGGAAAGCCGGCTATTGAAAAATCGCCTGATCCGATGCTGGAGCTTGCCAGGATGATCGATGGCGAAGGAAGACGACTCCGGGACATCGTCGAGCAGCAGGACGAAGTAAAGAAGCAAGCCCACGGTTTGATCGCAAAAGCTCGGCTTGCCGTGGAAGGCATCGGAGGCTACCCGGACGCGACCTTCACGCTTCGCCTGTCTTTCGGCGCTGTCAAGGGTTACATGGAAAATGGGAAGCAGGTGCCCAGCCACACGACGCTCGCGGGGCTGTACGATAGGGCTTCAAGCCAGGAATTCGCCCCACCTTTCCACCTCCCGAAACGGTGGATGGATCGCCGGAACCGATTGAACTTGGGTGTCCCTTTCAACTTCATCAGCACGGCAGACATTATTGGGGGGAATTCCGGCAGCCCCGTGGTCAATCGTCGAGGCGAGTTGGTGGGCATCATTTTTGACGGCAATATTCATTCGTTGGTCTTGGATTTCGTTTACACGGAGGCCTTGGCCCGCGCGGTGTCGGTCCATGCTGGCGCCATCATCGAATCGCTTCGCCAGGTTTATGACGCGGGCGAATTGGTGAAGGAGTTGCTCGGCGGCGCCTCCCCGCTTTGACCGTTGTGCAGGATCTCGCGAAACAATCACACTGAATTTCACTAGCGCAGCATGAAAAAAACGGTGCGGGTGGGCATCATCGGAATGGGCAATATCGGCAAGCACCATGCCGCCTACCTCAGGGCGGGCGGCGTGGCCCGGTGCGAACTGACTTCGGTCTGCAGTCCTTCCCCATGGAAACTGGATAGCTACAAACCCATTAAAATCTTTGGAGATCCCGCCGCACTTTTGGAATCTGGGGAGGTCGATGCAGTCATCTTGGCGACCCCGCACTATCAGCATACCACGCTGGGGATACTCGCCCTGGAGCGAGGCTTGCATGTGATGGTGGAAAAACCCATTTCAGCACACAAAGCCGACGCGGTGCGGTTGATTGAGGCCCATCGGTCGCGGCCAAACCAAGTGTTTGGCGCGATGTTCCAGCTCCGCACCGAGCCGAGGTACCTGAAGATTCAAAAACTGATTCGCGATCGGGACTTGGGTGAAATTGTCAGAATGAACTGGATCATCACCGACTGGTACCGCACCGAGGCGTACTACGCGAGCGGCGGATGGCGGGCGACTTGGAAAGGCGAAGGGGGAGGGGTGTTGTTGAACCAGTGCCTGCACAACCTCGACACCCTGGCCTGGCTGCTCGGCATGCCTGTGAAGGTTCGAGGATTCTGCCAGCTTGGGCGTTATCACTCCATTGAGGTCGAGGACGACGTCACGGCCTATTTTGATTATTCGAATGGGGCCACCGGGGTGTTCGTGACCTCGACAGGCGAAGCGCCGGGCACTAATCGTCTGGAAATCGCCGGCACCCGCGGCCGTGTCGTTCTCGAGTCCAATCGACTCCTTTACACGCGGAATGAACAATGCATGACGCAGTTCAGCCGGGAAGCAACGGTTGGGTTCTCGAAACCGGATGTCTGGCACGTGGAGATCCCTTTTGAGAACGCGGCGACCCCTCACGCCACGCTGATGCAGAACTTTGTGGACGCGATTCTGGACGGCACCCCCTTAATCGCACCCGGTGCCGAGGGCTTGTGCTCTGTCGAACTCGCCAACGCGATTCTTTACTCCTCCTTGCTTGGGGCTTCGTTGGATCTCCCTTTGGACGGCGGAGCCTACGAGACCCGGCTCAACCAGTTGATCCGAGACTCACGCATAGAGAAAAAAGTCGTGCCTCTCGAGGCTGACGACTTCACGAAGTCGTTCCATCGATGACCGGCGCGGCTCCCGCGTCTTCGCAAAAAAAAAGGTGTTTCCCATCGGGGCCTTTTTGGGCATTCTGAGATGATGATTTTCACTGGAATCGGCGACGAGGCCGGGAACACCATCGACACCCAGATCAGAGCGACGCGCGAGCTTGGATGGCGTCACATAGAGGCGCGCAACGTCGAAGTGCCCGGGTTTCCAAAGGCGAATCTTCATGATATTCCCGATCCCGCCTTTGAGATCGTCGCGGAGAAACTAGCGGCTGCAGGGGTGGAGATTTACTGCTTTGGATCAACGATCGCGAACTGGGGGAAAAAGATCGATCAACCCTTCGATATGGCGGATGTGGATCGAGCCGTGCGGCGCATGTCGCGCGTGGGGACTCGATTCGTGCGCATCATGAGTTACGCGGTGCGAGATGCAGAGGATCAAATGGCGGGCGAACGATTTCGCCGACTCCGGGAAATTTCGAAGCGATTTTTAGACGCGGGGTTGCAGCCGCTGCATGAAAACTGCATGAACTACGGCGGGATGGGATGGCCGTTCACCCTGGAGTTGCTGGAAAACGTCCCGGGATTGAAGCTGGTTTTCGACACCGCCAATCCGGTTTTTAACGCGGATCGTTCGAAACCAAAACCCTGGCCACAGCAAGATCCCTGGGAGTTTTGGACTCATGTGAAAGAACACGTGGCGCACATTCATGTCAAAGATGCCGTCTGGAATTCGGCAAAGAAAGACGCGGACTATACTTTCCCAGGCGAAGGGGATGGAGCCGTGCGGCGAATTGTTCAGGACGCCCTGGCTGATGGTTACGACGCGGCCATTTCAATAGAGCCCCATGTCGCCGTCGTTTTCCACGACGCCCATGTCAAGACCTCGGACGAACTAATGTATTCCAGTTACATCGAATATGGGAAGCGCCTCGTGAAAATGGTGGAAGAGATTAAATTGGAGCTCGAGCCAGCGCGTCCGGTCTCGTGATTTCCCTTCCCGCTCAACCAAACCCGGATCACCAGGCCGCCATCGAGATCGTTCAGGACACCAAGGGGATCAGCATCAAGCTTGAGCTCCCCGTCTGGCAATGGTCCGCGCCGAGGAAAACGCGAGCGATCGCTTCAGAGATATCGAGAAGCGTGGCTTCAAACCGTCATAATCTCTTTTTCCTTGTGCGCCAAATGGGAATCAATTCTAGCGACGAACTGATCCGTTAGCTTTTGGATCTCTTTTTCGGAACTTTCAATTTCGTCCTCGGTGACACCGCCATTCTTGGCTTCCTTCTTCATGGCTTCGATCGCGTCGCGACGCACATGCCGGATGGCCACGCGGCCATCTTCGGCCATTTTTTTGACAATTCGCATGAACTCGAGCCTGCGCTCCGTGCTCAATTCAGGAAGCACGATTCGGATGCATTTCTTATCGACGGCGGGGTTGAGTCCGAGGTTGCTTTTCTGAATAGCTTTTTCAATTGGATGCACCGTCGCCGCGTCCCATGGCTGGATCAAGATCATGCGCGGATCGGGTGTCGTGATGCCCGCCAACTCGCGGATGCGCATGTGGGAACCGTACACATCCACCTGAATGTTTTCCACGAGGCCTGCGGATGCCTTTCCCGTCCTGATCCCAGAGAACTCATGGACCACGACGTCCTCGGACTTTTGCATCTTCTCCTCAGCTTCCAGCAAAATATCATCCAGAGCCATAAGTTTGCGCGCTGCGTCAAATTGTTAACCGAGAATCCTAACCGGCGACGAACGTTCCCACGTTCTCCCCAAGCACCACTCGTTTGATGTTGTGGGCCTTAAACAGATTGAACACGATAATTGGCATCTTGTTGTCCATGCACAATGAAAAAGCGGTTGAGTCCATCACCTTCAAGCGCCTTTGCAACGCATCCAAGTAAGTGATCTTGCTGAACCGTTTCGCGTTAACATTTTTCACGGGATCGCTGTCATAAATGCCATCCACCTTGGTTGCTTTCAAGATCACTTCCGCGCCGATCTCGTTCGCTCGGAGCGCGGCGGCGGTGTCCGTCGAAAAATAAGGGTTGCCTGTTCCGCCCCCAAAAATCACGACTCTTCCTTTTTCGAGATGGCGGACCGCGCGTCGCCGAATAAACGGTTCAGCGACTTGTGACATCGTGATGGCGCTCTGCACCCGAGTAGCCACCCCGGCCTTCTCCAAGGCATCCTGAAGCGCTAGCGCGTTGATCACGGTCGCCAACATGCCCATGTAATCGCCGGTCGCTCGTTCGATCCCTCGGGTGCTGCCTTGGAGTCCTCGAAAAATATTACCCCCCCCGACAACAACCACTACTTCCACTCCCAACGCCCGAACTTCCCGAACCTGGCTTGCCATGTCATGGACCACTTCTGGGCAGATCCCGAGGCCGGTCTCGCCGCCAAGCGCCTCTCCGCTTAATTTGAGCAGGATGCGCCGATATTTGGGTTTTGGTGTTGATTTCATGTCACGGAACGATGCCTCTCGTTCTTAGCAACGGTCTTGGTCCTCGTCAAACGAAAGGGCGGTGGCGTTCGAAGGAAACAAACGGCCGGGGTGTTCCCAACGCCCGAGCGGAACGCCGTCTCCACAAGAAAAAAGGGCACGCATGCCGGCGCGCCCTTCGTGTGGACAAATGAAATGGAGAGCCCGTGAAATTCAGGCGCTGGCTTCGCCCACTTGAAAGCGAGTGAAACGCCGGATCACGATGTCATCACCCACTTTCTTGGCAACCTCGCCCACGTGCTCCCGAACCGTCACTTCGGCATTTCGCTTCACGAACCCTTGATCGAGCAAGCACGTGTTTTGATAAAATTTCTCCAGCTTTCCCTCAACGATTTTCGCCACCGCCTGAGGGGGCTTGTTCTTAACCTGCTCAGCGGCGATTTCCCTTTCCTTTTCAATCAGCGCGGCGGGGATCTGATCCCGTGAAACGACGGTCGGACTGGCAGCTGCGATTTGAAGAGTGATATCCCGGACCAATTGCTTGAAATCTTCCTGACTCACGGTGGATTCCTTGCCGGCGCCTACCTCCACCAAGACACCGACTTTGGAACCAGTATGGATGTAGGAAGCCACGGCTGCGCTGCTCGACACCTCGAACCGTTGGTGCCGTGAGATGAGAATGTTCTCTCCAATTTTCGCGACTTGAGCGGCCCTCGACGGTTCGGGATCCCATGATGGATTCGAGCACAGCGAAGCGGCGATTCCGTCGCAAAAGGCCCTAAAAGACTCGTTCTTGGCCACGAAATCGGTTTCGCAATTGACCTCGACTATCACCCCCACCTTCGCTCCTGGTTGAATGCATTGAGCGATCACCCCTTCCTTGGCGTCGCGGCCGGCTTTTTTCGCGGCGGCCGCCACTCCTTTCTTCCGGAGCACATCGACTGCAGCTTCCAAATCGCCGCCAGTTTCCGTCAACGCTTTCTTGCATTCCATCAACCCCGCGTTAGTCATTTCGCGAAGCTTTCCCACCATTGCCGCCGTGATATCTGCCATAAAACTTCAATAATTCTCCAAAAGAATAATCCAATTGCGCCTAACTCAGGCGCGTCGATTTCAATATTTCCGAGGTGATGCTCGAAGACCCGCAATAAGAGGCCACCGCCGCGACGGAATCCGCCTCGGGGTCAGCTTAAAACTTCCGATGCGGCCGCATCCGCTGGAGCGACCGAGACCGTACCAGATTCCACGCCAATCGAAGCGGCGGGTTGCCCCGAGGCCGCCTCGGTGGCGGGGTCCTCGCGGCGACGGGCCGTGCGAGACTCGTATTCGGCCCGCGCTTGAGTGATCGACTGCGTGATCACACTGAGCAGCAAGCGCAGGGACCGAATGGCATCGTCGTTGCCAGGAATTGGGTGATCCACAAGGGTAGGGTCGCAATTGGTGTCCACGATTGCCACGATTGGAATGCGCAAGCGCCGGGCTTCCGCAACTGCGTTGTGCTCCCGCTTCACGTCGATCAGGAAAATGGCATCCGGAAAAGATTCCATTTCGCGAATGCCATCCAAATTCTTGTGCATCCTGGCCGCTTCGCGACGGAGCATCGACTGTTCTTGCTTCACGTAGTTGTTGATGGTCCCGTCGGCCTCCATTTTTTCGATGTGCTTGAGGCGTCCCAAAGACTTTTTAATCGTCTTAAGATTCGTGAGAGTTCCGCCCAGCCACCTTTCAGTGACATAGTGCTGGCCGCACGCTTTCGCTGACTCCAAGACGGCCTGCTGTGCCTGCTTCTTTGTTCCTACAAAAAGTATCTTACCGCCTTTTCCAACCACTTGCGCCAGGTAGGAACACGCGGCGCTGAGCTGGGAGAGGGTCTTGCTTAGGTCAATGATGTAGATTCCATTGCGCTCATCGAAAATGAATGGCTTCATCTTCGGGTTCCACCGCTTCGTTTGATGGCCGAAATGGACGCCCGCGTCCAAAAGGTCTTTAATTCCTATACTGATCACGATTTTCCCATGGTTAAAGCCCTTGGGGAACATTGCCCGGGGCCATCCCGCAAAATACGGGATTATGTTCGATGTTGTTGTGGCCAACCAAAGTTATCAAAACCTTGTTAAGGCTTCGCTTTGGAAGCCTTTTACAGCCGTTGATCTCGTTCCGCCTGGCGAAAAGAGGGGGCAATGTAACAAAGAAGGCATTCCTCGCAACAAGTTTCTTGCCGCCCCGCGAAGGCAGTGCGCATCTCAGATTTTTGCAAAGGCAGAGTAAGGAGAGACTGCTAAGGCGTTCAAAGTTGGGGTGAGTGGGGGGATAAGAGTGGGTTGATTGGTGGTAGCAGGGGAGGATTGGGGCAATGGGTTGCCGGTTGGCATGA
>SYMW01000277.1 GCA_005805305.1 Verrucomicrobiales bacterium
ACAGATCCATGTCCGGATAGGCTCCGTCGTCGCGCCTTGCCAGAGATTCACTGTGGCACAACAAATGCCCACCGAATTCGTGGACGGCACACTAGCCCCGACGATCTGGTTTCGTTGAGAGCACCTTCGACATGCCTGGAAACGGGCATTCAGCACACGCCCAAACCAAGCAAAGGACGACCTCATGAAGACTTATCCGCTACGAAAACTCGCGCTGGCCTTGCTGGCGGGACTGGCTCTCGTTCCCGCTCCTCTGACGCAGGCCGCGGATCTTCTGATCGATGCTTTTGATGACGCCTCCTCGGCGGATGCCTGGACGGCCATTTGGGGAACTTCTCCCGTGTTGAGTTTTGAGCCCGCGGGAAATGGCGGAGCCGCCAACTCGGGATCCCTGCGGGTGGCGGCCGATTATTTCACGCCCGAAGACAACGGCTGGGAACAGATGGTGATCTCGAAAACATTCGAGACCCCCGTGGTGGGATCAGATTATGTGTCGGTGTCGGTAGACGTGAAGGTGGACCCGGCCTCCGTGCCGACCGCCGGGGGGCAGTACGGCTATTTTGAATTGAAGCGCCCCAATGGAACGGCCATGGGAGGAGTGAATCTGACCAGCACCAGTTGGACCACCATTACCTTCAACATCGCCCCGACCGAGGGCTCGCTCAGCGGCATCATCATTCAAAACGGAAACGGAGGCTTCAGAGGCCCCGTGATTTATTACCTCGACAACTTCGTGTTCAAACGCGCCACCTCCGGCCCGCCGCCCCCGAAATTGGCGATCACGAAAAACGAGACACCGGGTCTCAAGCTGTTCGCCAGCGCTCCCGGCCAAGCCTACCAGCGACAAAACATCGTGTCCGTTCCTTCCGAGGACCTCGCGAACGGCCTGTGGTGGGTGAACCAGCCCAGCCCTGTGACTTATTCCATCACGTGGGCCGACTTTCCGGGCAAGACCGAGCACACGGGTTTCCAAGGGCACATCATGCTCTCCACGGATTCGGGGCGGGCGGTGTCACCGGATTGGAACGATCCAAACGTCATCATGATCGAGTTCCAATACGTGAACACGGCGGGTCCGGATGGAACCAACGGCACATCCGACGACGTCGTGCTGGCGCAAGCCCGTTTCCTGCACAAGGTCAACGAGGCCGCCAGCAACGCCATGCTTTACCGGACCCAGGCCAATGCGGCTGCCGGACCTGTGGGTGTCTTGGGTCAAATCCGCGCTCCATCAATGCTCGGCACATGGAGCGTGACGTTCAAGAATAACAAGGACATCACGCTCACGGCTTCGGACCAGGCGACTTTGGACATCACGATGCCCGACGGGGACGCTCCGCTGTACGAACCCGTCAACACGGGCGTCAGCGCGCTTTTTGGAGTCCAGCCGAATGCCGAAACCCGCATCGGCTTGTCCGCCACGATCTCCCGGATCAAGATCACAAAAGGCGCCGTCGTCGTCGCGGACGACTCCTTTCAAACACCCGAGCTCAACCCCAATCTGTGGGCGGTCCGCGCCCAAGACCCGGCGGGAATTTTAAGCGCTCCCCCTGATCTGGCGTACTTGGTGAGCTGGAATCTTCCCGACACCGGGTTTTCCCTCAGAACCGCCACGAGCGCGACGGGGCCGTGATCGGCGGCGGGAACGCCAGTCCTGATCGGAGCCCGGCGCGTTCTCCTCCTCAACAAGTCCGCGTTGCCCGGGCCAAACTCCGGTTTTTTTCAACTGAGAAAATAGAGCAGGGCTCGGAGCCGGCGGCGCCCAAGCGGCCGCTCCATTTCAGCTCACGGGAAGCAGGGAGACGCGCTCCCCTCTTTCGTTGCGGGTGACGCCTTGGGCCCTGGGATCCAGGGTCATGGCGCCGTCGACGAGAAACGCGTAGCGATGGTGTCCATGCAGCAACTCCATCGTCCGAAACCACGCGCCATCCGGCAGTTTGGACATGGGATGGTCGGCCGGACTCCATTTGTTGAAATCGCCCACCAGGCTGACCTCCCGCGCCTGGGGGGCGTGACAGATGAAGTTGACCGCTCGAAGTGTTTTCTTGGAACCGTAAGAACTCATGATCGAATGTGATAGGATGCCGTTTAACTCAAAAGATTCTGTAGCAACACCAATGCCGTCCTGCGAACCTGCTCCGATTTCGCGGCGAGGGAGCGATAACGCTCGGTCCATTCACCGTCGGCTTGGCTCCGTTCTCTCCAAATAGTTTTCAAGACCCGCTCCGTGCGCTCCACTTGCGGCATGGCCGACGCGAATGATTCCCGTCCTTCCGCGATGTCCGAAATATTGCCCACGAAGAAACGGCTGATCTTCTTCCCGGTGAACACCGCTTCCAGCAGCATCACCACCGTCTGCTCATAGGCGAACCAGCGCCGACGCAGCAGATCGTTGAGAAATCCGTGGCGAATGGCGAAGAATTCGGATCGCGGGCGCTCGGTAAACTGCCTTATTTCCTGGGCCTCAGCGGGGAACCAGTTGTAGAGAAGCGCGAATGTCCCGTAAGTGTCGATCAATTGCTTGGAGTTGTTGTGATCTGTTTCGATTTCCCCGATGCAGAGATCTTGATCCAGTTCCAGAACGATTTCCGGAAGATCATGCAGCCGGCCCAGCACCTCCTGTCCCACCGAGGTGCCATAATTGAAATCACCCGGGATGAGCCAGTAGACATCCCCAGCCCCGCCGCGCTCTGAAGCCATCCCCAAGCCGGCATACCACATCTGGCAGGTGTCCACGCACCAGGCATCCAGAATATCGGAGTGCTTCGCGACGGTGTTCGTTCTAAAATCCATGAACTTCGGATCTTTTTCGTGGGAATAATGCGTTTTGCGATCGATCACGGTGATCGGCCTCGCATATCTGCCGCGCTCCCCATCGAGGCGCGCGATTAACTGGTAAAGCGCCCCCAAATCCTTGAAATGGGCCGGCTGACGGTAGGGGTAAATGACGACGGGATGAATCTTGCCGACTCGGGCGGCGCCGGATTTCCCAGCCGCGCGATGGCGGCTTTCTTGAGGGCCTGCTGAATTCTTTTTCATAAGGGATGCCTCGGTCATACAAGCATATCAGCCCCGTTTTGCCCAGAATGAATGTTCCTCGCCTTCCGGGCTCGAAGATTCTCGCATCTCACCAGCTTCTGGCGCCTGGAACCAACCGCCCCACATGCTGGAGCGGAGAGTTGCCAGTGGGAAGAGGGGGGCGTAATCTTGGGCCATGGCGAACGGGTGTCCGGAACGGTGTGTCTTTGGCGGCCTCTCTGAACGCGAGGATCCGATGTCAAACCTCGCGCGATGGCCTCGCCCGTTGCTCCGCTGGCCGTGTCGGCCCGAACTCCCCGGCCCGCGCTGCCGGTCGCGCCTGAATCAACACGCGGGAATCGAATGATGAAAACGCCATTTCCGGACATCATTTTGGCATCCATCTCACCACGACGCGGGGAGTTGTTGGAAGTTCTGGGGGTCAATCACCGGGCGATCGGCAGCGACGCCGCGGAAAGCGAAGAGGAGCAGTTAACCGCGTGGGAAATCGCCTCTCTGAATGCCTATCGAAAAGCGCGCGCCGTGGCGAAGCGATTCCCGGATTCGATCGTGCTCGGAGCGGACACGGTTGTGTGCCTGGGGGCTCGGCTCTTCGGAAAACCGCGAGACATGACTGACGCGGAGCGCATGCTGGAGGCGCTCCAGGGGAAAACCCATCAAGTGGTCACGGGCGTTTGTCTGACTCATCTGCGGTCGCATCGGCAACAGCTCTTCGTCGAAACCACCGACGTGACCTTTCTGCCCCTTTCACCGAAGGCGATCAAACTGTATTTGTCCCGCACCCGGCCTTTGGACAAGGCGGGTGCCTATGCCATCCAGGATCACGGCGGATGGATTGTTTCCGAGATCTCCGGATCGTTCTCGAACGTGGTTGGGCTGCCGTTGGAGAGGTTGGCGGGGGCGCTGGAGTCATGGAGCGGGGGGACACGGGCGGTTGAGCCGGCATGAGATCACGGGCCGCCGCATCCTATGCCGGGATCGCCTCCGACACGCGCGGCGGATCCGCCGCCACGAGGTTCGGCAGGGTTTTCCTCAGAGCCATGGTCGTCGCGCGCGATCTGGGAGCGTTCTTTCTGATCACCCTGGCGGTGGTCCTCACCAAATTCAACGTGGCGTCCAAGGTGATGCATCCAATGATGCGGCGGGAGATGACGCGCGCGGGATTCAAGCTCCTGCCGATGGCGGCTTTCATGGCTCTCGGGCTCGGTTTCCTCGTGATCGGGCAGTCGGTGGCCTTGCTGACCCAGGTGGGGGCACAAGACCTCACTGGAACCATCATGGTGACGGTGATCATCCGGGAACTGGGGCCCGCGGTCACGGCTTTGCTGATGCTCTCGAAGATTGGGACCGCGACCGTGATCGAGTTGGGCACCGCCCGAGCTTTAGGCGAGGTGGAGGCTCTCGAAGCTCTCGGCATCGATCCCGTCCATTATCTCGTCGCGCCCAGGGTTTGCGGCATGGCGCTTTCCACATTCGCCCTGACAGTATATTCGATTCTTTTGTCGCTGGCGGGGGGCTATATGTTCGCGTTTTTGCAAAACGTGCCCATCACCCCGGGAGTGTATTTATCCCAGATCGGCAATGCCCTCAAGTGGTCGGATTTCATATTGCTGGCAATGAAAACTGCGGTTTTTGGGGGTATCATTTCCATGACTTGCTGCTACGAAGGACTGGCGAGGCCGCTGGATCTGGGAGACGTCTCCGAAGCCACCACCCGGGCGGTGATGCGAAGTGTCGTGCTCTGCGTCGTGTTTGACGGCATCTTCCTCCTTCAAACTTTGATTTGAGATGATTGGCCATCCAGATAAGAGCAGCGCCCCGGCAGCGGGCGGATCCGCGGCGAGCCCCGTCATGAGCTGCCGCACTGAAGATCCGCCCTCCGTTGTGGCCGAGATTCAGGAACTATGCCTCGCCTCGCCGGGGCGGCCCGGGCCGGCCGCCTCCCACTCCCTCAGTTGCACGCTTCGGCAAGGCGACTACCACGTGGTCGTGGGCGGTGGGAGCAGCGGCAAAACCCGCTTGTTGGAAATCCTCGCGGGACTCGCGCGACCCGAGGCGGGCGCCGTCCGCTTGTTTGGCCGTGACACCTCGGCCCTCCGAGGAGATGATTGGATGGAGATGCGGCGAAGGGTGGGCCTCGTCTTCGATGACGGCTGCAGGCTATTCCCCCAGATGACCGTGATTGAAAACGTGGCCCTGCCCGTGTGCTACCATCTGAATCAATCCTTCGAGGAAGTCCGAAGCTTCGTCGACCCGTTGCTCGACTGGATGGGCATCACTCATCTGCGCGACCAAATCCCGGGACGGATCGGACGCGGCTGGCGCCCCCGTATTGGCCTGGCTCGCGCGTTGACGACAAAGCCGGAGCTCCTGCTCTTGGACAACCCATTGGCCGGTCTGGATCCAGATCAGACTTCTTGGTGGCTTGGCTTGTTGAAAAGCCTCGTCCGTGGGCATGCGTGGTATGGCGGGGTACCCGTGACGGTTCTGGTGACCGCCTCGGATCCCGCGCCTTGGAACGGATCGGAGTGTTTGTTCACCTACCTTCATGACGTTAACCAAGATCCGATCGAACCGCCGGCCCGGCAAACTTAAGAAGCGCTATGCCGTTGCATGATTTAACGCCTCAACTGCGGACTCGGCTCAGCCGTGTTGAGAAGACCGTGGGATGGTTCCTCGGGCTCGCCGTGCTGCTCTTTCTCCTGGCGTTCGGATTTTACGTTCTGCATACCGCCAAAACGAAAGGGTGGTTCAAGGCGAAGGCCTACTACTACACTTACTCGAGAACGGCGACCGGCATGAAAGCCGGGGATCCGGTCACGCTGATGGGGTTGAACGTGGGTGAAATCACGCTCATTGATCCCATGCCTGCTGGGGATCTCGACCACGATATGTATGTGGAGTTCCGCATTTGGGAACCCTACTATGGCTATCTGTGGTCGGACTCCAAAGTGAAGCTCAACGCGGGGGATTTCCTTGGCAACCGCTCTTTGGAGGTCACGCGAGGCAGGACCGGGAAATCGACCTACAACCTGGGGAAGGATCTGAATCCGATCACGATGCTGGTCAAGGGAACGGACAATTACGAGGCCGTCACCGAAAAGAGCAAATACGAGCTCACGATGCAGGAGTCGGAATCCCTTCCGGAAGAGCTGACGCGCATGGTGGGAATCGTCAAGGCGGCGTTGCCAGGCGTGCTCGCGATGACGAATCAAATCAGCCAAGTCCTGACAAACAGCGTCCGGCTCACCTCGAACTTGAATGGAACGGTGGAGGGCTTGCAGCCTTCCATCGCGCATCTGCGGCTGATCACCGAGGGATTGACGAATCGCCAAGGATCCTTGGGAGAATGGTTGATCCCCACGAATCTCAATCAACGGGTTGAAGTGGCTTTGGATAAGACCTCGGGAGCCTTGGACAAGGCGGACAAAGCCGTTGGAGAGACTGATTTGCTGATCGCTCAAACGAGGCGGGATCTGCATCAGGCGTTGACAAACATTATCCCGGTGCTGGAGAACCTCGCGAACATGACGAGCAATCTCAACACCCAAGTCCAAGCCAACACCAACATGCTTGCCGGCATCTCGTCGGCCGTGACGCAAGCCGACGAATTGATGCAAGGTCTGAAGAGACACTGGCTGCTCCGGAGCGCTTTCAAGGAACCGTCAACCAACGAGAGCCCCAAGCGCCCGTTCCCCACCAAGCCCGGCTTGCGTCCCGGCCGATGATGAGCCACAACACTCCGGGAATATTCCATGCCTAAAATCCATAAAGCCGTAATCACTGTGGCCGGCCGAAAGCAGCGATCTCTCGCGCTCCAAAGCCTGGTCGACCGAGATGCCGAACCCAAATCGGCATTGCGCATCCTTCTCGAAGAAGCACTGGATGCCGGCGTAGAAGAGGTGGCGCTGATCGTTTGCCCCGGGGACGAGGAAGCCTATCGCGCGGCGGCGGGCCCTTTGTCCGCCCGCCTCGTGTTCATCCAACAACGCGAACCGCTCGGATACGGCCACGCCCTCCTGTGCGCCAGGAATTGGGCGGGGTCGCTTCCGTTCCTGCACATGGTGGGAGATCATCTCTACGTGAGCCGCGACTCTGTTCGCTGTGCCCGGCAACTCGTCACCATCGCCGACACCGAAGCGTGCGCCGTCTCGGCGGTTCAATCGACGCGGGAACGCCTGCTTCCTTATTACGGGACCGTGGGCGGGCGCCGTGTTCCGGGCGCGGCCGGGCTGTATCAAATCGACGAAGTGATCGAGAAACCGACTCCGACCGAAGCGGAGCGCAAGTTGGTCGTGCCGGGGCTCCGCGCGGGTCACTACCTCTGTTTCTTCGGAATGCACGTGCTCACGACCGCCATCTTTGATATCCTGGATTCGCAGATCCAAGCTCTCGAAAGGGGATCCCCCATCGCCCTGTCACCCGCTCTCGCCAGCTTGTCGGGCAAAGAACGCTACCTCGCGGCCGAACTCAACGGATCGCGCTATGACATGGGCGAAAAATACGGGCTCTGGATCGCGCAACTGGCGCTTGGGATGTCGGGACGAGACCGGGAGGAGTTGTTGCTGCGCATAGTCGAAATGGTGGCCAACCGCGGCTAAACCCTCTCCTCGGACACCATGAAGAGCCGATTTGTCGAGATCATCACGAGCGCCGATCCCGCCGTCCGCAACCTTTCCGTCGAAACGGCTTGCGCCTCGCTGGACCTCAACGCCCTCCTTCAGGAAGCCCGATGGCTCGACGAGTTTCGCCGGGCGAGCTTGAACCTGTATGAGCGGGTTCGAGCCCTCACCCTGCTGCACGCCATCTTCCGATATCAGGTGCCCGGCCGGCTCTCGGCAACCCAGGGGTTGATCTCCTACGAAGGCTACTCCCATCTGCTCGAGCGCCGGTTTGAGGAGGCCGTCGATGCCTTCCGAAGCGAGCAAGCCCGCCATGGTGTTCAGGATGCCAATTGCAGCGCCCTAGCCGCCGCCTATCAACAACTCGCCCTGCAAACACTCGCCGATCAAGTCCGGCGGAGCGTCCGTCAAGTCGCCGGCAATCAATGGATGTTTCGCATGGGGCATCCGTTGGACCATCCCTTGAGGATGCGGTCGGAGCTCCTGCAACCCTCCAGCGAGACCGGCTTGTTCCCCGTGTTGACCGAGCGAACTCCCGTCCGGATGGATCTTTCTCACTCCTGTTGGAGCGATATTTTTTTCCTAGGCATGGATTTTCCCGAAGGCGCGCGCGTGCTCAATGTTTCCATCGACCTGGGCGTCCGCGGGAGGGACGAGCGGCCGCGGCCTCCGATCCAAACATTCTTGAGAGTGCTCGACGAATCCGCGTTGAAACTGACCAGCGTGGATTTGAACGCCACGGCCACGATCAAGGATTTCGCCGAGATTTTTGATTTCGCCAGGGATTATCTGGGTTTGATCAAAGCGGCGGTGATCGCCTCCGGCCTGGTGCCTCCCGGGGTTGAAGGAGCCAGCCAGTCTCTGGGCAACCTGCTGGATCGCCTCGTCGGGCCCGGGATGGGTTTGGAAATCGTGAGCGAGGTCAATGACATCCCCAAAGGCTCGAGGCTCGCGGTCTCCACCAACTTGCTCGCGTCGCTCATCGCGCTGTGCATGCGCGCGACCGGGCAAATCAAGTCTCTGACCGGAATGATGGACGAACAGGAACGGCGCATGGTCGCGGCCAGGGCCATTCTTGGAGAGTGGATGGGGGGGTCGGGTGGAGGCTGGCAAGATTCCGGCGGCGTCTGGCCCGGAATCAAATTGATAGAAGGCGCTCTGTCCGCCCCGGGCGATCCGGAGCACGGCATCAGCCGCGGGTGCCTCCTCCCCACCCATCGCATCATTGACAACACCGAGATCTCCCAGGAATCACGCGACCGGCTTCAACGCAGCCTCGTCCTCGTGCATGGAGGCATGGCCCAGAACGTGGGCCCTATTTTAGAGATGGTGAGCGAAAAGTACCTGATCCGAGCCGATGCCGAATGGAAAGCGCGCCTGGAAGCGGGACGAATCTTCGATGAAGTGCTTGAGGCATTGCGCGCGGGCGACATCAAGCGGTTGGGCGGGGCGACAACCAGAAATTTTTTCGGCCCCATCCAAGCCATCGTGCCCTGGGTCACCAACGAATTTACGGAAACGCTGATCGAGCAATGCCAGAAGAAGTTCGCGGACGACTTTTGGGGCTTTTGGATGCTTGGCGGAATGTCCGGCGGCGGCATGGGATTTATCTTCGCGCCTGAAGCGAAGGCGTCTGGCCAGGACTTCTTGGCGGTTGCCATGCGCTCTCTGAAGGCCTCTTTGGAGAGCGCCCTGCCTTTCGCCATGGAACCCGTCGTGTACGATTTTTCGATCAATCCGCACGGAACGACATCCGTGTTGCTACAGAACGAGGAAGCTTTGCTGACGGCCGGCTACTACGCCCTGACATTGCCGGCGGCCATACGTGGCGACGCTCAGCAGCTAACCCTTCAAAAGCGAAAGGAGCTCGATCTTTTCTCCCTCGCCTGCCGAACGAGCGGAACTCTGGGGAAAGTGATGCCTTCCTTGTTCGATCGGCTGCTGCCGAGGTCCGAAGCCAGTCGAGGGCCGCGCCGCAATCTCGTTGAAATGCTTGCCGAGAACGGCTTTGACGCGGTTCAACACGAGCAGATCCGGGCGGATCTGAGGAGCGGCAGAACTGGAGTCGCCCACAACCGACTCTCGCCGACCGTGCATATCACGGATGTTCATGCCGGCGAGGTGACGCACATGGAAGAGGTTTTGAGCTCCGAGGAGGCAAGGGCGGCCGGAAAGGATTTGCTGCGGGAAGGACGCGCTGGGGTCGTGACATTGGCGGGAGGCGCAGGCAGTCGATGGACGCAAGGGGCGGGCGTCGTGAAGGCGTTGAACCCGTTTTTTCGTTTCGCGGGGAAGCATCGGAGTTTTCTCGAAACGCACATCGCCAAAAGCCGCCGCACGGGAGTGCTGTTCGGAAAGCCTCCCGTCCACTTCATCACCACAAGCTACCTCACGCACGAGGCCATCGAAACATTTCTGGGCCACCGACAAGGTTTCGGCTATGAAGGGGAAGTCGTTTTTTCACCGGGGAAATCGATTGGATTGCGCCTCATTCCCATGGTCAGGGACCTCGCGTTCGCGTGGGAAGAAACCGCGCGCCAGAAGCTCGACGCGCCCAAACAAAAGGTCAGGGATAGCCTGCACGCGGCCTTGATGAATTGGGCGCGAAGGTCGGGCGAGGGAAGCGATTACGTGGACAATCTGCCATCCCAATGCCTCCATCCCGTCGGGCACTGGTTCGAATTCGTGAACCTGCTCCGGAACGGCTCCTTGGGATCGGTGCTGGAGCGTCAGCCACGGCTGGATTTCTTGCTGATGCACAACATCGACACAGTGGGCGCCGGTCTGGATCCGGCCCTGCTCGGGTGGCACGCGCGATCGGGGGCGGCGCTCAGTTTCGAAGTCATCAGCCGGCGTGTGGAGGATCGAGGAGGAGGCTTGGCGCGGGTGGATGGGCGGCCCCGGTTGGTGGAGGGTTTGGCGATGCCCAGGGAGGAATCGGAGTTTGACCTCAGCTACTACAACTCGCTGACGACTTGGATAGAGCTGGACCGCACGCTGGAAGCGTTCGAGCTCAAGCGGTCAGATCTCGGAAACGCGGCGATAGTGGCGGAAGCAGTCCGAAAGCTCGCGGGGAGAATGCCCACCTACATCACTCTCAAGGATGTCAAAAAACGGTGGGGCAACGGGCAGGAGGACATATTTCCGGTGGCGCAGTTTGAAAAGTTATGGGGCGACATGACCACGCTTCCCGAGCTGGATTGCCGTTTCATCGTCGTTCCGCGCGCCCGGGGGCAGCAGCTCAAAGACCCATCGCAGCTTGAGTCTTGGCTCAAGGACGGCTCCGCCGCGCATGTCGAAGCGCTCTGCGAATGGGCCTGAACCGTGGCGAGCGTGTCCGCGGGTGGCGGCCGAATGCCTTGAACGTTAAGACGGCGGTTGAACCTCGTGGAGATTTGCAAAGGCCTGGATGAGGAAGCCTCCACGAAGAGGCAGGCATTTCCCTTGTGGATCTGGTGAGTGATTCGGAAACATTTTATCGGCAGGATCTTGGGAAAATTCGCCTTGGACAACAGCCGTTTTAAGGGTGAAGTCTCGCGGGCCCATGCCGGCCATTCTCATGGAAGCCGGATGGCCATTTCGAGATCCGGTCGAGAGAATTCCTCGCGAGGGTTTTGGGGGCCGCATTCCACCAATCATGACTCTCCAGTCGTGAATGGGTCTGGATTGCTGGAACTCCCCGATTCCCAAGAACGGCCCTGGCCGGCCTCGCATCGAACTTCGATCAGCTCTTAAATATCTGATCCATTTCGGCCGACAGCTTCTTTAAGCCTTCGCGTGTGCCGCCACCGCCCTGCTCGGCGATGCCCCAGCCTTCGTAGCCTATGTCGTCCAATGCTTTCATCACGGCGGGCCAATTGTTGTCGCCTTTCAAGAACTCCACCTCGAATCCCTTCCAAAGACCTTCTTCATCCCTCCTGGAGCGGCTGAACTCTTTGATATGCAATTTCTGAATTCGCTTTCCGAGGATGCGCACCCATTGCTCGGGCCAGCCGTAATTAATCACGTTGCCCACGTCGAAGTGCCATCCGATCCAAGGGCTGTTGAATTCGTCGACATATCGGGCCGCCTCCATTGGGCTCAGCAGAAACTGGTTCCAAACATTTTCGATCGCGATCTTGACCCCCAATTCCTGGGCGACTGGAATGGCCTTCCGAATTTCTTCCTGGGACCGTTGGTAGGCCTCATCGTAGGTGACGCGGTTGTTGACGACCGCGGGGACAAAGAGCACCGAGCTCGCCCCGTAACGCTTGGCATCGCGGAGTGCCTGCAGCAATCCGTCCAGACCCTCCTTGCGCGTGCCGGGGTTTGGGTCCGAAACGGGCTTGGCCCAATGCGTGCCGCAGCATACGCTGCAAATCTCAAGCCCCGTCGCATCGCGCGCCCTCAGGACTTCGTCTGGATCCATGTGGCTGTTCGGCTCGACCCCTTCAAAGCCGGCTTCTTTCAAAGCCGCAAATTTTTCCATCACGGAGCCCTTCACGCCCACGGTGCCAAACATGATTGCCTTCTTGATTTTGCGCCTCTTGGCGGGCGCGTCTTGGGCCAGCAAACTCCCCGCGGCAACGGCCATCGCGGCGGCGCTCGTCAGCTTTAAAAAAGATCTTCGGTTCTTAGTGCTCATAACGGCAAAAGCAGGGCAAGTGTGATGGAGGGCGAACTTTCCATTCAGGCAAATTTGGTGAGTCCAGGAATGGCCACCGGGGCCTCGTACAGTTTCATATCCCAGCGAAACTCCGGATCCCCGGCTTTCCCTTCTTGGCCCAGCGCCTGTTTTGTAAGGTCTTCCTCCGAGTTCAACGCCTGTTCCCAAGTGATTTCCTGGCCGGTGTAAGCCGCCATGCGTCCCATGATGGCGATGAGTGTGCTGCTGGACATCCGGTCTCCGTCATTGATGGGTTTGCCATCGCGGATCGACGCGAACAACTCGTTGTGCTCCACCTGGTACATGTCCGGCCGCTCCCCTCTGAACCGCCAGGGGTTGGCGCCCGTGGTGGTCAATTGGCCGAAAGCCTTGATGGTGGCGATTCCCTTGGTACCGATGATATGGTCGGCATTGGCCTGGGCGCATCCGGCCTGCTGCCGGCAGGAATGATACCCGCGCGCGCCCTGTGGGTATTCATACACCACGCTGAAATGATCGAAAATATGGCCGTAATCTTTGCCGGTGCGCGCCTGTCGCCCTCCCTGAGCCACGCATTTTAGAGGTGGGACATCCTTCATAGCCCAAGCCATCTTATCAATGCTGTGAACGGCTTGCTCAACGATATGATCCCCCGAAAGCCAGGTGAAATAATACCAGTTGCGCATCTGGTATTGCATGTCCGTCCATTCGGGCTTGCGAGGGCGCACCCACAAGGGCCCGGTATTGTAGACCGTTTCCAGCGACATCGGCTCTCCAATCTCGCCGTCATGAATCCGTTTCATCAGCTCGCGCTCGCCCGCATTGTAACGCCAGCAAAAGCCGGCCACCAGGGCGAGTTTCTTTTGCTTTGCGATCCGCACCGACTCCATGACAGATCGGACCCCGGGGGCGTCGGTGGCCATCGGTTTTTCGCAGAAAACATGCTTGCCCGCCTCAACCGCCGCTTTTAGGTGGAAGGGGCGGAATCCCGGGGGAGTCGCCAGGAGCACGACATCCACTCCGCTCTCCAAAACTTTTTTGTATGAGTCCAGACCTATAAACGAAGTGTCTGGATTCACGGTAATCCTGCTCCTGATGGCCTCCTCGTTTTTCAGCGACCTCAAACTTCCTTGCAGGCGGTCGTCAAAAATGTCGCCCATGGCGGTCAACATCGCGTTTTTGTCAGCGTTCAAAGCCTGCAGCGCCGCTCCAGTGCCGCGCCCGCCGCATCCGATGAGCCCGACTTTGAGCGTCTCGGAGTTCGCCGCGAAAAGCGCGGGCTTCGAGAGTATGTAGGGGGCGAGCGCGCCGCTCACGGCGAGCGTGGTGGAGTCTTTGAGAAAACGGCGCCTCGATGGAGAGGATTGGGATCCAGCTTGAAAGTTCATGGGGATTTTCACGTTGCTTCCTTGATAAGACCCGGGAACATTGCAGTCAAGGTTTACCCTTCTGATTTCAGTACAGGGCCATGGGCGGATTCATCTGTTTTAGGGCGGCAAGGAGGGACGGCTTCGTGGGAGCCGCTTGATTCCTGAGGCATTCACCGGCGTGCTGGGTGGTGCTTTGAAGTCCGACCTCCCGGCGTCTGGCGCGACGGTTACCACCGGACACGGTAGAAACGCGAGGGGACAGAATTCGTATCCACGTAGCTCCCGGCATTGTGCGGGCCTCCCGGGAATGTGAGCCACTCTGACGCGGACGAAAGCTGATCCCGGAACTCGAGAAAAAAGTTGCGCCCCGATGTCACGTTGAACGAAAGAGCGACTCGGTTCTGAAAAGCGCCGGGCAACGCCGAATAGGACACCTGCAATATGACGGGACTGGTCTCGACCGCCCCCGCCCCTACAAGAAGCTCGGCGCGCGCGCGCGAGTAAACACCGCCGGCGAGCGGATCCGAATCGGCTTTGAGAGCCACCAGAAAATCGGTCGAGAGATTGCCCACCGTGGTGCCGGGCGCAACTCCGAAAATGACCTTGCCCGCCGCCAAGGCGGTGACGGTGCAACTCAGCAGTTCAATTCGATTCGTCGTTCCAGCTCCAGCGGTGTTCAGAAAGGTATCGAAGATTCCGCGCTGGTTGCCTCCCTCCGTTTTACCGGGCGATGACGTGCGCGAATCGTTGTCTGAGAACCGCCTCTGCAATGTGGCGTAATCAGCCCGAGCCGTGGCGGGAGTGAAGTTGATCAAATCAAGATACCAGGCAAGGATCTGATCCGCCGCGGATCGATTGAATTCATTGACATGCCCAAACACTCGAAGGGTCGTTGCGCCGCCGATCACCAAGTTCGTCGAATCGAACGCGGCTGTCACGTTGACCACCTGGGCCTGGAGGGGCGAACCGAAACAAACGGCGATGAGTAGGAAGCCGAGGTATTTCATTGGAATGCTCTCAGGACAATTCGCCGCAGAGAATGCCTGGCTGACTTCCCCACGGTTTCGTCGGCGGCAAGACAGAAGCCTTGAGTGGGAGGGCTCAGAGGTTTGGCTGGATCCCGCCACCAAGGAATGATGGGGGATAGGTTGGCGGCACTGCTAAAGCTCGGTCCGATCTGCGACGTCATTTCTCCGGAAGCGGCTGCTGGATTTTGAAGCGAGTCGGCTTCCGCGGGAGCAGGAGGTTGAGGCGCCGGCGATCCGGCCAGATAATTCGCCTTTACAAGATCAAGATCCACTGTCGTCACCTGTCCGTCCCCGTTCAGATCGAAAGCGAGGTTCCTTTGCGCCGCGGGCTTTTTCAGTTCTTTCCACAGCTTGAACAGGTCCAGGTCGTTGACCACACGATCGCCCGTCACCTCGCCCGGGAGCGGCGCCACCGTGAACACTCTGGCGAAAGCGCCACCGGACATGCCGTCGCCGTCTCCGTCGAGCACGTTTCCTGAGTCGTCGTGGATGCCTGCGATTTTCAAACGGTAAACGCCGGCAGGGAGATCGCCTGATTTGACGGTCAGGACGACCGTGCGATTCCCGGATGTGTCACTGGCCGCGAGTTGATAAACCCGGTCGTCCCCCGTTTCATAGATCCCGTCAGCCCCGGCTGCGCGCAGGTCGTAGCTGGAGTTCGACCCCGCATCGATCGGACTGACCTCCTTGTTGAACTGCAAAGTGAGCTGCCGCAAGGGGGCGACAGGAGCCGGCCCGCTGAAAACCGACGCCGGCGCCGTGCCAGAAACAGTGGGCGGAGCCGCGTCCGAACTGGAACCGCGGAACTCATAGGCGCCCAGGTCCACGATGGACGCGCCGGGCTCGGTTTTGATTTCGACAGAACGGGCCGCGTTCAGCGCGCTTCGGCCCGTGAGCTGGCTGATCACAGCGGTGATCCCATTGCCTTGGGAAATGCCGATCACAGGCGAGAGGTTTGTGTTGCCTGATCCATAGTCGAACCGAATGCGGCCATCGCTGAACAAAGTCACGGCGAACCGCACGGGCAAACCATCCCTTTCGTTCACCGCCTCCCAGCGTATCGTCACTTGGGAGGAGCTGGCGGCGACGAAAATGTCCGTGTTGCCGACATCCGTCCGGATCTTGTCCCACAAGGGGGCAATGCGGGCGTTTAGCGCCAGTTCGGAAACCGAGGCCATGGCCTCTTCATCGGGTGGGGCAAAGTCCACAAAACCGCGTGCGGAAACATAGACCCTTTCGTAGTCCCGCCCATAAAAGCTGAAGTTGAAAGGGAGATTCAGTTCCCAAAACGCCGACTGCGAGTGCCACGATCTTGGCTGCCCCGTGGCGGTGAAAAGCGAGGAACCCAGCTCGCGAGCGACATAGTCCGGTGACCCCAGGTTGGGAGAGGCCGGGTCGTCCTTGCGTCCGCGGCCTGTGGCATCCAGGCCGGGCGCGGGCCACGCATCCGCCCTGTCGATGGCGGGCGATCCTTTCCCGAGCGCGAAATTGTCGTCATGTCCCCCATCGTGACCCAACCCGGCCTCATTGTATCCCAGCACATTGTCGCCCCCGTCCGGGTCGATGAACCGCGGATCACCCGTCAGGGAATGCGCATCTTGCTTCTGCGTGCCGGTCCAGAAAGCGAAACTGACGGGGGTGTTGCCAACCGAAACGGCTTGTGCGTTGGCGCCGAGGTGGAAGAGATTGTAATCACTCGCCAGCTCGGAGATATCCGAAGTCGCGATCCGGAAAGCGGTGCCTGTGCTGGCCTCCAGGATGTTGTTTTGCACCGACACATTGATAACGCCGGTCTCAAGCCTGATGGCATTTCCCACAGGCTGGACGATTGTGTTGTTGACGATCCGGGCGGGCAGGTCCGTCGTGGTGGCGGCGACCACTCCGTAATCCGTGTTATGATATATCAAATTGCCCGCCACGAGCCCGCGGAAATCGGTTGACGTTTCGATCCCCGAGGAATTGGAGTAGATCCGGTTGTTGAAGACGGCAACGTGCCCGGCGACAAAAATTCCAGATGTGCGATTCGCGAAAATCGCATTCGCCTCGATCCCCACCTCGTTGGTTGCGGACACCCCCTGGTAGTTCTTCCAGATGCGGTTGTTTCTGGCCACAGCGCGGAAAGACAGTTCCAGCCCCACTGCTTTGTTCAAGACTTGAGAAGAGATGTCGTTGTTCTCGACCAGGGTGTTGTTGGTGGCGCTGATCCCAACGGCGAGGTTGTCGTGAACACGGTTTCCGGAAACGACGGCCCCTTTCGCCGCGCCCAGGTCACCCGCAAGGATTCCCATGAAATTGCCGTAGACCTCGTTATTTGTCACCCGGGCGCCCGCGCCTTTCGCCGTGATTCCGCTCAATCGATGATCGTAAACTTGATTGCTGTCGATCCGAGCATCCAGTCCCGAGATGGAGACCCCGGTGGTCTGATCGTCGACGGTGGCGCCTCCTTTCAGGCCGTTGAGCATGTTACTCTTGATGGCGGCACGGTCATTTGATTCACCCAGGAAGATTCCGAACTGAAAGTTGCCGTAGAGGTGGTTGCCAGTCAGGAGCAGATCGTTGCTCGCGGCGCCATCCTCGGCACGAACGGCGGCCCATGCGGTTGTCATGTTCAGGTTGCGCACGGTCACCTTGTCCGCGCCCTTGAAGTCCAGGACGGCGCTGGAAACATTCGTGTTATTTCGCGCAAGAGTTGCCGCCAAATCGCCCGGCTGCGGCATCCTATAACCTTCCACTGTGATGCCGGATTGATCGGGGCCCAGGTCGATGTTCCTCAGTATTTCGTAGGTCCCACGGTCGATGTGGACAACGTCGCCAGCCGAAAAACGATACGAGTTCAGCAAGGTGAAAAGACTGGCCACCGGATGGGCGGGATCCTTTCCGCTGAAACTGTTGTCGCCCGCCGCCGTGGTCCAATCGCCCGCCGCCGCAACCGAATCGTTCACGTAAAAATCATATCCCACCGGAGCGATCAAGAACCCGGTGCTGGAAACGTCGCCCGGTCTTGCACCCTGCTCCGCAGTGACGCGAATCCGCGCGGTATTGCTTGAAGTGGACGCAGCCGGCGTCCAGGAGTATCGGCCATAGCCGTTGGTGTCCGAAGCCAGGCCAGCGGCGATCGAGCTCCAACTGGAACCGCCATCGAGCGACAGTTCTACTCCGACCGTTGGAAGGACCGAACTGGCCGCATGGCGTGTCCGCGCCTCGATCCCGGCGAGGGCCGCGGGTTCGTTTGTGCGGTTCACCAGCTCGATGACGATGCCCTTCTGGGCCGTGGCCTGAACCGTGTAGGTCCTCGCGACCGCCTTTTGTTTGCCCCCCGCCGCCACGCCGATGTCGAACGCGTTCTCGAAAGTCTGACCTCCGATCTTGACCTCGAAGACCCGGGCGCCGGGGGAAAGGTTGTGGGGTTCAATAAAATGCAGGGTCACCTGGTAGTCCCCGGCCGGGACGCCCAGCTCATATTTCAGTTTGCTCCCGATGCCGTCCGGCGCGAGGGCGACGTCTTCATACACCGCATGGGGCGCGGAGGCGGATGGCGCGGAGAGATCGATCGGATCCGGCACTTCGAGCGAACCGCCCGCCAGAGTCGCGTAACGATCCATATTCCAGAGGCCGGCGGTGGCGCCTCCTGTGTTTATGAACGCAACCGGAGTGGATGGGAGAATTCCGGAAATTTGCCAGGTGATTGGAACGGTCTGCCCAACCTGGAGCTTGTTCCACCCATGCGGATCGATGAGGAGAACACTCGCGGCGGGGCTCACGGCCGCCTCGGAAGTGTTTCCGTAAGCGCCCAAATTCACGCGGCTCCCGTTGGGCTGCGGCTCTCTCAAATAATAAGCGCCCGGCCGCCCTGCGTCGATAGCGGGTGATGTGGGTTGCAGGCGGAAATTATCGTCACCGCCACCATCGATCTGCGACTGCTTGCTGTAGGCCAGAAGGTTGTCCGCGCCATCCACGTCGACGAAACCGGGATCGGCGCTCAAGCCATGCCCATCGGCCCCGATTTCGTAGAACCATTTTTGAAGTGTGTCGAACGCGCGGCCCTGCCAGAGGGCGACATTGCCGCCATTCGAGACATGATAGAGGTTGTAGTCGCTGCGAAAGCCCGCCTGGCTCTCCGGCGAAACGCTCAGTCCATAGCCGCCCCGAATCTCGAAGATGTTATCGTGAATCACCGCGCCGGTGACTCCCTTGTCCAGACTGATCGCGGCGCCGGTGGTGACAAGGAATGTGTTGTTGCCCAGGTCGGGATTCCTGAATTCCGTGCCGGACGCGCTCAAGCCGGCCGTGGCGTTCGAATAGATGATATTGTTGATGATCGAGCCAGTAAATCGATTCGCGGACATCGTCACTCCGACGTCGTTCGAGTAAATCCGGTTGCCTTCAATTCTGTCTTCATTGCCCTCGATCCGCACGCCAGTGCCATTGTTGAAAAGGCGGCTGCCCCGGACGAAAGCATCGGTCGTTTCGATGGCTATCACATTGTTGGAGAGCGAGCTGTCCAGAACCGAAGCCCCGCTTTCAAGCCAGACACCCAGGCTCCCGCCGCTTTGATGATTGTAAATTCTGGATCCCGTCACCACCGATGGGCCTGACAGATAAACTCCCGCGTTTCCGTTGTCGTGGATTTGTGAATTCGAGAGCGTCAGCCTCAATTTCTCTCCCGTTCCATACACCCCGTAACGAGCATTGCCAAACACCTCCACATTATCCAGCGACACCTGGGTGGGGGAGGAAGTCCCCAGGGCGCCTAATGCGGTGAATCCTCCCGTCAACCGGAGGTTTTTGAAGGAGACTTGAGCGCCCTCGGCGATGTGGAAAAGCATTGCATCGGAACTCTGGTTCCCACGATCGAGCAGCGGACGGGCTTCGCTCCCCGTGCGCGCGGCTCCCTCGAAAGTGACACCGTTCAAGGCAGCCGTGATTTCGACGTTTTCGAAGAGTGGATATCGACCCGTATCGATGTGGATCACGTCACCGGCGCCTAGAGAATAGGCTTTCAGAACGCCAACAACACTCCGCATCGGATGAGCGGGATCTTTTCCGCTGTTGAGGTTGTCGCCCGCGGCTGTAGTGAGATCTCCCTGGGCCACAATGCCGTCATTCACGTAATAGTTGTGCCCCGAGTTGCCGACAGCAAACCCATCCGAAAGTGCCTGGCTCGATCCACTCTGCTCGGAGCGGATGCGCAGGCGGGCACGATTTCCATCGATGACAGCGGAGGGGGTCCAAGCGAAGTTTCCGGCGCCGCCGCTGTCCAGAACGATGCCGCTCTTGAGCAATGCGAATGTGGCGCCGCCATCGGTGGACACGTCGATGGCAACCGAAGGATTGGCGGTCCCGCCGGGATTGGCCCGCAGCACTTCAATTCCCGAGATGACGGCCGGGTCATCGGTATTGTTCACCAATCGCAACGCGATGCCATTTCCACCCTGCGCCAGAGCCGTGACGGTCTGGGTGTGAGCGCGCCGAACGGCTCCCGAAACGCCGACGAGATCAAGATTCGAAACTGCCTTCGAGCCGTTCACCCACACATCGAACACCCTCTCGCCTGGTCTGAGTTCGTCTGGTTCGACGAAGTGCAGCCTCAAGGTGTACTGACCGTCGGGGACGGGCAATTGGTAGCGCAACTCGCCTCCCACGCCGCTGGCGGCCTGTTGATAAGTCTGATAAACTCCGGACGGAGCGGGGTTCACGGCTTTGGAGAGGTCCACGGGTCGATTCACATCGCTCGCGCGCCGGGGCCCATCGTACCACGCATCGTAGAGCCAGCTTCCAAGCGTTTCTCCGCCGGCATTGATTTGAGCCACGACCACCGAACTGGTCAGCCCGTTGGTTTGAAATCGGACCGTGTAGGGAGAGCCAACGCTGATTTTTTCCAGCGCGGCGGGGTTCAGGAACTGAAGTGTATGGGCCGGGCTCGCGGTCGCTCCGGGAGTGTTCCCGTAGGCCCCAAGATCCGTCCGCCCGCCGTTGAGAACGGGTTCACCCAGAAAATACTCCCCCAGATCTCCTCGATCGATTGCGGGCGAGCCGGGCCGCAAATGAAAATCGTCGTCGTCGCCAAAATCAGTTCTTGTCTGAGTATTGTATCCCAGAGTGCGGTCGAAACCCGCTGGGCTGGCAAACAGAGGATCCCCTTCCAACCCGTGAGGGTCGTTGCCCAGCTCGAAAAACCAATCGATTCTCGAAGCGAAATCGCGGCCTCCCCACGAGGCCAGTTTGGCCGTCCCGCTGAGGTTGAAGAAGTTGTAGTCGCTTTGAAAGGCCGGTTCCGACACGGCTGCAACCGAAATGGCATGCCGGCTCTGCGCGGCGAAAATGTTGTTCGTCACACGGACGCTGCCGAAGTGCCCGGAAAGTACCAGGCCTGTGCCCGACGCGCCCGCAACGATGGTGTTATTCTGCACGAGGACGACCCTCGTCGATCGCTGATCAAATCCCTGCAGATGGATCTCCTCGGTTTGGTTGCCGTAAACAAGGTTTCCGACGATCGTCCCATCGAAGGCGGCATCCGTGTAAATCCCTATTCCATTTCCATAAACCTTATTGTGCGTGATGGCCGAATCGTAATCTGAGTAAATTCCGTGGCTGCTGTTTCCATAAACCCGGTTGCCCGTGGCCGTCCCTTTGGAGGCCACTTCGATGCCGATGGCATTGCGGTAGACCACATTGGTTTCCGCCCTCGCGCCATTTCCGACGACGATTCCGGTTCTTCCCGCAGTCTGCTCATAAACGCTGTTGCCCCGCACGATGACGTCCCCGTCTGCATGAATCCCAAGTCCCAGGTTGCCGTGAACCTTGTTATTGATCAGTCGGATGGGAGGATTCCCACCGTCCGGCTCAGTCGAGCCCGCCGCTTGAATCCCCGTTGCGGCGTTCTGATAGACGTCATTGTCGCTCAGCAGGGTGGATCCTCCGCGGATATCGATTCCCGGCCCTGAATTGTTGAAAACCGCGTTCTTGACAAGGCTCGCGCCGGTCCCATCAACGCGGATGCCCACGTTCTGCCCGGCCTCGGGTCCCGGCTCGGCTCGACCGTGGACGGAGTTGCCCGAAATCACGGCGTTGTCGTTCGATTCCGCCAGGCTGACTCCTCCCTCCCGGTTCAGGTAGATCTCGTTATCGAGGATCTGGACGTCATCGGTGCCGCTGTTCCTGCCGGCGAAAACGCCATACTCACCCCCGGTGATCTTCAGGTGGCGCAGGACCGTCCCATTGGCTTGGAACAATTCAAACCCGTAGCTGCCCTGGGACGGATTTGCCCGGTTGAGAACCGTTGCGCGGTCCAGGAATTGAACGTTCCGATAACCTTCGATCGCAACTCCGGCATCACTGGCGGTGATCAGGATATTCGCGCTCAGGTTGTAAGTTCCCGCATCCACTTTGATCGTGTCGCCCGGTCCAAGTTGGTAACTCTCCAACACGGCTCGAATCGATGCCTTTGGTGCCGCCGGAGTGAGTCCGCTGTTGGCGTCGTTTCCGGGGGCCGAGGTAGTGTCGCCCACCTGAAACTGACCGTCGTTCACGTAATAAAACTTGATCGGAGCGACGATCGCGAAAGGCTCGTTAGTCGTATCGGACAAGGCGCCTCGCGTCACCTTGACCAGATAGCCTCCTGCGGGAGTCAGCGTTTGAGGAACACGCCACGCAAACTGCCCGTTGTTGGCCACGTTGCTTGCGATAGTCAAAACGCGATTGGCACCCCCGATTTGCCACAACTCCAGCGTGACGCTGCCCTGCTGATCATGGCTTCGCCACTGGATGGCGAGGGTTCGTTCCGCCGGAACCGTCTCGCCACCGTCCGGCCTCAAAACAAGAACGTACTGCGCCGGGCTTCTGGATGCCTGCGCTGTGCCGCCTTCAAATCCCAGATTCACGAAATTACCGTTGCTCGCGGGCTCCAGGGAACTGGAATCTTGCGAACTCCCCCGATCAATGCCGGGCGACATCCCGCCGTCGTTGATCCATTGTCCGGTCTTCGGCACAGGCAGCCCAGAACCGCCTGTCACCGGGGCAAACGAGGCCCCGTGCTGGCTGCCGTAAAGGCTCTGCAAATGGAAATCGTCGTCACGCCCATCACTCGCCGCGTTCACGAAACCCAATTGGTTGTCAGCCCCGTCCGCATCCACGAAGAGGGGATTCTGGCTCAGACTGTTCAGGTCGGTGAATCCCGCCGTCCGCCAGGAGGCAAGGGACGATCGGTTGAGTCCCTGCCAGCTGCCGATGACCCCGCCTCCGGAGGCGTAGAGCAGGTTGAAGTCGCTGACAAACCCAGCCTGGCTGTCGTCAGCGACTTCAATGCCAGGTCCGGCCTCAACCCAGATGATGTTGTTTCGGAGGACGACATTCCGCGCACCGTCAAGAACCCGCACGCCCGTGCCTTGCCGCTGGTAAATCGTGTTGTTCACGAGTTGCGCCGAACCTGTTACCGCCTGCGCCGCGACCCGGAATCCCGCCTCCGTGTTGGCGTAGACCACGTTGTTGTGGGCGGGGCCGAAATAGCCCTCCTGAAGCCGGATTCCGATGCCATTCGAATACACCACGTTTTGATTCACCCGCGCGGCATGATCCGCAACGATGCCTGCCGCCGTGTTGGCGTAAACGCGGTTTCCGGAAATCACCGCGGCCTTCACAAAGATATCCGCCTGAATTCCCACATCGTTCGAGAAGACTATGTTTTCGGAGGCAATCGAATCGTCCGCCCCGTTCAACAGAATTCCGGCAAACCCGCGACTGATGTCCGGATCGCGATTGACGTGTCCCGAAATCGTGTTGTGCATCACGGTCACCGGGCCGTCGGCTCTGATCCCGTCACCGCGATTCTGCCGGACGATGTTGTTTACAATCACTGAAGCGTCCTCTGTTTGCAGATCGATTCCAGAGCCCCCATTTCCCGATATCAGAGTATCTCTCAACAAGTGGATGCTCCCTTTCGAGACGATTCCCGATCCCCCGTTGTTCAGAATCTGGAGATGAGACAATTCTTCGGCGGTGGAAAGTGCTTCGATCCGCGCGCCGTCTTCGGTGTTATCCGAGAAAGTCAGAAAGGCGCCTTTGAAATGATCGCTGGCGCCGTGCAGGTAAATGCCGACGCTTCCCCTGTTTCCCCGCAATCGATTGAGTGTCACGAAATCCGCGTTGTTCAATTCAACGAGCGGCTTGTTGTCCAGCGGGTTCGCGAACGTCAGGACGGCCAAATGGTTCGAAGCCGCCGGACCACCGAGGACAAACCCTTCGTCGTCGCCTACGCCGAGCTTGTTCGAGATCACCAGGGTATCGTGCATGGGATACTGGCCAGTATCGACAAAGACGGTTTGATTGGCTCCAACCTGGTAGGTGCGGAGCACGTTGTTGAAGTACGGTTTCGGGAGGCCCGCCAGTTTCCCCGTGCTCCGATTGTTTCCGGGCCGGCTTGTGAACTCGTCGCCGGCTTGCGAGGAGTCATTGACAAAATAAGTGTCGGTGTTTTCAGGAACCGTGAATCCTTCCGAGCTGCGGTCGAAGACGAGATTATCGGCAGCCAGCGTCAACTGGATGCGCAGGCCGCTGGCGCCATAGTCCACGTTGTGCCGATGCGGGGTCCAAACGAAACGCCCGTTGTCCTTCGCGCCAGGGCTCAGATTCACCAGGAGCTCCGGGCCCGATGCGCCGTCCTTCATCAGGTCGATGCGGATGAGCGATTCCTCATGGTTTCCCGAAGAAGTCCAAAGGATGGTTTGCGGCACGTCTCGCAGCCAATCCACATAAATGTCCGGCGTGAGCAACCGGATATGCGCGGCCCCATTCGCGGCTCCCTCCAGAGGGGTGTTTCCGTACGCGCCCAGGTCGGTTGAAACCGTGTCGGGCAACACGTAGAGGAACGCCCCATCCAAATAGCTGCGGTTCTCATCCGAACTTTCGTTTCCCCGAACGGCCTCAAAACGGTAGCGCACGAACCGAACCCCTTTGGGCAGCGGGACCCTCGCGCCGACGAGGTCCCAGCGGTCGAGGGGATTGCTGGAATGAAGGATCGTCGGCTCGCCGATCATGGCTCCGTGGGCGTCAAGGGGCGTCAATATCAACGTTCCGGCGTCTTCCGGATGATCCTCCGCGGACCGCACGCGGCCGCCGAAAACGACCACCAGATCCTCACCGTCCAACTGCGTTTCGTTGAGGGTATTTGTCAAGTCCACCACCTGCTCGGCGGAACCAACGGGAGCTTTGCCAACATAAAAATAGCTGTTGCCATCGAACGGAGTCGGAGAGCTTTGTTGCACCGCCGCGTCCGGGTTCACTTTCCAGCCGTTCACGCCGGACTCGAACCCGGGGTTCGCGAGCAGGTTTGTCCAGGCTCCAGGCTGCAGGCCGCGATCGAGGAAGGTCGCGCCCGCATCGGTTGTGGGACTTGTGAACCGTTGTGCGGCGGCGAAGTCGAAGACTCTCAGATCGTTCCGCGCCAGACTGTAGAACGCAGGTTTGGCCCAGCCAGGATTAATCGCCGTTCGCCCAGTGGAATGGAGATCGAACCGCGCCACATCCGCCTGCCAATCCAGGATGTCGCCAAACGGCAGCGCCCAGAATACAAGCCTTCCTGCGCCGCTCGCATAGAGGTCGTTGTGGTCTGAGAAAAATCCTTCGCGCGCTTCGTTCGCCACAAAGATATCGTAGCCGCCTTCCGTCCACAGGATGTTGTTTCTGATTTCCACGTCGCTCGCGGAACCCTCCAGCCGGATGTTATCCCCGGTGTCCGTGTAAAAAGTGTTTTGGAAAACCTGGGCGTGTTTCTTGGCGACGATGGAAACGCCTGCGACGGTATTGCGCGAAAATACATTGTGAACGATCAGCGAATCGTCCACCGCCTCAATCCCGACCCTGTTTCCCAGGATGCGGTTGTACTGCACAATGCGCGTGGCCTTGAACCCAACCGCATTGTCTTCGACGACATTCGCCAGGTTCAGGTCCGACACAGGCCCGATGATGGCGCCGCCCATGAAGCCTGTTTCGTTGCGGAAGACGTGCTGGTTCTGCACACGTCCGGTTCCGCTGACCCCGGTCCCATTTCCGTAAATCTCGTTTGGCAGAAGCCCGCCTTGAAATCCCAATCCTGTCTCCGTGCTGTCCACCAAAACCTCGACGCCCGTCTCGTTCCCGTGGATGCGGTTGCCGCTGACCTTGGCAGGCGCTGCATAAGAGAGGCCCAGTTGCAATCCATGCAAATCGTTGCCCGCCACAGCTCCATCGAACGCCGCGTTCACAACAATCCCTTTTCCGGCTGGGGACCCGGCGATTTCGTTCCCTGAAATCTGTCCGGACGCGGTTTGGGAGATCGCAATGCCCTGGCTTTGGTTGATGAAGCGGTTGTTGCGAATCGTTACGTTCGCGAGGCCTGCAGTGTTCAAGAGAACGCCTGTGTTCGGTCCCGAAAAGGCGTTGAACTCCACCAGAGCGCCGGGCGAAGGACCCGACGCCGCCAACCCCGTGGAGGCCGTGAACTGGTTGTGGGCCGCCCGGAATCCCGACCCTCCCGCGAGGGCAAGCCCCGAGCCGGACACTGTGCTTTCGCGCAAGGTGTTTCCCGATCCGGAGTTGACCCTGGCGCCACCGACGCTGATCCGCTGCACGACGACATTGTTGCCTCCATCGAACGTCAACGCGCCGCTCAGACTGGACCCCGGTGCGCCGAAAAGGAGAATTCCTGGATCCTGATTGGCCAGGCTCACGTCCCCCGCGACGGCTCCCTGAACCACGATTGCATCCCCCGCGCCGAGCTGGTTGGCCGCAAGAATTTGTGCCACCGATAACGTTGGGCTTGCTGTAAATGAACGATTGATCGAGTAAAGGTTGGCTCTCAGATAGACCGCGGGATTGCCCGGCTCACCTCCGATCCAAGCGACGACCGGATGCCCGTTCGAATCGTAGACCAACTGGAGCTGGTCAGGCAAATGTCCGGTGAGACTCAAACCGCGAACGCTGCTTTCCCCTGGCAATTCTTCAATGAAGCTCGTGCCATTCCATTTGCGTGCATAAAGGACGACCTCCGTGCCGGTCCGGTTTTGAAGGCGATCGTCCAACCAAACCAGTTCGACCGTCGCGCCCGATCCCGCCAGCCGCGGTTGCGAGGCCTGGCCGTTCGTGCTCGAAAGGCCCCCGCTGCCCCCGATTTGCAAAGCCTGCCATTGAGTTCCGTCGAAGCGCGCCCCGTAAACCTCGTTGAACCCACTCGAATCGTCCTGCCAAACCGCAAAAAGATTTCCCTGCAAATACGCAATCGACGGATTTGTGCTGGCGCCCGACGTGCGGCTCACGCCCCCGCCAGAGGAGGAACCCGCCACTTCCTGCCACACCTCATTGTTTAACTGCACCGCATGAATCTCTCGGTTCGTGCCCGTGTCCTGAGACCAGGCGAGCGCCACCTTTCCACTTTGGCTTGTAATAGCAAGGCCCGACACATCCGATGTCGCGCGGGAGACGAACGCATCGGCCCCCAGGGCCTGCCACGCCCCATTCCGAAGGACTTTCGCCGCCACGTTCAGCACGCCATTGAGGCGGTCCGTCCACGCAACGACCGGACCTGCCTGGCTGAGCGCCAGATGAGCGTCGTCCGCCGTGCCCGTGTTGCTGAGGCCACCCTGCGCGGCTCCATTCCCGAGCGGGCTCCATTGGGCGCTCGCATAACGCATCGCCACGATGTTTGTCTGGCCCCCGGCCGCCTCGGTCCAGGCAACGACGGGCGCCCCCGAGGCCTCCACGACAAGCGTCGGACGGCGCGATGTGCCCGACGAATTACTCACACCGCCGTTGCTTCCACTGCCGGCCAATTCCCTCCAGCCGGACGAGGGATCGTATTGGAGCACATAAATCTCGAAGTTCCCGTGACGCGCATCCGCCCAGGCCGCATACATCACTCCGCCAGGGCCGGCGGCGAGCGTTGGATCGGTCGACAGAGCCGGGCCCCCGCTCAAACCGGCGCCAGTGGCGCTCCCCATCAACTCGGCCCATCGGCCTGCTTCAGTGACTCCAGTCGGAATCGTTCCCAGGGCGGGGACCAGATTCGCGGCGCCGCGCAACGCGGGAGCGGGCGTGGGGCTGGGAGTTGCGTAGTCCTGAAGAACAGCTCTTTCTCCAGCGCCATAATTCACGAGGTCACCCGTTCCGGCCCCCGTATCGATGAAATCGTCCGCTCCCTCCCCGAATAGAAAATCGTTCCCGTTCTGCCCGAAAAGCCTGTCGTTGCCGGAGCCGGCTTCGTTCCCGTTTGTGCCAAAATCGCCGTACAAGTAATCGACCTCATCGTTCACTCCTGGATTGTCCGCCGAGCTCCCGTAAAGAGTGTCGTGGCCTCCCTCGCCTAGGGCGGTGTCCGATCCGGACCCACCGCCGATCAGATCATCTCCTGCGCTGCCGTGCAGGATGTCGTTCCCATCGCCCCCACCGATGGTGTCATTGCCGCCTTTGCCAAAAACCATGTCATCTCCTGGCCCTGCGTCGATGATGTCCGCGCCATCATCGGAACCATAAATCGTGTCGATGCCTTCGCCGCCAAGAATCCGATCTCCCGCGCCTCCACCGCCATCCAGTTCATCGTTGCCAGCATGCCCATCGATCAGGTCCGCCCCAATTCCACCGTGAATAAAATCGTCCCCTCCGCCGCCATTCAGCTTGTCGGTCCCGCCCTGCCCGTAAATCGAGTCGTTGTTGTCACCGCCGTCGATGATGTCATCGCCTTCA
>SYMW01000278.1 GCA_005805305.1 Verrucomicrobiales bacterium
GCTGCCGTGGAACTACCCTCGGCCGCCGATTCCTGCCCCGACGGAGGATTAATCGAAAACTGAGCCGGGAGGGTGGCTCCGCCGCCATCAGCGCCCCGGCGCGGAAAATCACTCCCTCCGCACGCTTGCCGAAGCAACACAATTAATTCGAGCCTCGCTGGTCATGCGATCAAAATGAACCGAAACCGGCAGGGCGAACCCGTCCATCCTGGAATAGGGTGAGGGCGGGTGGATAAATTGGAGTTTGGGTTCCTCCGGGCCGTGGATCATCAAGCTCCCCCAACCTGACTGCATCGCGACCAGGTCGGGGCTGAAGTCAAATTCCCCTTCGCGCACGTTCAGGACCAATTCCTTGAAGCGGAGCTCTATCGTCGAGGCTTCACTCAGTTTTCCAACATTTCCTAGAACGCGCCCCTCTAGCAGTTTGACCGAGAGATAAACGATATCCTCTAAGATATCATCGCCGAACGAACTTGCGTGACCGATCTCTTCAAGCCCGATTTTCGACATTTTGGGCAGTTGCAACTCTAAGCGGCTTCCGCCTACATAAAGTGACAACGCAGCCGCAGTCTCCGAGGCATTGACCAAGATTGTTCCTGAATCCAGAATCATAGTGGGCTCCAAGACCACAACAGATCGACCTTCCTTCCATGCTCGAATGTCTCCGGTCAATTCCCCAACCACCGCGCAACCAACCGGTGTGTGAATCCGCAGGGCACTCGAATAAACACGCATCACCTCGCCATCAGCCAGCAAATCCACATGCGAATTCCTCCCGACGGCAAGGGTCGCGCCCAACTCGACGACCAATCCCGATCGAACGGGAGCACTACTGCCCCCAGGTTTCAAGACGAAGGCGGTTCCTTCGATGTTTTGGACCACCGTGCGAGGCTCGAACTTCTTCCCAAACGAAGGCTCGGATGACGGTCCGATCTTCGGGGCGCCGCCCGTGGCCTTTCCAGAGGCGATCAGTTCCGCGGCCGACGGTTTCAGCAGAATCCGGTGGAACGTTCCGACCCCTTCCTTATCCTGCAGCATCAGGCCGTGCCCATGGAGCGCGCCGCGCATGACTTGAAAGATGTTCGTGACGTTTATCGCAAAGCATTTGGTGATGTTCGTGGCGGCTATTTGTTTGGCTGATTCGTCCAAGACGGGCTCGAATTCGCCCATCCTCGCAATCATGGTGATTGCATCCTGAAGCGGCACATCATAAAGGCTGGCCACGATTTCGTCAGGCTCTTCCTTGAGGTTTGGTTGCTCCGCGATGGCAGCTGGTTTCGGGGGTAAAAGCTTGGCGGAGGAGATGCGGACCTCCCGAACCATGCTGCGTCGGCTCGATTGCCCCCCCCACCAGATGAGTGATCCAAAGACCGCGACGAAGGCCGCAATCAGGGCGGCGCGTTTGGCGGCGGTAGCAAGGGCGGCACGGCGCCGGTCCAACTTCAGGCGATTCTCGCGCGCTTTCCAATGCCGCAGACGTTCCGCAAGCTCCTCCATAGAGCCGAAGCGCCTCGCCGGATTGCTTGCCAGGCAACTCTTGAGGTCGCCACGAAGTGACTCTTGTTCGATGGCCGATTGCCAATCCGGCGTCAGCGATTTCGCAAGATCCCCCTTGAGCAACTGATAAAGCAGGATGCCGGCCGCGTAGACGTCTGACGACACGGACGCCGGCGTGCCTTTAAACAATTCCGGCGCCATATAGAGAAGAGTTCCCAATGTGGATTCGTTTCCTTGGTTGACAAGGGTTTCGGTGAAGCCATGGGCGGTACAGTCGGCTAGGATCTCGGACGAAACCACCTGGCCAATGCCAAAATCCGCCACCTTCACAACCAAACTCCCTGGATCATCGGCCCGGCCATGGATCAGAATGTTCCCGGGCTTGATGTCCCGGTGGATAACTCCCGCCTGATGAGCGGCGGCCAAACCTTCGGCGACCTGGGACAGGATTTCAATTCGCGTTTCGAATGGAATGGCCTCAAAACCTCCCTGCCCCTCAATCCACGCTTTCAGATCCTTGCCCGGCACATGCTCAACGAGGAGGTAATACGGCGGTTCACTCACACAAAGATCGTGGAGCTTAACGATGTTGCGATGTTCGCCCATTCGTTCTTTCAGAACCCCAAAAAGTGTGGCCTCCCTCTTCAGGGATCGAACGTGATCAATTCGAAAACAGAACTTGAAAACTCGGTGCTCCCTGAGTTGGGCGTGCCGCCCGAGCCAAACTTCTCCGAACGCGCCTTCACCGAGCCGTTCTTCAAGCCGCCAGGACGTACCGGGAACCAGTTGTCCGCCGGCCGGCCTCCACCCTGTCAAGATCCCCTTTTCCCCCTCCGCGTAGCGCCGCGCTTTTTCGTTTTCCTTTGGCGCCTCGAAATGGGCGACACCAGGCTCCCCGACCTGGAAAACCTCCACGGGTTCCAGAATCCCTTTTAATTGAAACCGTCCATGACTCAGCCAGTGGAGTGAAGAATGATGGGCCAAATCATCCCCTGACTGCCTAGCGCTATCGAACGCTAACCGGGTTAGAAATATTTGGTTTGCCCCCGCCAGGGACATGACCCTGGCGCAAAGATCGACATGCGTTCCAAAAGGAGAATCTGTTCCGGCGGCCGAGTCCGCACTATTTTCTAGAAGCACTTCCCCCACATGAATTCCAATCCTGTCCATCAGGGGAAAACCAGACTTGTCCGGTGATTGATGGAGTTCCCTCTGAAGACTCAACGCAAACTGAACCGCCTGCGAAGGACTTCCAAACACAAGGAAGAAGGAGTCTCCCGCGGTGCCAACCTCGCGAGCGGTGGGGAATTGGGCCAGGAGCCTGCGTGCAGCCCGGTGATGCGCCTGCATGAGCGCCACACCTTGAGCGTCGCCCAGCGTTTGTTTCAAACGAGTCGAATCCACCACGTCGGTGAAAAGAAGCGTTAAGACTTGGCTGGTTTGTGGCTCTGCGGGAATAATGGATGGATCCGCATCGCCGGATGGAGGACACGAATTCATCTTAGGGACCGTGCAAAAATATCTGCCGGTTTTGGCGAGAGCGCGGCTTGGCTAGGCGCAAGGAGGGTGCATCCCCTTCATGCGGCTGCAACCGACGAGCAACGACGCAGATGGCCAAGCCCCGCCCCGCCCCTTCGAGATGGAGCCCAATGAGTTGCTGGCGTTGTTGCTCATTCCTCACAGATCTAAGGATGCTCGTCCTTCGCGCCCAGCCAGAGATTCATTCGGCCACCAGCAAAACAGGAAGTTATTTTTGCACTGTCCCTTAGCGCGTAAGTGCCCAAATCTGGCGTCGAGCGAAAAAGCGGAAAACAGAGAGCGAAAACTCGCCACCGCTTCCGCAGATTGGCATGGAGCCACGATGCACTGTGGAGTACGGCTCTGTGCATTGTCAAAGCCGAATTTGGAAGATAGACGAAATTACGAAATCGATGTTCGGGGATCAAAAAGCGGCCTTGGAATAGCAATCCCCAGACACCTCCGGAATCCGCCACTAGACGGCGGTCACCCGGACATTTTTGGTCGAAGCACTTATGCCCCACCATCCTCACTCCCAACCGTGTGGAGGCTTCAATGTCGACAGGGCCGATGAACCTTAAAACGGCAATTGCCCATGGCGAATCTTCGCAAGATCCCGGCGATAAAGACGTTCCGAATCACTCACCAGATCCACAAGAGATAGGCCTCCCTCTTCGTCAAACCTTTCTCTTCCAGGCTTTTTGCAAATATTCAATAGGTTCAACTGCCGTTATAAGGTTGAAACGGCGATTGCCCAAAGCGCTCATGGGGAAGTCGGGCCGACACCATGACCGTCGCGAGTATTTTGGACCACCGCCAGCAAAGGCTTGAGGTGTTTCCAGACCGTTTCAGCGATGATGACGTGGCCTTCGCGGGTGGGATGGATCATGTCAGGCAGATTCAACTTGGGATCGCCGGCGACGCCTTCGAGCAGGAAAGGAATCAGACTCGTTCCATTGGATTTCGCGAGATCCGGAAAGATCGCGGCAAACTCGGCTTCGTACTCTTTGCCAACGCTCGCTGGCATTCGCATGCCAGCAATCAGAATCTGCGCGTGAGAGTTCGATTTTCGAACCTTGTCGATAATGCCTTGAAGGTTTGATTTCGTCGCGGTCGGAGGGATCCCCCTCAACCCATCGTTGCCTCCTAGTTCTAAGATGAAAAGGTCCACCCCACCCCGCAGGACCCAATCCGTTCGACGGAGGCCGGCGCCGGACGTATCGCCGCTCACGCCAGCGTTCACGACCTCGCAGGCGATGCGGCCTTCATGATCGATCTTCCTTTGGAGGAGGGCGGGATAGGCGAGCTCGCGTTCAACCCCAAACCCCGCCGAGAGGCTGTCGCCGAGGATGACAAGCCTCAGCTTTCGGGCGGGCTTCTCGCCTGAGGAAGCGAGGGCATGCGTCCCGAAGAGTGGCCATAGCGCCAACACCGCCAAGGCGAGGCGAAGGTGCAAGAAGCGCCGAGGGATCCTTTGCCCTTGATGTGAAAAGCGTGTCATGCGTGCTTAAGGTTCCGTGCGAAAACAACTTCCGGCTTTGGATGGAGCGCCGCTTGGCTAGATGCTAGGCGGAATCGCTGGTTCCCCGTCAGAGCGATCGCTTCATTCTTCGACTTTGCCTGGATCGTTCGCATCGAACACTTGCTTGATCGAAACAGGCTTCCCGCCCTGGCGCTTGCTCTCATCGGCCGCCTCCATGAACGCCATGATGGCCAATGTCTCCTCGGGAGACACGGGAGCGATTCCCGTCTGAAAGAATTTGATCACTTCGCGAAGCATGGGCGCGTAATCACCGCCACCCTTCTGTTCCGCAACGGCTTTTGTGCCGAAAATGATCACCTTGTGAGGAGTATGGCCGGTGCGCAAACCCGTGAGCACTCCCATCCGGCCTTCCGACCACACGCCGGTGACTACGTCCATGCTGGGGGTTGTCGTCCTGGAAACCGTCTGGCAGTTGGGGCCGAGAATCGTGAAAAGCGCCTCGGTGGGATGGATGCCGTACCAGTACAAGTCTGGGTGGTGTGGCTCCGTGGGCGCCGGCCCATAAGAAAAGACGCCTTTTACTTCCCCGACGTCCGAGCGCTTCAATTCCACCAAGCTGTCGTAGAAACGATACGAAGAGGAGCTGAACAGGGGCACTTTCGCGGCCTTCGCCAATCTATAAATGGAAATGGCGTCCTTGAGTGAACCCGCGGCTGGCTTGTCGATGAACACGGGCTTCTTAGCTCGCAACACCGGACGAACCTGTTGCAAGTGCGGCCTCCCATCGACGCTCGTCAACAACACCGCGTCGGCTTCCTGGCAAACCTGCTCGATGGTTTCCACGATTCGGACACCATAATTCTGCTGCAACTCCTTCGTAAAACCGTCCACACGTTTGATGCTGGACTCGATGTCCGGGCTGCCTCCCTTGAAGGCGACAACCACTCTCGCGCCCGGAATATGGTTCTTCTCCTTGGGATCATTCAGAAGTCTCGTGAACGCGGTCACATGGGATGTGTCCAGACCAATCAAACCGAGCCGCAGTTCGGCCCCGGCCAGCGAAACACTGAACAACGCCAGCGCGACGATTAGCCAAACGGTCCTTCGGGCGAGAAAGGATGATAATTTCATGTGCCTATGAATGACATCTTTGCAACCCGGACGCAACCGGCATATGGTTCCCCGGGACGACGCAAGTGTTTTATGTCACAAACGCCAACACGGACTGGCCTGTTTCTGGGTTTCCTCACGGCACTTTGGGCCGGCAACTCGTCGGGCAATGCGGCTTCCAGCGTTTATATTGCCGATGTCCCGGACTACCAATGGCATGCAGGATGTTTCGGGACCGCTACGGGCAATCTCATCGGCTTTTGGGACAGGCATGGTTTTCCGGATTTTTACAGAGGACCCACCAACGGAGGAATCGCGCCGCTCAACAGCAATGGCCCGAACGCGGGGATCACTGCGCTCTGGGCCTCCGAGAAAGGTGTCGACGGAAGGCCCGCCGACTCGCCGGGGCATATCGACGATTATTATCTCGATTACGAGAGCTTCGCCCCAGATCCTTACATCCTGCTTCGGAGGACCGAGCATAAGCCCGATTCCATCGGTGACTTCATCGGCTTGAACCAGGATAAATGGGTAAACCTGAACGGTGAATGCGACGGAAACATCGACGGCTACAGCTTTGTGTTTTGGGACGGCAACGGGGCCAAGCGGGTGGATTACAGCCCGAAAACCGAAACGGGCCTCGCCATGCCAGACCTTCAGTCAGGATTAAGAAATTGGGCCGTGTTCTCTGGCTATGAAGCGGAGACGTTCACCCAGCTCAGCGATTTCAATCCCTCAATTCCCCCGTCAACGGGATTCACATTCGCGGACCTCAAAGCTGAGATTGACTCGGGTTATCCGGTCCTGTTGTTCATGCAAAGCTTCACCAACTACAGCCGCACGCTCGGAAACCGCCCCCGAGTGAACCCCTCCATTCATGGGATGCTCGCGTATGGCTATACTGTTTCCGATGATGGAACCCCGTTCGTTCGTTATCGAACCAGCTGGGCGAGCGGACACTTCAACTTCAGCGCCTGGGATGCGAAGGATTGGACGCCAGAAGGGATCCTGAACTTGCCGCTGCGTGGAGTGATTGGGTTCCATCCTAAACCAAAGATCATTTCCGTTGCCAAGACAGGTCAAGATTTGAAGCTTCGCTGGCATGCTCCGCGATCGTTCTTGCACGACGAGTCCAACAAATCGTCAAAACAGGTTCAGACCTATATTCTCGAGCAAGCTTTCTCGATGCAGGACCCGCATTTTGAACCAGTCGGCAATCCCACTTCCGATCTTGAAACCACGATTCCGCTAAATTCGGACCGCGAGGCGTATTTCAGAATCAGAATAGAAATCGATTCCGGTTCAGGAGTGGGCTCTCCGCAAGGCGCGTCGTTGTGATCATCCCATCCCTGCATCCTTAAAGCGGCAGTTGAACCTCGTGGAGATTTGCAAGGGGCTGGATGAGAGAGCCTTGATGAAGAGGGAGCCACATCCCTTGTGGATCTGGTCAGTGATTCGGAAAAACTTTATCGCCAAGATCTTGTGAAGATTCGCCTTGGGCAACTGCCGTTTTAACGTGATATTACGGAAATCCTCACCCCGGTCCGGCATTGCGGGATAGGAAGTCCTAAACCGGCTTGCAATCCGCGACCACCACGACACACTTCACGAATGGATCTGCCGAACCAGTCTGTCAATTTGACACCTCAACAGATCGTCGAGATAGACAAAAAGCTGGCAACCATGCGCCATAACGTGAATAACTGCCTGGCGATGTTGGTGGCCACGGCAGAGCTCATGCGCCGCAAACCCGAAACCGTCGCGCGTTTCGCTGAATCCTTCGCCGATCAACCCCAGAAGATTGCCGATGAAATCAAGAAGTTTTCCGAAGATCTGAGGGCATCACTCGGAATGCAGTAGACCGCTGAAAATCCCAGCGCCTTGTCCCATCAGGCGGCCCGCCCCGGATCAAAGATTCGGGCGTTCGCGGTGCCAGAGCGTGGTTTGTTCGTAGGCGTGGGCCACCCTCAGCAGCGTTTCTTCTCCCAGTGACTTGCCCAACAGTTGAAGCCCGATGGGGAGCTTTGGATCGGCAGTGAACCCACAAGGAACGCTGACGCCACAAATGCCGGCCAGATTGCAAGATATCGTGAAAATATCCGAGAGATACATCTGGAGTGGGTCGCTCGTTTTCTCTCCGATCTTAAACGCGGGTCCAGGCGACGTGGGTGTGACAATGGCGTCCACTTCCTCAAATGCTTTCAAGAAATCCTGACGGATCAGGGTCCTTACTTTCTGCGCCCTTAAATAGTAGGCATCGTAATACCCGCTGCTGAGAACATAGGTGCCCAAAATGATCCGTCGTTTGACCTCCGCGCCGAATCCAGCGCCCCGAGTTTTGCAGTACATTTCCGCCGGATCGCTGCCGTCGATCCTGAGGCCGTATCGCATTCCATCGAACCGCGCCAGGTTCGCGCTGGCCTCGGCATTCGCGATGATGTAGTAGGCCGCGATGGCGAATTCGGTATGAGGGAGTGAAATCTCAATGATGTGGGCGCCTAATTGCTCCAGGTGCTTGAGCGCGCGTTTGACGGCGGCATCCACCTCGGGGTCCAGTCCGCCGATGGCGTATTCTTTCGGGATCCCAAGGCGCACGCCCTTTACATCACCGGACAAAGCGGCGCCGAAGTCGGGAATGGGCATCTGGATCGACGTGGAATCCCGTGGATCCCACCCGCAAATCGCGTTCATCAGGAGCGCCGCGTCACGCACGTCCTTGGTCAAGGGACCGATTTGATCGAGGGAGGAAGCAAACGCGACAAGCCCGCGCCGAGAAACCCGCCCATAGCTGGGTTTGAAACCGACGCACCCGACGAAGGACGCCGGTTGCCGGATCGACCCACCCGTATCGGAGCCCAGCGCGGCGGCGCAGCAATCCGCGGCCACGGCGGCGGCCGACCCTCCCGATGATCCCCCCGGTGTGCGGCTCACATCCCATGGGTTGAAACTAGGGCCGAACGCGGAGTTTTCGGTAGAGCTTCCCATGGCGAACTCGTCCATGTTCGCTCTCCCTAGAATCACCGCTCCCGCATCGCGGAGCTTCTCGATCACAGTGGCATCGTAAGGCGAACGGTAGTTCTCCAACATCTTTGACCCGCACGTGAGCGACTGCCCCGCCACGGCGATCACATCCTTGACGGTCAGAGGAACTCCCAGCAGCGGAAAATCGGCGTGCGTTTGTCCGGCGCGAAGCAGTTCATCCGCGTGAACGGCCTCCCGGCAAGCGTTCGACTCGTCGATGCTCAAAAAAGCCCGGATGCGGGAATCCACCTGCGCAATGCGGTCAAGGCAGGCGCGTGTCGCCTCTGCCGAAGACGCCTCCCCGGTGGCGAGCTTGGCCGTGAGTTGAGAAATCGTAAGCCGATTCAGCATGGGCCATTCACTCCACGATCTTCGGGACGCGGAACAAGCCATTCGCCTGGGCGGGAGCGTTGGCGAGTGCTTCCTCGCTCGTCAGTGACCGCGCGACCTCGTCGGGTCGCGTGACGTTGACCATCGGAAATGGATGCGCCGTGGGCTCAACGCCGCGGATTTCCGCCTCCTTCAGCTTTTCGACATAAGCCAAGATGTCAGCCAGTTGAAGCCCTAACAGGGACTCCTCCTCGGGGGTCAATTCGATCCGGGCTAGGTGAGCCACGTATTTGATGTCCAATCCGGCTGACTTCATAGTTCCAGATCTCTTCGGGAGCAGTCGGCTCAGTCTTCGTCGAACTTGCGCTTGAGAAGAGCTTCCAACTCAGCGACCGCCGCTTCGGCATCGGAGCCGGTGGCCTGCACGGCCAATCGACTCCCCGGCCCGGCCATCAGCATCAGAAGCCCCATGATGCTTTTGCCATTGACCGTCTGGCTGTCTTTTTCAACCAAGATTTCGCACGAGTACAGGTTCGCGGTCTTGACAAATTTCGCGGCCGGCCGGGCGTGCATGCCCAACTTGTTCAGGACGACTAAATGCTTGCGGACTGTGCTCAAGCCATCCCCATTTCTTTATAAAGTTTAGCGATTCTCATTTTTCGCGCACGCAGTATTGGCTAAAAGTAAAAGTATTACCAACAAAACATTGGCGCATGGGCCAGCCCAGTGCATCCGCAGGTTGACGGTGAATTTGGCTGGCAGCCCGGAGCGCGGTTGTGTGCGAAGCACCAGCCGCAGCAGGTTTGGCGTGATAGCGAGCCTGAGATGCTGCTGCGACTGGCTTTCAGCACAGTCGCGCTCC
>SYMW01000279.1 GCA_005805305.1 Verrucomicrobiales bacterium
ATTTGGCTGGCAGCCCGGAGCGCGGTTGTGTGCGAAGCACCAGCCGCAGCAGGTTTGGCGTGATAGCGAGCCTGAGATGCTGCTGCGACTGGCTTTCAGCACAGTCGCGCTCCACCGACAACTCGCGGATGCACCACCTGCAAATCCGCACCAGGATCAACTGCCGTTTTAAGGGTCATGGAAGAAGGGTGAGGTTGATTTGCCGGACATCCATCACGGTTCTTCCGGGGATTTCCAGGGCACGAAGAGTGAGCTGGCCCCGGCCCTTTTCCAGGCGCAAGCGGCCGAGACGGAGCGGGCGAAATTCCTTCATCTTAGACTCTCCCGCTGGGCGCGGGATGGTGTCCTGGTTGGTGTACAAAGGGGGATCCCACCCAGAAGTGACTTTCCCTGTGAGTTTGGCAGTGCTGAACTCGAGTTCGATGGTGGAACCGGCGTCCGCAACGGGGGCGGTGTATAGAATGTCCACGTCATAACTTCCCGTGGTGTTCACTTCAATATCCCAGGTGATCCGATCTTCGAGGCTTGTCCAATTGACGAAGTACGAGCAATTCGGAGCACCGGCGCTGCGTTTGACGCCGCCTTGGGGAATGCCGTCACGCGCTGGAAGCGGTGTGCGCGGAAAAGCGGCGTAACCGACGGGGAAAGGGCGGTCGTCCTTGGACTTGGGGAGCACCTCAGCCCGCCAATGGGCCACGGCGGCGGCCATGTCCGAGGCGATTCGCGGTTGTTCGCTCGCGATGTTTCTCGTCTGACCGGGATCGGCAAGCATGTCAAAAAGCGCTCCTTTGGGGTCGAGTCGATGCTGCTGAGACCGGGCGCTGATGTTGCCGTTCTGGTGGGAGAAGATGAGCCGGGGCGCCCAGCCGGTTTCCTGTTTCCCCGTCAGGAGCGGTGAAAAATCCCGGCCGTCCAGCGGCTTGTCGCCCGCTCGTTCCAACCCAGCCAAAGCCGCAAGGGTAGGCAGAATGTCGATCGCGGCCGCGATCTCCTTCACCAAAGCGCCGGGTTTGACGCCTCCGGCGGGCCAGCGGATGAAGAATGCCGATCGGACGCCGCCTTCGTCGGTGGTGCCTTTGATGCCTTTCATGCCTCCATTCCAACGCCATGTGTTCGGTCCGTTATCTGAAAAGTAAATGACGATGGTATTGTCGCTCAACCGGAGTTCCTCGAGCCGCTTGAGCACGCGCCCCACATTGGCGTCGAGATTTTCCATCATCGCCAATGCGCAACGCGTCTGATCAAGCTGCTCCTTGCTCGGATCCGCGCCGCGCTGGGGAACAGTTTTGTCTTTGTATCGTTGCCAGAACTCATCCGGGACCGCCCACGGCGAGTGAGGCGTGTTGAAGGGGATATAGCACAGGAACGGTCTGGCCCGATGGCGCTCAATGAATTCCAACGCGTGGGTTGTGAGATCGTCCGCGATGAATCCCTTGCCTCGGGTTGGCTGTCCGTTGCGCTCAAGCGGCGGGTCGAAGTACTCGCCCCAATGGCCGGAAGCAAAGCCGTAATACTCGTCGAAGCCGCGCGCATTGGGATGATAGGGCCACTGGCTGCCATTATGCCACTTGCCGAAAGCGCCGGTGGCGTATCCCGCCGCTTTGAAGGCATCCGCAAGCGTTTTTTCATCCGTGTTCAGCCGCTCCTGGCCTGTCGAAACGCCTCGAACGCCGCCGCGCGGATGATACCTTCCGGTGAGGAATTCCGCCCTCGTTGGCGCGCACACCGCACAAACGTAAAAGCGCTCCAACGAAGCTCCGCCGCGCGCTAGGGAGTCGATGTTCGGCGTGTGGGAAGTGGTGTTCCCATGGATGGCATGATCGCCCCACCCGGAGTCGTCGGCCAGAAGGATGACGACGTTCGGCCGAGATTCAGCCGCCCTAGCACCCGCACACAAAGTGAGCAGAAGCGTGATCAGGAGGGCTCGTTTTAGATTCCGTGGCGCGCTCATTTTTTGAATCTCCTTTGCAGATGCTCGACCAATCGGGGCACGTAGGAATCGTAGCGACTGTCAGGCGAAACCCCTTTGGTTGGAAGCGAGTGAAGAATCTCCGCGAGAGGCGCAAAGGCCATGCCAAGCGCATCCAAGCTGTTCAACGCCGCCATGACGGTGAAGACGTCGTGCTGGCTCCAATCGGCGTGTCCAGCCAGGATCCGGACGGAGGCTTTGAAATCTGCGTCCGGCCCGAATTGGCATAGGGCCTGAGCCGCGACGATGCGGACCTCGGCCGAAGAATCGTTGAGGGTGGATCGCAGCGCGGGTGCTGACGACTTAACGGCCATGCTGCCGCGCATCAAGAGACCCAGCGCACCCCAGTACCGGACGGCGCTGTCCCGGTCTTTCATCGCGGCTTTCAACGCCGGGACGTCCTCGGCTCGGAGTTCTGAAGCGAGCTCCGCTGTCTTGAGCACGCGCGACAAAGGGTACTTTCGCGCGTCGTGACTGAAATCACCGGGCGAGCCGCCCTTTGCCCGATCCAAGCGGTCTCCTTCGGGTATAAAGCCCACGTCTCGGATCATCGTTGCGTGCTCTCGCTGCGCCTTCCTCAGCCTCGCCTTGATGATTTGATACGCTGGAGTTGAAGCGAGGTTATGGATCTCATCCGGATCCGTTTGGAGGTCGTAGAGTTCTTCAGGCGGCTTGCGTTTCCAAAACGCATCTTGCTCCGGCGTCAGCCTGCCTTCCCGGTGGAGTGATTCCCACACACGCGTTGTGGGCGTTTGCCACAGATAGTCGATGTGCTGTCCGCAGACGAGATGCGGCATGTAGTTGCGGATGTAAACAAATCGTCCATCGGTCACGCTGCGCACGAGATCGTTCCTCTCGTCCATGCGGCCTCGAAATCCATGGAGGACAGCCGCGGCGGGCGCGGTGAATGGCCCGAGAAACGCCCGCCCCTGCATCCAGGAAGTGGGCTTCACGCCCGCCAGGCTGAGCATGGTAGGCGCGAAGTCGATGAAGCTCACAAGCCGGTCTGAGCGGCCACCCGGCTTGTAGTCTGAAGGACGAAGGTGCTTGAGCTTCTCGGGGATGAACACAACGAGTGGCACGTGCAATCCGGAATTGTAAGGCCAGCGCTTCGAGCGGGGCATCCCCGATCCGTGGTCTCCAAAATAAAAGACAATGGTCTCTTCGGCGAGTCCGTCAGTCTCCAGTTGGGCCAGGACAGCACCCGCGTCTGAGTCAGCCGCGGTCACGATGTCGTAATACTGAGCCCAATCACGGCGCACTTCGGAAGTGTCCGGGTGATACGGAGGCACGCGCACCTTCGCCGGGTCATGAACTGGGGTGTGCGGACGGGAGCGGATTTTGCTCTCGTGGCTCTTTTCCGAGTTGAACACGGAAAAGAACGGCTGGCCTGGCGCGCGCTGTCGCCAGTGGGCTTTTCTCGACGAATCGTCCCAAACCTTGGCGGGCTTGGCGAGGTTGTAGTCCTCCTTCGCATTATTCGAGCAATAGTAGCCCGCCTTGGAGAGCAACTGAGGAAACATCTGTTTGCCGCCGGGGAAAGGCGCCAGGCTTCGCATATGCTCGGCCCCGGTGCCTGTTGGATAGATGCCTGAGATCAGCGTTGTTCGAGCCGGAGCACAGACCGGGGCGCAGGACCAAACACGTGTGTAGATCATCCCCTTGGCCGCGAGCTTGTCCACGTTCGGCGTGGTGGCGAACTGGTCCCCATAACAACCCATTTGAATCCCGTGATCCTCGCTCGTGATCCAAAGAATATTCGGACCCCGCCCCGAGGCGAGGCTCTCCGGGAATTCAAGGAAAAGGGCAGCAAGCAACACCCAGACGAGCCAGCGGGGCCATTGGAGGGGAACAGGTGGCATCCATTTTTGATAGCGGCAATGGATGCAAGAGGCGAGATAAAACCCAGTTCAATCGTGAAACGAGGAGCAGCTGACAAGACCCCTTTTTTGTGGTTGCGAACTCCGACGCGCCCAGTGGGGATGTCTTGAATTGTCATCAGGATTGTGGTTGCCTGCCAGTCATGAGCCCGTCCCCCTCTTCATCCAGACTTTCCCAACTAGGCAGATGGCATGCGATTGCTTGGACCTCCCTGGCATGGATCTGGTTTGCATGCGTCCCCGCCGCTCAAGCTCAACTCAAAATCACCACACAGCCCGCAAGCCGGATGGTGGCCCAAGGCACCACCACCACATTTCGTGTCACCGCGACCGGCGCGACTCCATTGCAGTATCAGTGGTCGTTCAACGGAATCCCGCTGCCGGACGCCACGAACGCGACACTGGTTTTGCCGGCTGTGCAACGATCTTCTGGAGGCGCCTACTCCGCCGTCGTGAGCCACGAGTCGGGTGCGATCACCTCCCAGATCGCGCGATTGGATGTCTACGTTCGCAGTGGCATCTTCGACATCGCGGATCAAGCTGAATTCGACAAGATCCTCTCGACGAATGCCGTTCTGACCCGGATGGCCACTCTCAACTCCTGGATTGAGGGCGTGGTGTGGATTCCTTCTGACGGAGGTTACCTTGTTTTCAGCGATCTAGGGAACAACCGCCTCAAGAAACTCGTCCCGCCAAACACGCTCACCGACTTCCTCCGCCCGCCCAATGGCACCCTCTTCAATGGAAATCTGCTGGATCTCCATGAACGCCTGATCTCCTGCCAGGCCGGCAGCACGGGCCTCAGGGTCGTTCTCACAACCAATGGCGTCAGCGTGCCGCTTCTAACGAACTACATCACGGGAACAAAGTTTTATTCGCCCAACGATCTGGCGATGAAATCGGACGGCTCCATATGGTTCACCGATCCAGGCTACGACAGCGGCTTGCCCTTGCCACCACCGAACGGCTCCTCGGTCCCGCGAGGGTTTCAACCAGGATTGTATGTCTATCGATTCTTTCAGAACAATCCCGCCTCCACCGTGCTTCAAGTGGCCACGAACATGTCGCGTCCAAACGGCTTATGTTTGTCGCCCGACGAAACTAAGCTCTATGTCGCGGACAGCGCCAGCGCGCCCGGTCCCATCCGAGTGTTCGACGTCGCACCCGACAACACGCTCACTGGCGGGGCGGTCCTTTGCACTATTGGAAACGGCGTGCCGGATGGCATCAAATGCGACGCCGGCGGACGGATCTGGTCCAGCGCGGAGTCCGGGGTCGAAATCTTCGCGCCGGACGGGCATCTGATCGGGAGAATTCGGCTGACTCGAACGGCAAACCTTTGCTTTGGCGGCCCAGATTACAAGACGCTCTACATGGTGGGGCAGCCTTATGTGACCTCGATCCCGGTGCTTGTGCCGGGCGCGGCGTCGATCAGGAGGCTCAAGGCGTCTTTGAAGGGCGACCAGATCAAAATTTCCTGGCCTGCTCCCTCAACGGGGTTTGCCATGCAGCGGGCTGATTCGGCTGGACCCGGCGCCGTCTGGACTGATCTGCCGCAAGCGGCTGAGACCATCGATGACTGGAAAGAGGTGGCTCTTCCAACCGCCAGTTCAACGGCGTTTTTCCGGCTCCTGCTGAAGTAGCGGCTCGGTGCATCCACGCGTTGTCAGTGGAGCGCGGCTGTGCTGAAAGCCAGTCGCAGCAGCATTTCAGGCTCGCTGTCACGCCAAACCTGCTGCGGCTGGTGCTCCGCACACAACCGCGCTCCGGGCTGCCAGCCAAGTTCACCGACAACTTGTGGATGCACTGGTAGCGGCTCGGGTTGGTATTATAATCTTTCCAGCCATGCCATAGCGGGGTTAGGTTGAACTAGTATCTCCAAGTGCAGCCGAAAGATCACCGATGAACCGGCCCCAGGACAAAGTCCGAACTCCAAGGGCTCGCGGGCGCTCAAAGCCATTCCCGCGATTTGGGAACGAGCTGGCAGCACTGCTTGTCTGGGTGTGCGCCACCACCTCCTTGGCGCAATCTCCGCCTCGGGCTGGATCAGGGCTCCCCTCACCTGGGTCACCCGGTGATTACACGCGGGATATACGCCCGCTTCTGGAGAGGCGGTGCACTTCCTGTCATGGCCGGCTCAAACAGAAAGCAGGCCTCAGGCTGGATGCCGGCAAGCTCATCCTCCATGGCGGTGAAAACGGGCCCGTCGTATTTCGCGGGAAGAGCACCGAAAGCCCACTCATGCATCGCGTCTTGGCGAGCGATGAAAACGAGCGAATGCCCCCCGAAGGCAAACCACTTTCCCCTGAGGACATCGAGCTTCTTCGCAGATGGATCGACAACGGCGCCGCGTTTCCCAAGGACGAGGCTATTCCTGCCGACCCCGCCAAGCACTGGGCTTTCTCGCCCTTGAAGCGACCATCGATTCCCCTGTGCGCCGACGCGGCCTGGGTGGCCAATCCCATCGACGCATTTATTCTTGCCAAGCTCGAATCCCGAGGCTGGAAGCCCTCTCCACCCGCGGCGAGGTCGCAATGGCTCCGCCGGCTTTACCTCGGCGTGATTGGGATCCCACCCACTCCTGCGGAACAGCTCGAGTTTGAAAGGAACGCAGAAGGCGAATCGGATGCGGCATGGGTTGAGAAGCTTCTTGCCCGCCCTGAGCATGGGGAAAAGTGGGCTCGCCACTGGCTTGATCTGGTTCGATACGCCGAGAGCAATGGCTATGAACGGGACGCCACCAAACCGTTCGCCTGGAGGTACCGCGATTACGTTATCGATTCGTTCAATCGCGACAAACCATGGGCGCAGTTCATGATGGAACAACTGGCAGGGGATGAACTTCCTGACGCTACTTCCGAAACGGCGATCGCCACGACTTATTACCGGCTGGGTCCTTGGGATGACGAGCCGGCGGATCCGGCGACGGATCGATTTGATCAATTGGATGACATTTTGAGCACCACATCGCTCGCGTTTCTCGGCTTAAACCTCGGATGCGCGCGCTGTCATGACCACAAGTTCGAACCGCTCTCGACGAGGGACTACTACAGCCTGCTCGCCGTGTTTGACCCCCTCCAGCGACCGCGCAAAGGCCGCGAGGAACTCCCTCTCTTCGCCGGGCCACCCGAGAAAGTGGCGTCCTTGGAGGCGCGTTTGGCGGCGCGGAAACCAGAGGGCGAGGCCGCGATGCTGGTGGAGACCAACCTCCCGCAGGCTTATTTGCTTCACGAGCCCAACTTGACCCCTCCTCCCACCCGAATTCTTACTCGTGGCTCGCCCTCCCGAGCCGGTGATGCCGTGACGCCCGGCACGCCGACAAGCATCGGCGCGGAACCGATGCCGGAAGCGGCCGCGGGTCCGCGAACCACCGGACGCCGGCTCGCTTTTGGCAGGTGGCTGACGAGCGATGAAAATCCACTGGCGGCCCGGGTCTTCGTGAACCGTGTTTGGTTGCACCACTTCGGCGAAGGGTTGGTGCGAACACCGAACAACTTTGGCGTGAGCGGAGATTTGCCAACCCATCCCGAATTGCTGGACTGGCTCACCCACTGGTTCCTTCATGATGCGCGGGGCTCCATCAAGCAATTGCACCGCTTGATTCTCAACAGCCAGACCTACCGCATGGCCAAGAGTTGGAGCTCCGCCCAAGGCGCGGCGGATCCGGAGAACCTGTTTTGGTGGAGATTTCCCTACCGGCGTCTCGAGGTGGAAGCCATTCGGGACAGCATGCTGGCTGTCAGCGGTCAACTGAACTTGGTCTCCCACGGACCCAGCATATTCCCTCCCGTGCCTCGTCAGATCCTCGAAGGCAACAGCGATCCTGATAAAATTTGGAAACAATCGGACGAGAGCCAATCGTCACGGCGCACCATCTACACATTTCTGAAGCGCGCCATGATCGTGCCGATGCTGGAATTGTTGGATCTGTGCGACACGACGCAGTCCTCCTCACGCCGCCAAGTGACCACCGTTCCAACTCAAGCCCTCACCCTTTTCAATGGGGATTTTGTCAACCGTCAGGCGCGTCTTTTTGCTGAGCGACTCCGCCGTGAGGCGGGGTCAGATCAGGAAGCCCAAATCCGGCTTGCTTTCCGGCTGTGTGTCTGTCGCGTTCCAACTCCCGAAGAGTTAAAAACCTTGAATGACTTTTTGAAACAAGGCGCCTCCCTTTCCGAGCTGTGCCGCGCCATGCTGAATCTCAACGAGTTCGTTTATCCTGATTGATCGCCCATGAAAACTTTCGACTCCTCCTCGTTCCAGCATCGGCCGCGATATTCCCGCCGCGAAGCCTTGCGCCGGGCCGGGGCGGGATTTGGAATGCTCGCCCTGGCGGATTTGATTGCTCGAGACGGCGTCCTCCCTACCCGTTTGCAGGCGGACTCAACCGTGGCGGTCAAGAAGAGCAAAGCGTCGCGGGTGGTTTTTTTATTCATGAACGGAGGCCCAAGCCAAGTGGACACGTTCGATCCCAAACCAGCCTTGTCCAAATTCAATGGCTCTCCCTACACGGGCGAGGCGAAGGTCGGTTCCAACGGGCGCCCGATCGGCCATCTCATGAAGTCGCCCTTCGAATTCCAATCTCGCGGCCAGAGCGGTCTGCCCATCAGTTCCTTGTTCCCGCACACCGCCAAGTTCGCCGATGACCTTTGCGTCATTCGATCCATGTTTACCGATACGGCGGCCCATGCCTCCGGCTGCTTGCAGATGAACACAGGGAGCATTCTGATCGGGAAACCGTGCCTTGGTTCTTGGGTGAATTACGGATTGGGAACTCTCAACCATGATCTGCCAAGCTTTGTCGTGATGACCGATCCGCGAGGCGGGCCCATTGGAAGCGCTTCGAATTGGACTTCTGGCTACATGCCGGCGCAGTTTCAAGGCACATTGTTTCGCAGCGTCGGGGCGCCCCTGCTGGATCTTGAGACGCCGAACGGGATCAGCCCCAAAACCCAGCGCGACACGCTCGACCTCCTGAAATCATTGAATCAATCGCACTTGGCCCTCCGGCCAGGGGAGAGCGAGCTTGCGGCCCGCATTGAGAGTTATGAGCTGGCTTATCGAATGCAATCCGCGGCTCTTGCGGCTGTGGACATCGCGCGGGAGGAAGCCCGCACACAGGAACGCTACGGCATTCATCGAACCGTCACGGCGGACTTTGGCCGAAAATGCCTCATCACACGCCGGCTGCTTGAGAAAGGGGTGCGATTCATCCAGCTCTACTCCGGCGGCGGACACATCGAGGACACTTGGGACGGCCACAATGACTGCATCGGCAACCACACCCTCCACGCGGCGGAGACGGATCAGCCCATCGCCGCGTTGATTGAAGATCTAAAGGCCTCGGGGTTGTGGGATGAAACGCTGATCGTGTGGGGCGGGGAGTTCGGTCGAACTCCCACCAGCGAGGGCGTCGGGAAGCCGGGCCGCGATCATGACTGGCACGGCTTCAGCATGTGGCTGGCCGGGGCCGGCGTGAAGGGCGGCCAAGCCATCGGAGCCACCGATGAGCTAGGATTCAGGGCGGTGGAGGAGCCGGTCCACGTGTCTGATTTGCACGCCACCATCCTGCACTTGCTCGGTCTGGATCACCGGAAGCTCAGTTTCTTTTATCAGGGCCTGGATCAACGGCTGACAGGAGTCGAGGAAAGGAAGCTCGTCGCCAAAGTGTTCGCTTGAACTTTAAAACGGCAGCTGAACCTCGTGGAGATTTGCAACAGCCTGGATGAGAAAGGCTTCACGACGAGGGAGGCAGATCCCCAGTGGATTTGGTGAGTGATTCGGAAAAACTTTATCGCCAGGATCTTGCGAAGATTCGCCTTGGGCAACTGCCGTTTTAAGGTGGAACCAAGAAATCGCGGGGCGTGGAAATCCTCCGCGCCGAATCGCGGGCCGCCGCGGCTGGCAACGGTTGTTGAGATACCGAGACTATGACTTTGGTTTCGCGGCCGCGGCCGCGATCCCGTCGCACTCTCGAGCCAGGAGAAAGTCTTTCCCGGTCAATCCACCGGCGTCATGCGTGCTCAAGCGCAGAGTGACTTTGTTCCAGCGAATGTCGATGTCCGGATGATGACAGGCTTTCTCGGCTCTCTTCGAGATCGCGTTCACGAACTTGATCGAAGCCACGAAATCAGCGAACTGAAAGGTGCGCGAAATCATGGCGCCCTGGCGGCTCCACAAAGGAACGGATTGAAGCGAGGAGGCGATGTCCGCGCGTGACAGCTTTTGCATCGCGATAATCTAGCCCACTCTTCCGCGGCAGGCAACGCCCCGTGTTTAAGAATCCCGATTGCGCGATGCGGTTGATCTGTTTAAAGTGAAGTCCTGGCTTGAACGGAGTTCGAGTCCGCGTGGCCAGGGTTTAGTCTAAACCAATCACAATTATAGGTTACTTTTATGGCTCTTGTTGCTGAACAATCCGCTGTGGTTCGAAAAACCAAGGAACTGTGCGAGGCGCTGCTCGCCGACCCTGAATTTCATTCGATTCGATTGAAATTGGACCAATTCATGATCAACGACGAGGTCAAGGGTCAGTATCAAGAACTGGGCGAGCGAAGCGAGTATCTGCAGCACAAGCAAGAGCAGGGACTGGCTCTTGAGAACAGCGAGATCGAGGATTATGAGGCCAGGCGCAGCCGGTTCATGGAGAACCCCGTCGCGCGCGGATTCATGGACGCGCAGAAATCGTTGCACGAGATTCAAGAGACGGTGAACCGCTACGTCAGCAAGACCATCGAATTGGGCCGGGTGCCTGAATCCTCCGACATGGAAAACTCCTGCGGGACCGGATGCGGCTGCCACTGAGCACGCGCGTCTCGCGGTTGGAGGCTCGCGCCGTGGGGCAACGTCGTTCTCAGTTCCTCAGCGACGGCTGCTTTCGCCGAATGTGATATTCCACTCGGTGCCTCGTTCACTTCATTCTAGCTATTTTTAAATCTGTAAGGATTTCTCCCGCGAATTCCGGAGCCCCCGTGGCGGAACCGGCGCCGCGCGGAGATCCAGCAATACGATGCAACTGACTCGGACGGCTTTCGGCACATGGAGCGGGGGACGCTTCATGCACTTCGGCGAACCCATCGACGATGCTCGATTTGTTAGGATCGTCCGCCAGGCGCATGACTCGGGCATCCGCACGTTCGTGACCGCCGACGTCTATGGCTCGGGGGCTGCCGACGAGATGCTGGGGCGCGCCCTCGAGGGAATTCCGCGCGATGAGTATTGCCTCGTTTCAGCCATTGGCCACGACTTCTACTCAGGCCGGCGTGATGGTTCCAAGGGGTTTCCTCGATTCACGGCCCCGGGATTGCGCGCGCCCTCCGACTATGGAGCCTACCTGCGGATGGCGGCCGAAAAGTCCTTGCAAAGGTGTCGGGTCGACCGATTCGACGCGGTCTTGTTGCACAACCCGGACTCGATCGGATACTCGAGCGACGCAGTCTGGAAAGGCATGCATGCGCTGAAAGACGCGGGATTGACTGAGTTTTTGGGCATCGCGCCGGGACCCGCCAACGGGTTCACCTTGGATCTGATCCTCAGCTTTGAGCGGTTTGCGGGACTGATCGACTGGGGCATGATCATTCTTAATCCGCTCGAGCCGTGGCCCGGCATGCTTTGTCTTGAGGCGGCTAGAAAAAACCGTGTCAAACTGATCACGCGGGTCGTGGATTACGGCGGAGTTTTCCACGACGACGTCAAGCCGGGGCACAACTTCGGTTCTCATGATCACCGTGCCTTCCGGCCCGCGGGCTGGGTGGAAGCGGGATTCGCGAAGGCGGAGCGTATGCGCCCCATCGCCCGCAAGCATGGATTGACGATGCTCCAATTGGCGTGCCTTTGGAATCTGTCGCAGACCGCCGTGGAAAGCGTCGTGCCAACACTCATTCAAGAAACCGCCGAAGCTGGGAAACCCATCGAAGACAAAGTGGAGGAGCTGGCCGCGCTGCCGGAGCTTCGACTGACGGAGGCCGAGTGCTTGGAGATTCTGGAGATCGGAAACAACAAAGGTTGCATGCGTCTCAAGGGCGGTAGCCCGTCGCATGAGGGCGCGGAGATGCCCGATCAATGGGGATTAAACCCGGACCTTGAGTCGGTAGGCGCTCGCTGGGGGATTGATCCGGCCAAGGATCTCGCGTGCATTCACCCCTGATCCGCGTCGCCGATCGATGATTCCGAACGCACGGTCCCCGGCGCGTGGAGGCAGACTCCACGCCGGCTTTTCCTCACAAATTCAACCAAAGCTTTGACCGAGTCGCCCGCGCATTCAGCTTCGATAAGGTCCAGCCGTTGGCGCATCGTCACTCCTCCGACTCCTCTTTGAAGCAATCGATACGCCCGCCTCAATTCCAGCCGCTCTTTAGGGGAAACACCAGCCCGGCGCAGCCCGATGATATTGAGCCCGCAAGTCCCATTGATCCCTCGGGAGATGGTGAATGGAGGGAGATCCTTGCTGATCGCCGAGCCGCCCTGCATCAAAGCGAGGCAGCCCACCCTCACAAATTGATGGATGAGGCAATTGCCCGAGATGAACGCCCGATCTCCCAAGATTGCATGCCCGGCGATCAACGCTCCATTCGCCACGATGACGTGATCTCCCACCGCCACATTGTGGCCCACATGACTGTTGGCCATGAAGAAATTATGGGATCCAATCACGGTGTCCTCCTCAAGGGAGTTGGACCGATGAACGGTGACGTGCTCGCGAAAGATGTTGGCATGCCCGATGACGAGCCGTGTTGGCCCCCCCTTGAATCGGAGATCCTGCGGCCCCTCTCCGATGACGCACCCGGCGTGAAATCGATTCTCCCTTCCCACGTGGGTCTGTCCCGTGATGTGAACTCCGGGGCCGACCACGCAGCCCGCTTCCAAACTCACCCCGGCGTCGATCACGGAAAAAGGGCCCACCTCGACCGAGGGATCGATGGCCGCCCGGGAATCAATGATGGCTGTCGGATGGATCATGCGCGACGATAAACCGTGGAAGGTTCGAGTCGAAGCGGAAAATAGGCTAGGTGTAAAAATAACCCAGCTCTCGAAGCGATGTGTAATCCCTGTCCCCGCCGATCGTCTTTTTGCCCAGGATCACATGGTCCACGACTTCGATTTTTAGCAGCTGCCCGGCTCGAATAAGATCACGCGTGACGCGGATATCGGCTTCGGAGGGGCTGGAATCCCCGCTGGGATGGTTGTGGACGAGGATCAAGCTGGAGGCGTTGGCGGAAATCGCGCATTTGAACACTTCCCTTGGATGCACGAGAACGGTGTCCAACGTGCCTTGGGCGATGCGCTCAACCCGGATGAGGCGGCGCCGGGTGTTGAGCAGCACGACCTGGAACTGTTCCACGGCGTAATGCCGATTCTCTTCGCGAAGCAGGTCGGCGACCCGGTCGGGTGTGTCCATGAGTTGCGGCGCCGCATGAACCTCCTGCACCATCCGTCGAGCGAGAGTGAGGGCGCTTTTCAGAGCGATGGCCTTGTCACGGCCGATGCCTTTGGTGGCGCGAAGGTCATCGACCGTCGCGCGTGCCAGTTCACCCAGGGACCCGTAGCGGGCCAGCAGCGTTTCAGCCACTTGAACCGCCGAGGCTCCTTTGACGCCGGTGCGGAGCACGATAGCCACTAACTCGGCGTTGCGCAGGGCTTCGGGACCCAGTGCTGCCAGCCGTTCCCGCGGGCGGTCCGCGCCGGCCATGTCTTTGATTCTTTGAGTGCTGGTTTCCATCGGCGAGCCTCCTTGGCTTCACACACATCATGTATGCCACGAACTGGAGGCTGGCAACGAAAAACCCGCCGTCAGAGGCAGTTCGCTGAAGAGGCCGGACCTCCAAAAGAATGGACGTGAATCGAGTTCATGACCCTGGGAGCGCTGGCGTCCTCGCCGGCGAATCGGGCACCTTGTTCAATCTTGTCGGCGAGACGCCGGCGCTCCCAGGGCAGTTCATGAAGAGGAAACAAGAGGATTGGACCCTGGCTCCCGATTTGTCAGGTCAGCGGCTGACTGCACGGTCTCTACTCCTTCCGTTCCACGCTTTGATTGCTCACCTGGGCGAGGACTTTTCTGCAAGACAACTCCAAGAGAGGTGAGAATGGATAGGCTTTGGGGCCCGCAAAATTGTTCTGGAATGCTCCTTTGCACATTTCAGTGGCTCCCGCCAAGTCTCCCTTGGCCAAGAGTGTCTCGATCATGTAATGAAAAACTCTTCCAGGAAGAGACGGTTCAAGGCCAAAAGAGTTGGGGCCATATCGGGTGATGTCAGGGTTGAGGGCGAGACGGCCCAGTTCAAGGCATTGGGAGGCGTCGTTTCGATCCCAGGCCAGTTCGGCGAGCCGAAGCCGGTAGATCCGTTGATGAGCAGGATCGGCTTCCACAAGATGCCGCAGCACTGTGGTGAGCTCTTCCGAGGCGGGAAGGTGCACCCAGGAACGATGGGCGCGATAGGTTTGCAACAACGATTGTGCGTACCACTTTAGGAGTTCCGACTGATTCGTGGAACCGGACAAAATGGACTCGCGATAAGGCTTGAGGTTCACCACGTTCAACTCCGCGTGCGCGCTGTTGTTCACCAAGGAGGCCAGGAATTCTATGGGCATCGCCGCATTCGGATCCTCCGCCCGCCATCGATGAAGATACGACCGCGCGATCGGGCTTTCCGGGATCTGGTAGGAGTTGAAAAACAAGACCAGGGCTTGCAGATCCAGCGGCTGGAGGGGTTTTAGCCTCGAATATCGCGCCAGGAGAGTCTCGGCGCGGGGAGAGTTGGACTCGGCGTACGCGGCCAGCAAGGTGCTGCCCGATCGCAAAAAGAAGGCCTTCTGCGCGATATACTCAAGACTGGGATAAAAGTCGCTCTGCATCACGATGCCATCACCCGTGATGAACGGCGCGCGCTGGTCGGACACCACTTGGAGCGAGAGCAGCACGGGCAGCCTGAAGATATCAATGCGCGCCAGATCGCGCTTCACCGCGGGATGCTCCAACTTGGCGGCCATGTTTTCGAAATTCACTGGGAGCGCTGCCTCGGATCCAATGAGCAGCAGATCCCCGGGAGCCGTTTGCCATATGCTGCCGGTTTGAAAGACGGAAAAGAACGTCGCCAAAATCGTTCGCAGCGCGTCGTCGCTCATGTCGTACATGTGCACCCACTGCGCCATGACGGCTCCGGGCTTGAGCCGCGATTTGCAATGAGCGAAGTGCTCCCTGCTGAAAACACCCGCCACGCCAGCCATCCAAGGGTTCGAGGGCTCGCTGATGATGACATCATAAGTTTCTGACGTGAGCTGCAAGTAGGACTTGGCGTCATCCACGTGCAAGTGGAGCCGCCGGTCATCCAACGCCTTGCCGTTGAAGTCGTCGAACAATCGGGCCGCCTCGGCGACCTCCGGCGAGATTTCAACCACGTCCAGGCGGGAGATGCTGGGATGCTGTAGAATCGCCCCACAAGTCATTCCGCTACCGAGCCCGACCACGAGCGCGGAAGTCGCGTTCGTCTGCAAGAACAACGGGATATGGCCGAGAAGAAGTTGTGTGGTGGCATCCCCATGATTGCTGGCGTCCACTTTTCCATTAACCCTCATGAACATCCTCTCCTTGTTTCCTTCCATGTAGCTTTGAACGCTCACGGTCCCGCCCGCTCCATCCTTGTAGTACCGGATCTTGTAGAGATTCGCCTGGCTCTTGAATTCCTCCAGACTTTCGGGCGCCCCGCTCCGGAAAAGGCCCATGGAAAAAGAATGCTGCCAATCGTGATCAAAGAGAAACCCGCTGGCGAGGATCCAGACCGCGGCCGCCCCTGGCAGGGCCAGCCAGCGCCGCGGATTGGCGGCGAACCAATCCTTGCGGAGAATCGACGCGGCGACGCAAGCATTCAACGCGATGCCCAAGGCCAGCAAGCGGGCCAGTCCGAGCGCGGGCATGAGCCAGAGCCCGGACATCGCCACGCCTAGCACCGTCCCGGCGGTGTTCACCGCAAAAACGAGGCCCACCGACCGGCCCGTCTGTTCGAAGTGCGTCGTCGCGGCTCGGCTCGCGAGGGGCAGCGTCATCCCAAGACAGATCGTGGGAATCAGCATGACGGCGAGGCAAATGCCGATCTGCAAGAGTTGGTTCAAGATGTAAGTTTCCTCCCGCCGGACGAGCAGACTGATCCATTTCATGGACCAATAGGGGATCTCGTCATAGAAAAACATGGAGAAGAAGAGGGACACAGCGAGAGCCAATTCGCACCAGGCAAAGGCGCGAAGGCTGTCGCCGATCGATTTCCAGGAGGAGACGATCCGCGCGCCGATGGCGATGCCCCCGATAAAAGTGATCAACATGATCGAAAAAGCGTGAGTGCTCGAACCCATCGCGAGGCAAAGAATCCTGGTCCAGGCGACCTCATACAACATGGCGGCAAACCCGGAGACGCCGATTCCCACCAGAACCAAGCGAGTGCTGGACAGGGATAGGGGGGCTGGCTTGGCTTGGTCTTCAGCGATGGGGAGCGGGGGATCGAGGGGTTTCTCCGCTGGCCTGACGGGTTGAGGGAAATCGAAGCGGAAAGCCACAAAAGCGAGAAGAGCAACCACGACGTTGAGCACCCCGCTGAAGAGCAAGGTGGATGGCAGGCCGATGGATGGGATCCACCAGAAGTCCGCGATGACACACCCTGCGACCGCTCCCAAGCTATTGGTGAAGTAGAGCGCCGCAACTTTCTCCTGCAGTTCGCCGAGGGACCGGGTGACCAGCTTAACCAGCACTGGCAAAGTGCCTCCCATAAGCGTGGTTGGAACCAGAATCGAAGCCGCGCTGAAAATGAACTTGAGGGCTAATAGACCCGCATCCGAAGCCGCGAATCGCTTGGCGAGGGTCAGATACGCTTGATCGCAAATTTCGTAATAGGAAGGGAATAAAAATGCGCACGCGGCGATGCCCACCTCGAGCCAAGCGTAGACCAGGAGCGGGCGTCGCGTCCGGTCCGCCCAGCGTCCGAACAGCCAGTTGCCCAGAGCCAGGCCTCCCATGAACGTTGTGAGAACCGCCACCACCGCATAACTCGCGTGACCCAGGAAAAGCGCCAGATAACGGGCCCAGACGACTTGATAGATGAGTCCAGAAATGCCCGAGAGAAGCAGGCAGACGATCGCGACAAGATAAAGCGGAGCTACAGGCGTCTTCATGGAACGGCTACAAATTTAGGCGTGAGTGTAGCCATAGCCATGCAGGGGACAACAAGGATTCAATTCCAGGAAAGCCGGGCTGCCTTGGTCATGCCACCACCGCGAGGCAGTAGCACGTGGCGAGGTTGGTGGCGGAGGCGTCGAGGCAGATCGACCCGCC
>SYMW01000280.1 GCA_005805305.1 Verrucomicrobiales bacterium
CGCCTTGCCAGAGATTCACTGTGGCACAACAAATGCCCACCGAATTCGTGAACGGCACACTAGGGCTTCAACCTCACCCGGTAGAATTCCCCCCCAGGAGTCGCGGTGGCCGAAATAGGCATTTCATGCACCTGATGCGCCGCCACCGCGCCCAATTCCAACGTGGACTTCCATTCGCCCGCGCCGAGGGATGAACGCGATTCAACCACATACGATCTCCCTGCCACTCGAGAGAATCGCAGGAGCATCCCGGCGCCGGGCATCGCGGGACCTCTGACCAGCTCGACTTTCAGGAGGCTCGATTTGTCTCGAGGATGAGTGCCAGCGAGAAATTCGGACGCGTTCGTGAAACCGTCCCCATCAGGGTCCGCGATGGAGCCGCTGATTTTCGGATCCGCCAATTCGGTGCCCGAGAAGTGCCGGGCAAGAAATGCGTCGTACGAATCCGGGTCGAGAGCATTTGGCGCGATTTGGGCGAGAACTTGCAGATCAAAACCAAGATCGCTGCTCGTTCCCGCCGATTGGTGGACTTCGGCCGCCAGAATGTTCGAGCCGGCTGCCAGGAAGGAGGCGTCGACGGCAAAATCGAAAAACGAAGTTTCGTCGCCGCCGCCAATCGCGGAAAGCGCGGCGGTGCTGAAAGTGATCGTGCCTGCTGGCAAATTATCGCGAAGGATCTCCTTTCCGTTCAGGTAAACCACGATGCCATCGTCGCGTTGCACGCGGACGGTCAGCGCTCGAATCCGGTTTGTTTGGGCCACGTCGAAACGCGTTCGAAAATAGGTCGTGGTGTACTTCGCTTGGGAATTGGGCCCAAAACCAACCACCGTCACCTCTCCGTCGCCGCCATATCCGAAGCGAGCTTTTCCGGTCTTCCAGGCGCTGTCGTTGAACGCGGCGTTACGCCACGCCGTTCCTTGGTCGGCGCCGGTGTCCAAGTATTTCCACACCGAGCCGGCCGCGAAGAGGGACACCGTCTCCGGAACGGCCTGCACTTCGACGGCCAGATCGGCTGAGCGCTCAAACTCCCCGTCGATGGCGGTCAGCCTCAGCGCATAACCTCCCGCGGATGAAAAGCGCGCCGTCGGCGCGGGCGAGGTGATGTCGTCAAACGTGACCAAGCCGGGCCCAGACACGACCGACCAGCGAAGGCTGAGTTTTCCGGGAGGCGAGGGGAGCCCGTCGTCGGCCGCCAGTCCCTGCAATCGGATCGCGAACGGGAAGGTATTCGTCACGATCATCATGGGCGAACCCGCGTTCACCATCGGTGGCCGATTTCCCGACGCGTCGAAGCCTGGAGTAGGTTCCAACACACCCCGCCAGTTCTTGGGATCATTTCCGTATTCCCGCAGTTGGATGCGCTGGATCGATCCTCCTCGCCCCGCTGGAAACTCTGGCCACGGCGCTTTGTTATCATAGCGAACCGAGTCCACGGTCACATAAGGTGTCACTGCGACGCCATCTTGGCCCGGGTTTGGCGGGTCTGGCCGCTGCAACTCGATCAGCTCGCCTCCCTCGGATAATGCACCGCCGGTCGTGGAAAAAACCAAAACGTCATTGGGAATGCCGTATCGATTTCGAATGTAATTCGCGTCAACGCTTGTCACGAGAGCCATGCCTCCCGCGGGCAGCACGTGGTTGGGAGGAAACACGAAGGAAAAACCTCGGATCCGCCAAGAATTCGTAGGCGCTTGTGGGTCAAACAGCGCCACGGGCGAGTCGGTGATATTCTTGATTTCGACGAATTGCTCCTGCCCCGCTCCCGTCTGATAGTGAATCTCTTGAATGACGACCGGCCCCACAGCGGGTCCGGCATTGGGGGTTCCTAACGACACACGCGTCTGGGCGGGAAAGGAAACCACGCCGGCACTATTGGTGTGCCTGCCAAAGGAAATGCCGTTGGCGGCAGCCCCAAACTCAAAACCATCACTGTAACCTGTGAGCCCTCCCCGCGCGTCAGCCGACGATAAGACCACTTCTTCCCCCTCAGAGTTGAATGTGAAGCTGGGCGGCACACCCGAATTGGGGTTGAAATCCGCCTCTGTCAGCACGAGCAAGCCGCCCGGGGGAATGATCGTTTGGGCTGGGAACTGATATTTCTTGGGCTCGCGCCGATCGTCCGACAAATACCAGAAACTGATGTCCGCCGCGAGAGTCGAAGGGTTGAATAGTTCGATCGCATCGACCAAGGGAGGATCGGTATGCGTGAGGACTTCATTGATCACCACGCCGGCAGGGCCTCCACCCGAGTCTGTAGCTCCGGGAGATCCACCAACAGACGATCCGGCCCTCCAGACCGCGGGATCGTCCAAATCAACCCCCGCGAGGACCGATCTTGGCACGAGGGAAAACCCTAAGCCATCCGCCGAAGCCGGCCATGGGGCGGAGTCTTTGTAGTCCACGGACAGCACGGGTATCCCCGCGGCATTGGCGAGCGTGACCTGTTCCCCGGAGTTGCTTAATTGGCCGCCGAACACGCCTCCGATCTTGACGTTGGGATGCTGCCGCGTGAACGCGACGGCGTCCTTCACGAGAACCACAAACGCGTTGGGCGCTAATTTCGCCTCAAACGGAAAGGCGAATTGTATGCCCTCCGTGAAGTGCGCGCCGCTGAGGTCCAACTCCAGGCCGGAATCGTTCTGGAATTCCAGAAATTCATGTTCTTGGCCGTCGGTCGTTGCCGTGGGCGCCGGATTGTACATCAGCTCCGTGAGCCTCAATCCGGACAGGTCTTGCACAAGGTTGAAAGAAGCCTCGGCGAGAGCGCTCCATGTGGCGTTGGCGGGTTGGAAAGCGCGCGCTTTGATTCGAACGTTTCGACTTAGGGGAATCGAGGCCTGATAAGCAATCGCCGCCGGCGCAATCCCGCCTCCCAAAGCCCTCGGGTCGCCGCCGTCCGCGGTGTAGTAAATCGTGGTTCCCGCCGAAGCCGCCGTGAGCCTCAACGAGGATCCTGGCGGGACGTTGCCGCCGAACTGACTGAAGCCGGGGGCCGCGACGTTTGGGTATAAATTGTCTGCACGAAGCTGGTTGAGCACCACGTCGGATCTGCGGGAGATGAAGCTCCCAAGAACCGTGTTGCAAGCCTGGATCCAGGTGTCCCGCGTCATTGGGGTTCCCGTTTTTGCGTCGCCCCAGCGCGCGGACTCACCCACGACAGCCCGGTCGATTTCTTTCATGCGAGCGATGAACCGGTTCGAACAGGCTTGGGAGGTCAAGGGGCCGCCATTGAAAAAATGACGATGCACATGGTCCGCGACGAGCATGCGGAATTCCGGGTTCGCCTGCATTTTCTGCCAAACCCACTGAGGGTTGCTCTTGTTCAGCACATTGCCGGCGGCGTAGGGTCCCGTGCGATCCTCGTTGACATTCAGGAGCGTGTGTTCGGCGTCGTGCGCGAAGAACCGAAACCCGTTGGTCCCCGTGCGATCGCGCATCCCGTAAAAATTATTAGGCGAATTGTTCTGGAGAAAATTCGAGATCGGGGCGTCCAGATTTCCCCCGTACAGGATGACCAGCATGTAGTCGATGAGGTTTGGCACATCCACGAGATTCTCCAAGGCGGGATTGCGCGTGCCATCCGGGTTGCGCCCCTGGATTCTGAAGTAAGCCTCGTTGGAGCCAAGCCCTGGATTCGCCTGATTCCACAATCGCGTCCAGGCGCTGAGATTGCCGTCTGTCGCGTTGATGGTGTAGGGGCCCGCTTCGACCTTGATGACATCGTAGTTCTCAGAGAGGCCGCCGAAATAAGTTTCGCCAAAGGACGCTTCGGGCCTTTCGCACGTGTTGAAAAGCCCCCAGTATTGGCCGTTGATATAAAGGTGATAATAATCTCCGCGCTCGCCTTGGCTTCCCATCGCGAGCTGGGTGTCGCGGCTGAACTGGTCCCTGATGAACACGCCCCGCGAATCGCCCTGGAAACTCCAGGAGTAGTTCTGGAACGTCCGAAGGTCAATCGCGTTAAACGCGGCAGCGCCCTTGCCCCCGAACAGGTCGTAGCGCAGCGTCGGATCCCCGTACTCTTCCCTGAAGAAAAACCGAAACGCGTGTTTCGGATTCCCAGTGCTCCGGCTGAACCCGCCCCGGATTCGAATGCCGGCATTGACTTGAAAACCCTTCCTGCCATCGGGATGAATCAGTTCCAACGAGCATGCCCTCTCCCAATTGCGCCCATCCTCTCCCGGGTTCGCGTAGATGCCCCGGCTCGAGTGGAAAAGATCGTCCAGATTCAAGACCACTGAAAAGCTGGGAATCGTTTTCAGATCTTGAGTGATCGAATCCCTGTACTTGGGGTTGTTCACGATGTCCGGATCCATGCCGTAATCCACGACGTTGCGACCCCAGCTCGACGGCCACCCCGCCGGCGCCCGGCCGTCCGCAGACTGGCGGATGACGTCCGAAGTGAAGAGATACGTTTCCGTATCGATGTTCGAAGCGCGATGACCGTCCTTGAACGCCGCCGCCCGCACGACAGTGGTTCGGGCGATCGGGATTGGATTCAAATAAGTGATGCCGTTGGTCAGGCTGGGGAGGGTGCCATTCAGTGTATATCGAATGACCGCCTCCGGCGTTTCAGTCCATATCCCCAGCTCAAACGCCGTGTCGTAAAAACCTCGACCATGGGAAAACTTCGTGTCCTTGACCACGGACAAGAAACCACCGGCGTTCACCGCGCGCGGTGTCGGCGGCGTCAAATAGCCCACTTCAAACGACTCATCGGGCCGTTTCAAACGGCCATAGCTCACATCCCTGAGCTGCCTTGGAAACCCCGGCGAAAACTGGGTCGCGATTGTTCTTCCATCGCGTTCGACGAGCGCAAGATACTCGCCATCCGAGTCGAGGCTGAAGTTTGTGTGCAGGGTTTTCGCGGGGTCGCGCCGGTCTTTTCGAGACGCGAACACGATCAATCGGCCAGCCGGCTGCACTACTACCGCGGGCAGCCGCCACATCGCGAGATCGGCCGGGTTGTCCGTCAGATGCCAACCTTCCAGATTAACCTGCGATGGACCCAGATTCTCGAGTTCTATCCAGTCAGAGAACTCACCGTCTTCATCGGCGAGGGTATTTCCATTGCTGGCCATGAATTCCGAGATGCCGACTTGAGCGATGGCTCCAAAAGAGAGCATTAACGAGAGCAGGCAGATTCCAAAAAAACACGATGGACGAAGCATAAGACCGCCGTGTGTAGCAGAACAAATGCCACACTGCACGAAAATCAGACCTCAGATCCTGTGGGGTAAAACAAGACAAACAATGGCGAGTTGGATTCCCTCAGCTAGTCTCATTTCGGCCAGGGATCGCCGGCATCCCTGCCGGCTGCTTGACGAAGACTGGTCAAAACGGCGTCTTTCTCAAGAGACGCATGTGATTTAGGCGGGGGTGTTTTCCAAGATGAGCATCGGTGCGTCACAGGAGAAGTCGAACAACGCCGAGGGTGCAAGTCCCTCCAGGCTGACATGATCGCGTTCAACACCTCTTCCCCCGGGGATTTCGTCAGCGAATGCCTTGCCCTTGGCTGCTCGCATGAAGTTTTTCAACTCGGCGAACGCCTGGATCTCTGAGACCATTTCTGGTGAGTGATTCGGAAGGTTATTATTGCCAGGATCTTGCGAAGATTCGCCATGGGCAATTACCGTTTTAAGGGTCACGAACGCCAGCCCTTGGGGATTCACCAGCGGCGCGCTCTTGTAAAGGTTCAACATCTGCATGCCCACCACTTGGTTCCGCTCGTTCGCAGAAAAAAGGTGTGATTCCAAGGGTCTGCATGGTTGGCTTTTAGTTGGCGTATCTCCCCGCGCACCACATTGAGTATTGCCGCGGAGAATGTTGCCTTGATCGTCACACTTTGCTCCTTCATGACAATATGTTGGTATGAGCGTGGATGTCAGCTCTCAGCACGCGGAAACTCCCGAGCCGCCGGATCCCGACGACGTGGACATGTTCTCCGAGTTGGTGCGGGAGCACCAGGCGGGTTTGCGCGCCTTCATCCGTGCTCTCGGCGCTGAGGAGGAATGGGTGGACGACCTGGCGCAGGAAGTCTTTGTCACCGCGTTTCGCAAGCGGGCGGTTTTCGACAACTCGAAGGACTTCGGCCGCTGGCTCCGCGGCATCGCCCGGCGGCTCGTTGCCAACGAACGGCGCAAGCATGCCCGCCGGTCACGCCTGGTCCATGGCGCCCTCGCGGAGGTGCTGACGGAAGTGCCGGACGAGGTCGAAGGGGCCGATGACACGGGCTCCGAACGCTTGTCCGAAGCCCTCCAACGCTGCGTCGAACAACTGCCCGAACGCAGCCGCGCTCTGCTCCGCCGGCGCTACGAGGGCGGCGAAAACGCCACCACGCTCGCTCAAGCTTTACAGCAGAGTGCCGAAGCCATTCGCCAAAGCCTGACCCGCATCCGCCTCGCCGTCAGACGCTGCGTCGAAGGCAGGCTTGGAGAGGCTTGGAAATGACCGAAGAGCGCTATCAGCATCTGCTCGGACGCTTGCTGGACGACGAACTGAACGGCGTCGAAGCGGCTGAGTTGTCGGTCGAACTTCGCGCCAATTCCCAACGCCGCCGGGACGCGAGGCAACAACTTGCGCTTTGGGATTTGTTCTCCCAAAGCCAGGCTCCGGAACGGGCGGCGGCGGCTTTCGAGTCCGCATGGCGAATAAGGCTCCAGGCCGAGGGCGACGCCTCCCGATTTGTTCGTCTCACAGCGCGGCAGATACGGTCCGAGGAATCAGGGGAATCATCGGATTCAAAGAAGACCTCCCTGAAGTCCGCCGCGCCCGCCGGAAGTTCCATTCTTTTTCCGGCATCAACAAAACGAACAATCAATCGAGCCGCTTTGGCCCTCGCCGCGTGCTTCGCTCTGCTGCTCGGATTGGTCCGGTCGCAATTCAGTCCGACCATGGAGGAACCGGTGCTTGCGGAGGCGCGGGGACAAGCGGTGGCGATCCAGCGCGGGACAGAATGGATCCGCGCCACAGCGGGTCTCGCGCTTCGGCCGGGCGATGTGTTGAGCACCGGGATCAACGGGGTCGCGGTCATCGGATTTGGAAATGAACAAACCAAGTTGCGGGTCGCCGAAAAGACCGAGCTGACATTCGCGGCCTTTAAATCCGCCAAACGACTGGCACTTAAAACTGGAACTTTGGAAGCGGACGTGGCCCGGCAGCCCGCTTTTCGCCCGTTGGTCGTCACCACTCCAAACGCCGCCGCGACGGTGATCGGCACACGGTTCACGCTCCAGGCCTCCGCCGCCCACACACGTCTCGACGTCGCGGAGGGGAAGGTCCGGTTTGCGGACACAACGCGTCCGGCCGTCAAGCCTGTCACCGTCGCGGCAGGCCACTCCGCGGAAGTGGCGGCAGGAACGGAACTGGCGGCGCTGCCACGGACCGGAGGCATTCTGGCCGAGTACTGGACGAATGTTCCCGGCGCGTATCACGTCAATTTCCTGAAGCTTGATCCCCGCTATCCGGATCAGCCAAGCGTTCGGACGAAGATCGAGTCTTTCGAAGCGCCATTGAACCGCGGTGAGAATTTTGGGGCGCGTTTCCGCGGGTACATTCATCCCCCCGTCACGGGCCAGTACACGTTCTGGCTTGCGGCATGGGAAGGGGCGGAACTTTACGTCAGTCGAAACGACCGGCCCGAGGGCGTTGTGCAGATAGCCTTTGCGGAGAAGACCGGGCCACGCGAGTGGAACAAGCACGCCGGTCAAAAGTCCAGCACACTGACGCTCATCGCGGGCCGCCGGTACTACCTCGAAGCCCTGCAAAAACAGAGCGCGGGCGCGGATCACTTGGCCGTCGCGTGGCAGCCACCGGGCCGCGATCGTGAAGTCATTTCAGGCGAAGCTCTCTCGCCCTTCCAATTCGGCCAATTAATGAGATGAAAACCACGGACAACCAACTCTCCAAATATTCATCGCAATGCCAAGCTGGTGTGGCCAGGGAGCGGGAAGTCCCGTGCGGGGAGTCATGGGCCGGGCCAGCCCTCCAGCGCTTTTGGCCCTCCGCTCATGACATTCATGATGCCTTCACACTCATTGAATTGCTCGTCGTCATCGCCATCATCGCGATACTGGCGGGGATGCTTCTCCCCGCGCTCGGCAAAGCAAAACAGCAGGCGCACAAGGCCAAGTGCCTGGGCAATCTCCACCAGATCGGCCTCGGTTTGAAGTTGTATCTCGACGATTCGCGCGACACCTTCCCACCCTCACATTCGTCGCAGTTCAATCCCGGAGCGAACCCGGATTATACGCATGGCAACTCGCTGGGCGGAAAGGACCCCCGCCGCGATATGGCATCCAGTTTTCCGCCCGCAACGAATCGCTTGCTGGCTCCGTATGTGCCGGCTGCGGGATCGTTCCATTGTCCGGCGGACCGCGGGGCGGAAATTGGCGGCTTCAAATTGCGTCCCACCATCTGGGATTCCTCAGGATGCAGCTATCGCTTCAACCATTATCTCCAGCAGGACTACGCCACGCTTAAGCTGGCCGAATATCCCGAGCACAATCTCGCGGGCAAAAAAGAAAGCTGGGTGCCCGAACCCTCGCGCTTCATCAGTGTCCACGAGCCCGCCGCCTATCCCTGGAATCAGAACGGTAATGTCGAAGTGACACAGTGGCACAGCGCCTCGCACGGCGGGAAGATGTTCAGCGCGGCCACTGTGAAGGATAGTGAGAAGCTCGTGGCGCCGGTGCTTTTCGTCGACGGCCACGCCCAGCAATGCGACTTCACCTCGATTATCCGCAGGAATCCACGCCGCGCTTTGGAACCGGGAAAAGACTGGATGTGGTACAAGCCATTACAATGAGAAAGTGCGTTTTCCATGATTAAAGACTGCTCAATCACGACTACCCGCGCCCAAACCCTCGGGCTGAATGGAAGCGCTTCGAGGGCGCTTCGGAAGTTCAACACACGCACTGCATGCATCGGCTTTGCGCTTTGTGAACTGCTCGTCCCGATTCAGCTTGCCCTGGCGGCTTCCAGCGAATTCCTCTTCGACACTTCTGAGCTTTACGTGCGCGAAGACGAAGGGGTTGCTCTCGTGCAGGTTTTACGGGGCGGTGATCTGAGCAAGCCGGCTCAACTGGCGTACACGATCACTGATGGATCCGCGCGAGCCGGTGTGGATTTCCTCGCCGTCACCGGCACTTTGACATTCGCCCACGGAGTGACGAATCAGCAATTCTCTGTGGTGATTCTGGACAACGGGCGTTTGGACCCGGTCCGGACTGCCACCCTAACGCTGCGTGATCCTGTTGGCGCCACGCTCGCGGCCGAGCGCTCCACCGCATCACTGACCATTTGGGACAACGAGATACCGTTCATGGTGGACCCAAGCTTTCAGGCGCAAGTTGCAAACGACCGTGGGAGTTACGTTCTGCTCTCAAGCCCCTTCGCGGTACAGCCAGACGGGGGTGTGGTCGCCGCCGTTTCAATTTCAAAGTCCGCCTTCAACTCCGAGCGCTTCTGGAAGTTGGCTCGGCTTCACGCCGATGGGGCGCCCGACCCAGGTTTTCGTTTCGACGCCGTCACAACGACCTTCCCGATCGGCGAGCTCCACGCGCTGCTTGCGCTGCCCGATGGGCGGATCCTGCTCGGCAGTTCAGTGGAAACGAGCGACGGGTTCGAGAGTTCCAGCATTGCGCGCCTGCAACCCAATGGCTCCATCGACAAGACGTTCAAATGCCAAGGTGTCGGCGACTATGTGAGGCAAATAGTAGTGCAACCGGATGGCAAATTGATCGTGCTTGCCGGGACCATCATGCGGCTGAATCCGGACGGCTCGGTCGATCCATCGTTCAAATCGGGGATGATGCCGCCTTGTGGCCAGGGATTGGCGATGGCGCTTCAATCCGATGGGAAGATACTGCTCGCGTTCGATCTGTTTGACGAGTGCCGAAGTTCGGACACTGGCCTCGTACGGCTGCACTCGGATGGCTCCCGGGATGATACGTTCCATTCCTTGCTGAAATTTGGTTTGGGCACCGTGACGGCCACACCCATCGTGTCGATGATGCTGATGCAACCAAACGGCCAGATTATCATTGGCGGAAGCTTTGACTCGGTGAACGGCACGGTGCAGCCAGGGGTTGCCCGCCTGAACCCGGACGGTTCGCTGGATTCCGCGTTTCGCTCGGCTTTTCAACCGAACCGAAGCAGGCGGGCCATCGGCGCGGCGCTTCAGTCAGACGGAAAGATTCTGACCTCATTCTACCTGGGTTATCCCAGCTCTGACATCGAGCGATATAATGCTGATGGGTCGCGTGATGGAACTTTCCGAGTGCCTTTCGCCGGCACGGTATCGGTCCTGCCGGATGGCAAATTGATGGTTCGTCAGGCCTATTCAGGAGCCCTATTCAGAGTGTTCGAACAACCCGCGCTTTTGTCAGGATTTGGCTTCTCCCACCATTCATTTATGATGGAACACGACGGCCGCATCACCGTGCCGGAGAGCCGGACAGAGGCTAGCTTTGAGGTCTTCCGCTACGGCGAGACCAGCGCCGGTGCAACGGTCCATTACGCCACACGCGACGGCACGGCAAAAGCGGGGGAGCACTACGAGGCAGAAAATGGAACTCTGACTTTTGCGCTTTTGGAAAGAAATAAACTCATCACAGTTGCTGTGAAGCCGAACAGCACTGGCGGGCGGGCAAAAAACTTCACAGTGGTCTTGAGCGATCCAAGCGGGGGAAATCTTTTGGGACTGGCCAAAGAGATGTCGGTGACGTTGGAGCCTGGTTCACTGCTCACAGTCCAGTGGACAAACGATGGCATAAAGCCGCGGGCCCGACTTAGGCTCTCTCCTACGACCCCGGGAGCGGCGTATCTTCTGCAAAGCGCGACCAGCTTCACAGCTTCGCCCGGTTTTGGAGCTTGGAAGCATCTTGGAGAAAAGACGGCGACGAGCGAGACACTTGAGTTTGAAGATTTTGAAGTGGGAAGTTTAGACAGGAAGTTCTATCGAACGATCCGACGTGGACCGTGAATAGAATCGGCGGTCTCTCAATGCGATGCCAACAAGGCTGCGAATAAGGATCCCGAATCAACGACGGAGGCGAAGGCGACGTGGTTTCACCATCGTCGAACTCCTGGTCGTGCTCGCGGTGATCGGTTTGCTCTCGGCCCTGTTGCTGCCCGCGTTGGCGCGATCCAAGTCCACCTCCCGGCTGGCCACCTGCCTCAACAATATCAAGCAGCTCCAACTCGCTTGGCTCAGTTACGCCCACGACAACGACGATCGTCTGCCGACTAATCGCGTCGAACGCCGCGAATTCGACCTCGTTGCTCCTTCCGGTTCCTGGGTTGTGGGCAATGCCAAGTTGGATCCGGACGACACGGGCCTCCGGGTCGGACAGCTCTGGCCGCACGCGGGCGGGAACGCCGGCATCTACCGCTGCCCATCGGACAATTCAACGGTCCAGGATCGCCCAGGCATGCCTCGAAACCGCAGTTACTCCGCGAACTTCTGGCTGAATAGCGAGGTCAAGACCGGCACGGCGGCGGATCAAATCAACGGCGACGAGTTGAATCTCCTTCGGCTCTCGCAGGTGTCGGCCCAGGGAGCCAGCCGGGTCTTTGTGTTCATCGACGAGGAGGCCGCTTCAATCGATGAAGGTGCGTTCATGATCGGCAATCCCGCTTTCGCGACGACCCCGCCCTTCTGGGTTTCCTTTCCCGCCGAGCGCCACGATGGGAAGGGCACGCTCTCCTATGCCGATGGCCACGTCGAGGCTCATCGCTGGCAGGGATCGAGAGCGAAGCTCACATACACCACCGGAAAGCTGGTCATTCCTTCCAGCGACATCGGCGGATTGGCCGACTGGGGTTGGATTCAGGACCGCCTGCCGGATTAGACTCCATAGACTCTCGCCGCCATGAAGCAAAACCTCGTTCTCTTACTGCTTGCCGCCGGCCTCCTGCTCCGAACGGTTCCCGCCACAGCAACCGCGCCCATTCCCATCACCGGAACGTCAACGCCCGAACTGGCGGTTTTCGACACCGCCATGACCAATTTCATGCGGGCGTACAACGTCAAAGGCGGCGCCCTCGCAGTAATGCACAATGGGCGGCTCGTGCTCAAGCAAGGCTACGGCTGGAGCGACAAGAATCTGACGGTGCCGTTCCACCCGGACTCGCGCGTTCGCGTGGCGAGCAATAGCAAAACCTTCACGGCAGCCGCAATCAAACACTTGATTGAGCGAGAGGTCATCGCCACCAACACACCAGCGATTTCGTTTGCCGGAATCGAGCCTTACGGTGGCCGGTGGGGTGATGCCCGCTGGCGGGACATTCATGTGCTGCAGTTCCTCGCGCACAGAAGCGGCTGGGACAACGACATTCCCGAGTGGTTCAGCATGTCTTCTGTCTTGAGTCTGGATCATGCTGCGACCATGAATGACATGATTTCTTACCTGTTGACTCGGCCCTTGAAATCACAACCGGGCTCGCGCTTCGACTACAGCAGTCCCAGCTACAGCGTGCTGGCGTTGGTCATCGAAAAGGCATCTGCCGTCGATTTCTTCACTTACGTCACTCGCAACGTGGTCAGGCCTTGGGGGATTCGTGGGATCGGCCTGCAACGCACGGAACCCAAGCTGCGGGAGTTTGACGAACCCTACTACGACAACGGCGGCGCGGCGCTGGGCCGCAACAACGCCAACTTCCCAACCGAGGAACTGTTGCCGATTCCGGACGGCGGCGCCGACTACCTTCACGAATCCTCGATCGGGCCCGGCGGCCTGCTTGCAAGTGTCGAAGCCCTCGTCACCTTGGCTCAAACCCGCCTCATCTCACACGGCAATTCCTTCTCCCCCGCGGCAGGCATTTCCTCATTCATGAACGGTGATCCTCGGCGCTGGCGCCATCTTGAGAAGACCGGAGCACAGGCCGGTGGTGAAGCAGGCGCGTACTCGTTCAACTTTCAAAACACCAATGGCGTCGACTTCGCCTGCTTCTTCAATCTATCGCTTGATGCGCCTCTCAGCAGTATCGTCTCCCAACTCAAACGGCTCACCGAAATCACCACCACCTGGCCTGGCGATAACTCCACTCGCATCACCCTCGCGGCGGAATCGTTCGCCGTCGGCGAAGAGGAATCCGAACTCGTCATCGGCGTGCGGCGCATCGGCGAAAGCGCCGGCAATGTCTCCGCCACCTTTACCGTCTCGCCTGGGACGGCCAGGGCCGGCATCGACTTCACGCCCGGCACCGGCACCGTCCGTTTCGCGGACGACGAAATCACGGCGTTGATCACCGTCCCCATCCTGAACAATCGGACCGTGGACGGCGCTCGCGACTTCACGGTGGTCTTGACTGAACCTACGGGCGGCGCGCAGCTTGGCACAGCTCGCGCCCTCGTCACCATCGAGGACGACGACGCGCCGCAATTTCCGCCCACAATCCAAATCACCTCGCCCACGAATAACGCCACCGCTGCCGGCACTCTCGGTATCGCCGTCGGCCTGACACCCGGCACTCGCCCTGTCGCCAAAGTCGAGTTCTTCGCCGGCTCCACTTTGATCGGCGAAGAAAACAAACCGCCCTACACGCTGGCGTGGAAGCCTCGCTTCCGTTCGGGCCGAATGCTCCTGACAGCGCGGGCCACGGATGACCGGGGACTTGCTTCCACTTCGCCACCGGTGCTCGTCAATCTCGGCACGAACCTCCCGCCCGGGACCGCGAGTGGATTACTGCGCGAGTTCTGGACACGCCGGCCAGGCACCGGCCTCACCAACTTGACGACCTACTCGCACTTTCCCAGGCGGCCAACTGGCTGGGAGCTGCTTGAAAACTTCGAGGCGCCACCCGGCTGGGGCGAATACCACGGCGCTCGCTTGCGTGGCTACCTGACGCCGCCACTCACCGGGGAGTACCGCTTCCGGATCACGGCGGACGACCGGGCGGAACTGTGGTTGAGCAACGATGACAAGGCGGATAACAAGCAGTTGATCGCCAGCGTCAATGCTTCGACCGGCCCGCTCGATTGGGACACTGCTCCGAAGTCGCAACCTGTCCTCCTCGAAGCTGGCCGACGTTATTACGTCGAGGCGCTGCACAAGCAGCGCGTAGGCAGCGAACATCTGGCAGTCGGCTGGCAACAGCCGGATGGCAGTCTCGAACTTCCGATCTCCGGCAAGCGCCTGGCCCCATTCAGCATGGAGCCACAGCCGGTGCTGGTGAAAACCGGCTTCCGTCCGAGCGGGTTTACGTTCACGTTGAACACCTGCAACCAACATGATCAAGTCATCGAGGCGTCATCGGATCTGCTCAACTGGCTTCCGCTCCTCACAAACACCGCCACCGGCCTCATGATGGAATTCCAGGACGCGGATGCTGCGAATTTCCCGCGCCGTTTCTACCGTGCTTTGCTTCATACCGCCCCTCGCAACGCCACCAGCCTTCCGCCTCCATGAAACAATGTCACACCCTCAAGGTTCAGACCTCGGTAAACCACCGAATTTGACTTCGCGAGAATCTCCAAAAATGAATGGTGTCGAAGAATTGCATCTAAACACGCTTCAGGGTGCCCTTGGCCGTCGGGCCAAAGGCTCCTGGTGAAGGCCAAAAGGATAGGAGATGTTCCTTTTCCAGAACCTTTACGCTTATCCCACCGGTTTCGGCGGCCAGCCGACGTTGAACTTCATGAGTTGAACAGTTCGCCTGCCGGGCAACGGTTCCACGGGGAATCGCTCAACGGCAGCTTGTCCGCCAGCAACTTGCCATCAAGCAATTCGTGTGGATCTGCCAACCGGTTTGGCGCGGACCTCGGCCATCATCTCGCGGACGCGCATCCGACCAGCGGCATCCTTGATGATCGGCTCGCGGCGATCGCCACGAATCTTCACACCTGTCCCGCCATAGCTTCGGCGCGAAGGCGGACGATAATTCGCGCGTGCGTGCTGGACTCCGAGCTTGCGGGCCACGCGAAGGGTGAAGGGCCTGCCAAGTCCGCCAATGGAGGCAACGAGTAATTCTACAATAGCGGGACTGACCCTCGTATTCGTCATGGGCTGGAATTTCGCGTTCCGGCGAACGCTGAAGAATGATGTCGGATCAGTCGAGATCGGAGCGATCAAAAAAACTATTCCCCGAACTCTCTTTGGGTTAGGCTGGGGCCTCGAGAAAGTGCCATGCAATTCAGCACCGAACATTTATCACGTTGCATTCAGACACTGGAATCTTCGCTCGTCCAATTGCGGCGGGCGCCGGCTGGGAGCATAGATTATGAGGTTTACCGCAACGCCGCCGTCAAAGGCTTCGAACTCACGTTGGAAACCGCTGGCAAGCTGCTCCGCAAAGCCGTCAAATCCTACACCGGCAACCCACGCGCCGTGGACGAACTCACCTTCAAGGACGTGTTGCGCCACAGCGCCAAACATGGACTGATGGACGCCGCCGCTGTTGAACGTTGGTTTGCCTACCGGGACAATCGCAACAGCACAGCCCACGATTACGGTGAAGGATTTGCCGAGGAAACCCTCGGTCTGATGCCGGCTTTCACTGAGGATTCGCGCCGCATCGAGAACACCTTGCGGGACAGATTTGGGCATGCCGACACTTGACCTCCAGCCCAAGCACTTGGCCGCACTGCTCGAGGCGCTTCGGAAAAACGTGCCGGACGCTGAAGTCTGGGCGTACGGAAGTCGCGTGAACCACACCGCCCACGAGACTTCGGATCTCGATCTGGTCATCCGCAACCCCGATCAATTGGATGCACCCCAGAGGAACCTTCACCGGCTGCGCGCCGCTTTGTCCGAAAGCAACCTCCCCATGCTTGTTGATGTTCTGGACTGGGCGCGCATTCCAGACAACTTCCGTCGCGAAATTCAGCGTCAATCTATCGTGGCCTTGACCGAGAAACATTCCCCCGCCGAGTGAAAACCTCATGATACCGATTTCGAAGCGCAACAGGGAAATTCTCCAAATGCGGAAGGATGGAGTTTTGCGCAATGAGGTTGCCCGGAGGTTCAATTTGTCTGGAAACAGAATCGAACAATTGGAGAAACGAGACACCGCCGACCGATCAATGGGCGACAGGCGAATTCAACTGTTGGAGAAGATTCGAGAAGCCGATGACATCGACAAAATGTGGCCGGTGACCGACTTGTTGGACGCGGTCGATCCGATTGGGGCAACGAAGAAAAGGTTGATGCACCATTTTCTGGCGATCGGGCAGGAGCAGATCAGTGTGCGCGAGTTGATGGATATGTGTTTGGATGCCCCGGTGGAAGGGTTGAACTGCATGATGTCTCCACTCTTGCGGGTGCGGGGCGTTGGTGGCAGGGGGTTCAGGTCGGTGGTGAATGGGTTGTCTGCCATGGATTTGGGAATACGGTCAACGGCTGTTGAACTACGTTTACCGACCCAGGCAGTCCGGCAAATTCTTGTTCATACCCTGGGGACGAGATTATGGCTTCATGCAAGAGGGAATGCTTCCTGACACGGTTCCAAAATCCGTGAAGGCGGCGGAACTCCTTTGCCAGCGTCTGTGGGAGCTGCCGGCAATTCGAGAGCGATATCGGAAGGAAATGCGGCGTTTACTTGCCGAGGTGTGGGACGAGCAGGCTCTGCTAGCAGAACTGGATCGAGCCATGCGCCTGAGCGAGCCGCATAGGAGGCCCGTTGCGAAGCCAATTCTGCGGAAGGGCGAAGCCGGGTACGACCTGATCGTTCAGTTTGTGAACGGGCGTCGAAAGGAAGTGCAGGCGGAACTCGACAGGCCTCCTCTCGACTGGCCGGAGATTCAACCCTGGCCCTCGCCACCGGCGACCGGACCGCAAATGCATATCGAGGGTTCCTTTTCCGCAGTTATGATGGAAACCGCTCCCACAAATTTCATCGGCCACGGTTCGGCCAATCTTGAATTCACGGTCGAGGGAAAAACTCGCAAGCCGTGCACCCGTTTCGGGTCGGTGGCGCTGCCAAACTAGGGGCCAAAGGATTATTCCGTGGTTGAAGTCGTGGCGGTTGATCCCACCGGCGATATGCGCTGGAAGTTGCAGTTTCGCATCGATCCTTATCTGACGGCGCCCGGCAAATCGAAACTGGCGCACTTTTCCCTTTTCGCGAACCTGGTCCAAGGCTTGCCCGGTTCGCCTAAATTCCAGCGGAGAGGCGTGTGGCTCCCTGACCGCCTGCGCGGAACGTTCGCACTGGATCAAGCGTCTCGGAAGATCGGCGGCACGATTTCTGGGAAGTTCAATCTTTCAGCCGTTGCGTTTACTGAGGAGAAACAACCTTAATATCATCCGGCCGGCTCCAGCGCGGTAGTTGAGCCGCACGATCGCCGCACACGCTGTGGCTGGTGCATCCGCGAGTTGTCGGTGGAGCGCGACTGTGCTGAAAGCCAGTCGCAGCAGCATCTCAGGCTCGCTATCACGCCAAACCTGCTGCGGCTGGTGCTTCGCACACAACCGCGCTCCGGGCTGCCAGCCAAATTC
>SYMW01000281.1 GCA_005805305.1 Verrucomicrobiales bacterium
CATGCCAACCGGCAACCCATTGCCCCAATCCTCCCCTGCTACCACCAATCAACCCACTCTTATCCCCCCACTCACCCCAACTTTGAACGCCTTAGCAGTCTCTCCTTACTCTGCCTTTGCAAAAATCTGAGATGCGCACGCTCCCGCTGGCCAGGTGTTGGATCAACTCGTGAACGCGCTGCCGGACGATCGCGGATGGGAGATCATTGTGTTCGGTTCTTCGCCGCTTCAGTTGGGGATAGATTCCCATTTTCTGAGCGGTGATGTGGATGTCATCTCCAACGACGACATCGCAGAGCACTGTCAGCGCGCCGGTTTGCTCAAAGGTCAGGCAAAGATCTATGTCGAGCCTTGCGCCAGTGCCGCGTTCACCGTCAGCCCCGAATGGTTTGTCCGGGCCTTTCGTTGCGGGCGGCGGCACGTTACATTCACCTTTCCGCACCCGATTGACATCCTTGTTTCCAAGATCAAGCGACTCGAGGAAAAAGACCTGCAAGCATTCAGACTCGTGCGCGAAAAGACCGGGCATCCTGACGAAGAGGAACTGGTGCGGGCGCTAAGGCGGGTGGTGGACATCTTTCGCCCGGCGTTTGACGAAGAAAGCGCCTCCAACCCCACGCATAACACCCAAATACTCTGGCGAGAGTTATTTTGCAGCGATATTGATGTGCGCGCAACCATCATTGCGCCGGCGCTGGCCGAACGACGGTTGGCTTACGGAGGGGCCGTTGGCGGGTTGAAAAATGTCCTGAGCCGCATCAAGCCTTCCGAGGGAGCCCGACTTTGAGTTTTGTTTCGGCGCGTCCGTCTGTGTATCGCTGGGTAGCACCGGTCATCGGACTTGCCGTCGCCTCCGTTGCAAAGGGTGTGGCGGATGTGGAATCTCCTCTGCACATCAGCGAAAGCGGCCGCCCATCGCCCATCACGGGCGCGTAGGAACCGGCTTCGGTCGCTTTGCACATCCAGCAGGGTCAGAGAGTCGCCCCAGCCTGTTCCGCCAAGTTCACTCCGTTCCTCATGCCGGCCATCTTTCGTTTAACGTCATCATTCATCCTGATCATCGGCGGCCAGGGGCTTTCGAAGCCTTCGCCCGGCAGTTTCTTCGTCGCGTCATTGCCGAGTTTGCTGCCGCTGGCGATTTCTCGCGTCGCGTGGTCGAGCACGCCGGACGGCTTCACTTTTTTACCAGCGGGTTGCGCACGTTGAGTTGCGGAAAGGCGGAGAAATCGCGATCCGCCGACCACAGTTCGCTTGCGCCATGATGCAGACAGAGCGCGACAATGCGCGCGTCGTGAATGCGCGGGCCTTTCAGCCGCGCCAGGGTGGCAATGTCACGCAACTTCTCGAAGTAGCCGTGGCTCTCGGCCAGCAGGTGCAGTTGCGGGGACGCGAGCAGGGAGTCCACAAAACCCAGCGCTTCTGCAAGGGCGGACGCCGGTTTGTAGATGCCGGGATGTGTGGCGATACCAATGAATTCGTGGATGCAGGGCCACGGAATGGCCCAGGCTGCCGGCCGATGGCGCAAGGAATCAACCGAATCCTTCGCCGCCGCGTGGAACTCGTTGTCCTCGCGGTGCGCGTAAATCAACAAGTTGGTGTCCACCGCAATCATGTGCCGCGCCCCCGGTAGATTTCATCTCGGATTTTGTCCCAGGAGGCGTTTCTGAATTCGTCGGTCAGACCGCTGCCGCGAACCGTGACCAGGGGTGGGAGTTGCTTGGGCTTGCCGTGCTTGCCCGCCAACACCAACCGCAGGCCCTGCTCGGTCAGGGCGCGAAATGTCGTCTTCTCCTTGCGGGCGACACGTTGGGCGCGCTCAAAGAGGTCGTCAGCAATTTCGATGGTTGTTTTCATACAATATGGCGACCCATACTCTCATGGAGGGCTGCCCATATCAAGTCGCGTTTCCGAATAGCCAGCGGTGATCTTGTTGGCGTTATGCACGTCCATGTCGCCGTCCACCACCACGATGCGTTTCGTGACCATCATCTGCCCCACGCCCCAGAGGCCGTGCGTGATTTTGTAGGCCTGCATCGGGTAGGTCAAGCGGTTGCTCACGAAGACGAAGTTGTGGAAGACGCCTTCGGCTGGCAGAGCGATTTCCACGACCTCGGGGAAGTTTATCTTGAAGATCGCAGCAAGCAGCCTTGGCAAGACTGCCCGATTCCCCTATCTTCCGAAGCCGCATGCCGAATACGGTCAAGAAGACAACATCCAGAGTGCTCATGACTTCCGCGGAGCTGCGGCGGGTCTTGGCTCGTCTGGCCCATGAAATCGCCGAACGCAACGGCGATAGCTCAGGCGTTGTGCTCATTGGAATTCAGCGCCGGGGGCCCTATTTGGCCCAGCGTTTGGGACAGGCGCTCGAGGCCTTGTGGGGGCATGCGGTGCCCATTGGCACGCTGGACGTCGGCATGCATCGCGACGATCTCGACCGCCGGCTGGCCCCGGAAATCTTTACGACCCACATCCCGTTCGACGTCAATCAGAAGACCGTGGTGCTGGTGGACGACGTGCTTTTCAGCGGAAGAACAACACGGGCGGCTCTGGATTCTCTCAACGATTTTGGCCGGCCGCAGCGGGTTCAATTAGCGGTGCTGATCGACAGGGGGCATCGGGAATTGCCCATTCAGCCCGATTTCGTGGGACGGGAAGTCGACACCACGAAGTCCGAAAGAATCGAGGTCCGGCTTCGGGAGGAATCGGGCGAGGATCTGGTCAGTCTCGAAGTCTTATGAATTGGTCCAGGAAACATCTGCTCGACATCCAGTCCCTGTCCGCCGAAGAGATTCAGTTGGTGCTGGATACCGCCAAGGCATTCAAGGCGGTCGGGGAGCGCGCCATCAAGAAAGTCCCTGCTCTTCGGGGAAAAACCGTGGTGAACCTCTTCGTGGAGCCTTCGACCAGAACGCGGATCAGTTTTGAGTTGGCGGCGCATCGGTTGACAGCCGATGTGGTGAATTTCAGCGTGGAGTCCTCGTCGCTCAAGAAAGGGGAGACGCTGAGGGACACGGCTAGGAACCTCGAGGCCCTCAATGCGGATATGATCGTCATCAGGCACTCAGCGGCCGGGGCCCCTCACTTCCTGTCGAGAGTCGTGAATGTTTCCGTGATCAATGCCGGTGACGGATCGCATGAACACCCGACCCAGGCTTTGCTGGACGCGTTCACCATCCGGGAGAAAAAAGGGCGCATCGAAGGGCTTAACGTGACGATCTTGGGCGACATCCTGTTTAGCCGCGTCGCCCGCTCGAACATCTGGGCTTTGCTGAAGCTGGGGGCTCGGGTGACGTTGTGTGGCCCCTCGACGCTGGTGCCCCGCACATTTGAACAGATGGGTTGCACGGTGACGCATAACGTGGATCGAGCCATCGAGGATGCCGACATCATCAATCTCCTTCGCATCCAGCATGAGCGCCAGCGAAAGACGATGTTCCCCAACATTGGTGAGTACACGAATTTATACAGCTTGAACAAGACACGGTTCGCGAGGATCAAGCCAGACGCTTTGATCATGCATCCAGGGCCGATCAATCGCGGCGTGGAGATCGACAGCGAGATTGCCGATTGTGGCCGGTCCGTGATCTTGGATCAAGTCACCAACGGCTTGGCGGTGCGGATGGCGGTGTTGTTTCTTCTCAATGGGGGCAAAGGTCCGGGCGAGTTGGGAGTCTAGAGTCTGGCGTCTGGGAAGGATTCAGGGGAACGCGCGCGAATATCCCCCGATAAAATTCCTTTGCCACCGTTCGGCCAGTGATTAGCATCGCGCCCTTCTAATGTCCTTGGTGCTTGGTGGATGTGACGGAATCGATTGTTGAACATGAAAAGTTATAATATCGCGGTGATCGGCGGGGATGGCACGGGTCCGGAAGTGACTAAAGAAGCCGTGAAGGTCTTGGGGGCTGCCTCCGCCAAATTCGGCTTCAAACTCAATTACTCAGACTACGATTTGGGAGGGGACCGCTACTTGAGAACCAACGAGGCGCTCCCGAGCAGCGTGGTCGAAGAGCTTCGAGGATTCCCGGCAATTCTCCTTGGGGCGATAGGCCATCCGGATGTCAAGCCAGGGATTCTGGAGAAGGGCATTTTGCTGCGGTTGCGGTTCGAGTTGGAACAATACATCAACCTGCGGCCGGTGAAGCTGTATGACGAGCGTTTCTGCCCACTGAAGGACAAAGGACCGAAGGACATCGACTTCGTGGTGGTCCGAGAAAATAACGAGGGCCTTTACACGGGTTCAGGAGGATTCGTTTTCAAAGGCACACCCCACGAGATTGCAGTCCAGGAGAGCATCAATACACGCCGGGGCGTGGAGCGGTGCCTCCGATACGCTTTTGAATACGCCCGCAAACGAAACAAGGATAAGAAACTCACGCTTTGCGGGAAGACCAACGTGCTGACGTTTGCGTTTGATTTGTGGGAGCGAGCATTTCATGAAGTCGGCAAGAAGGATTTTCCAGACATTCAGCGCGATTACGCGCACGTGGACGCCACGACGATGTGGTTTGTCAAGAACCCGGAGTGGTTTGACGTGATCGTGACCGACAACATGTTTGGCGACATCATCACCGACTTGGGAGCCATGATTCAGGGGGGCATGGGGATTGCCGCTGGGGGCAACATCAACCCCGCCGGCGCGAGCATGTTCGAGCCGATTGGCGGCAGCGCTCCCAAGTACACAGGGCAGGGCGTCATCAATCCGCTCGCCGCCATTTGCGCTGGCGCGATGATGCTCGACTTTCTTGGTGAATCCGAGGCCGCCAAAGCGATCGAGGCGTCCGTCATCAAAGTGACTCGGGAGAAGGTCAAGAGCCTGGCGGCTGGAAAGATGGGGCATACCACCAGTCAGCTTGGGGACTTGGTCGCGTCGGCGATTTGAGTGGCTGCAAGGGTTACTCCCGCTTTGCCCCCGCTTCGCCTTCGTCGGGGCGCTTTGGGCCTCCGGGGAAAGGCATGACGTGTCCCGCCGTCTTCCCATCCAGTTGGTCGCGCGCGGACGCGGCCCGGGCTGCGATGAACCGCTTGATGCGGAATGGCTCGGAGTGAGCGTCGAAGCCGCCGACGCCCTCCGGTTGAGGCAACTCCCAATCTTGAACCGAGCGCTCGAACCGGCTCAGTCTTGAAGCGGACTCGCATTGGATCGCAGGCCGAATGGCGGCCGCGATTTCGTCCACTCGTTGGAGGAGCCGGGCTGGAATAAAGTGCTTGGCCAGTTGCCGCTCCAATTCCTTTCGATAAATGGCTTTAAATTCCGCCACCCGCATCATCCTCTCCAGCAAGCGATTTTCGCCGACCCACGGATGGAATAGGCTGCTCTCCTCGCGTTGCTGGGGAGTGCCGTTGAAGGGAAACTCTCCCCAGGAGTGGTCGAGATCCCATGGGATGAAGCTGAATCGATTCGACTCCGGATCGTGAACCATGAAGTAGTTTTGACCGTTGTTTAAGAAGCCGTCGTAGCTCGATTGGAGGGTCAATCCGGCGATGAACTTCGCGAACGCCTCAAGATCGATAAACTCTCCGACGCGCGCCCCAAATGTCGCGTCATCCGCGTTCGTGACCAATTTAGCGAAATCGATCACGCGCTGTGTCGCTTCCGGGGATGCTTTCGTTTTGGGGTCATAGATCCGCTCGTAGGCCTTCCAGTCATCGCCCAAGTGCTTGAAAAGAGTGAGCGTGACAGGCTTGAAAAGGGTCATTTTTTTCGAGCCATACCATTTTTTGAGAAACGGCGAATCCAGGTTTTCGACCATCACATAGAGTCCCAGAGGGCGTCTCTCCATCTGACCGGCGATTGTGATGCTCACGAAGGCATACGCGGTCCTGGGAGCTGGAACACCAATTTCGCGGAAATATTCATAACCCAGCGCGTCGTTCAGTGACGAACCGTCCGCAACCAGGTTTCCGAAATTCAACATTTTAGCGCCCGCCAGATTCTGGTCAGGCTCTTGCTTTGCGAGATTGACCTTGTAGGGGCGCTTGGGACGGTTCACGCGATGCGCCGCGCCCCAGTAAGTTCCGTTGCCCTTGAATCGAACCCCGACATTTGAAATCGTGATGCCGCCCAGTTCGAGCCGCGCTGAAGACCAAGGAAATTCGTAGCCGAGAACGCCCGCCAAGCCGTTCCTTGAAGCATTCGTGTTCACTAAGTTGATGCCTCCGCCGCTGCTCATCATCGTGACCCGGCGGACGCGCCCGGGACCAAGATCTTCCCACTGCTTTGAATCAAATACGAAGTGCGTCGACCACACATTGGTGGTTTGGTAAAACTCGTCCAGAGAGCTCGCTCCGGCTGCCGAGATGCGGGGGTTGCCGGCGTGGGTGGCCCATTCTGGCAACGGCGATTTCGGGGGCCATTGATCGTCATCACTTCGAGCCATTTGCGCCGAAATGATCTTCTCCATCGCCCACGAGGCGAATTCCTCCATGCGGCCAGTTTTCACCAAGACGAAACCGGCTGTGAACAGCAGAAGCACGAACAGGGCGACTCCCGCGGCCAATCGTCGGAACCATCTCCAGGGATGCGCCCACCAAAGCGTGCTTAACGTTTTCCTTGCTAAACGGTCAATGGAGGCGTCGACGTGAATGGGATGAATGATGGGTGCTGACAGATATTCGGTGTCGGCCGGAGTTTGCTCGGCCATCCGCGCCGCGAGATTGCCGGCTGACAAGGAGGGATCGATTCTTCGCAGCTTGCCTGCGACTAAGCGGGCTGCTTTTCCGGCTCGACGAGCTGCCTTGGGCTCCGAGAAACGAAGAGCTTGAGCGATGTCTTGAGTTGACGATTGAGCCAGCAGGGAGGGAACCGCGACTCGACGGATCCGCGGATTGAGCGAGGCGATGATCTGGTCGATCGTGCCGGAAACTCTTCGCCATGTCGAATCGGCCGGCTCGTTCAACACAGCCGCGTTTTCCTTCAGCAGCTGTTTTGCTGGAATTCGCTCGCGGCGGCGCAGATGTTTCGCCGCCGCAGCCACTGCGCGGAAGAGCCACTCGGCCTCATAACGCTTCGGGCGGGTGTAGACTTTGGACTTCTCAGCGGCGGCGAACACAGCGCGGCACACTTCGTCGGCTTGGCCAAGTGTCGACACCTGGCGGCGCGCGGCAGAGAGGACCCACGGCAGATGCCTCCTCACAAAGCTCTCCTTCAGAGTGGGCGGAGGGAGCGACGTCTGTGGCTGGGAGGATTCGGTATCAGGTTCCATGCCATCTAGATGACTAAAGAGTCGAGAGAGAATTCCAAGGAAAATCGGGGGAGTCGACGAATTTTAGCGGCGATGCGCGTGGGATGGCCGCTTCGATTGATGAGGGGACGCGCGCTCGCGCCACGTCGAAGACATTGCTGACCGAGGGTTTCAGGCGGCGGGCGAAATTTGTCGAGTGCTGTGTTAGGCGAGAAGAACCGCTGGCGTGGGAGATGAATCATGTCCCGAAACGATGGATTGATTAACAGAGGGGTAGAAGTTGCCAATGGAGGGCGAGTGCGTTGGGCGCTTTGGGGCAAGAGTGTGACCTCCAATGAAGCGCCAGGATCGATCAAGCCGGCCTCTGGCAATCGCCCGTGTTTCAGAATCACCGGAAGCCAAGGAGCTCGGGACCTCCGCAAAAATTCGAATAGTTGACGCGGATCAAGGCGTGGGTTGGGGAATGGCGACACTATTCCACCCTATGAAAGCCGCTGCGATTGCCGGGGTGCTCACGCTGTCGATGGGGGGTGTCATTTCGCTAGCCGGGGCTCAAACCACCAGTAATCCTGACCGCGGCTCGGGGGCCGTTGGAGACATGGAGTTGGGTCGTCAAGTTTACGAGCAACACTGCTCGGCTTGCCACGGCATCGGTGGAGACGGCAACGGGCCGGCTACTGTCTGGCTTTTCCCCAAGCCTCGAAACTTCAACTCAGGTCTATTCAAGGTTCAATCAACACCCGCGGGATCGCTCCCAGCGGACGAAGATTTGTTCCAGACCATCACGCGGGGAATGCCTGGGAGTTCTATGCCGGGCTTCAGTTACCTGTCCGAAGCGCAACGCCACGCGGTGGTGCGTTATGTGAAGTGGCTCACATTCGACACTGATTCCAACGGCAAGCGCGTCAACAAATTTGATTTGGCTCGAGCCGCGGGGGAAATAAAACCTCCGGTGTCGGTGCCTCCCGAACCTGGTGCGACCGTGGAGGCGTTGGTCAAAGGACAGGAACTTTTCACGAAGCTGGCGTGCAATGCCTGTCATGGGGAAACCGGCGCGGGCGACGGTCCGTCGGCGCCCACGCTGAAGGACACTTGGGGGCTGCCCTTGCCGCCGCGTGATTTCACGATCGGCTCCTTCCGTGGCGGCTCAACCGGGCGCGATTTATATTTGCGCATTCACAATGGGATGGCGGGGACCCCTATGCTCTCTTACGGGGATGACATCATGAAGCCGGAGGACCGCTGGGCCTTGGTTCTTTACATCCAGTCGCTGCGGCGCAAAGACGCCGAGGTGAACGAGATTCTCCAACCCGCCGACGCGAACCTCCACGCGAGGCGTGTTCACAAGCTTGTCACGTCCCCCACGGATGTGGCGTGGGAAAAGTTTGAGAGCGTTCGCGTTCCGCTAAATCCTCTTTGGCCGGAGCCGTATCCGGTGCCAGCAGTGGCCGTCACCGCGCTGCACGACGGCCGGCGTCTCGCCATTCTGTTGCAGTGGCGGGATGGCATCGCCAACGGCGCGCCGGTTCGAGTTCAGGATTTTCAAGACGCCGTTGCGTTGCAGTTTTCCATCAACGGCACGACTCCGTTCCTTGGCATGGGAGACGCGGGCAACCCGGTGAACATCTGGATGTGGAAATCTGGGTGGCAACAGGATGTGGCCGGGGAACGAAGGGATGTGAACACCGCCTATCCTTCGATGCATGTGGATAAGTATTTTGAAACTCAAGCGCTTTTTCGCACCGCCGAAGCCGCCGGAAATCTACAGGCCAGTCAAAGGATCACGTCTCCGGTGGAGGACGCGAACGCGCGTGGTTTTGGATCCTTCAAGACACAGCCTCCGAAAGGCCAAAATGTCGGTGGTCTGGGCGTGTGGCGTGATGGCCACTGGAGCGTGGTGGTCGTGCGAGATCTCAAGTCGAAAGACCCGGACGACGTCAAATTTCAGGCTGGCAAATCCGTGCCGGTCGCCTTCGCAGTATGGAATGGAGAGCAGCGCGACCGAAACGGACGCAAGGTCGTGAGCCACTGGCATTACTTGGTCTTGGACCCCTGAACGGACCCTTTATCGGAGACGGCCAAACAAAGAGGAACGACATGAGCGACAATTTCCTTTCTCGGCGCGACTTCATCAAACGCAGCGGGCTCGCGGGGGCGGGTCTGGCGGCCGCTCAGATGCTGCCGCTGCGTTTTCTGCAAGCGCAAACCTCCGCTGACGAGTTCGGCAATCCGCTCGCCTTCTACCCCAATCGAGGATGGGAGAAGATTTATCGAGACCAGTATTCCTACGATCACTCTTTTTCATGGGTCTGCGCGCCGAATGACACTCACAACTGCCGCGTGACCGCGCACGTCCGGCATGGCGTCATCGTGCGAATGGGAGAGCATTACGACGTGGGCACCTACGCGGATCTCTACGGGAATAAGGCGTCGTCCAACTGGGGAAACCGCCATTGCGCCAAAGGCTACACATTCCACCGCATTGTTTACGGACCGTTCCGGCTGAAACATCCTATCGTCCGGATGGGGTGGAAGCGATGGGCGGATGACGGCTTTCCATACCTCACCAAGGAACTTCGCGCGAAGTACAAGTTCGATTCCCGGGGGACGGACAAATTCGCCAAAGTTTCTTGGGAGGACGCCTTCACCTACATTGGCCGGGGGCTCAAAGCCATCGCCGCGCGCTACAGCGGCGAGCCAGGGGCCAGCCTGCTCAAGGAACAAGGCTATCCCCCTGAGATGATTGAAGAGATGGGTGGCGCCGGGACCCGCACGCTGAAATTCCGAGGAGGAATGGGGCTGCTCGGAGTCCTGGGGAAATACGGCATGTATCGGCTGAGCAACTCCATGGCGCTGCTGGACGCGCATGTCCGAGGTGTGGAACCTGAAGATGCGAAGGCCGGCCGCAACTGGTCGAACTACACGTGGCACGGCGATCAGGCGCCTGGCCAGCCATGGGTTCATGGGCTGCAGAACTCCGAGTGCGACTTCAACGACTTGCGCTACTCGAAGCTCATTATCATGAACGGCAAGAACCTCGTGGAAAACAAAATCACCGATGCCCATTGGTTCATCGAGTGCATGGAACGCGGGGCCAAGATCGTCATCATCGCCCCTGAGTATGGCGCGCCCTCAACCAAGTGCGACTACTGGCTGCCGATCCGCCCCTCGACCGATGCCGCGCTCTGGCTGGGCGTGACCCGGGTGCTCATGGACAACCGGTGGTATGACGAGCCATTCGTGAAAGCCTTTACCGATTTCCCGCTCCTTATTCGGGCGGACACACTCAAGCGATTGCGCGCCGCTGAGGTGTTCCCGAATTACTCAAGCACGCTTCCGGCCGATGGGCCCAGCAAAAAGGTTCAAGGCATCACCGATGATCAGCACAAGAGGCTCGGGGATTACGTGGTCTGGGACGCCGTCACCAAGGGTCCAAAAGCGCTCACGCGAGACATGGTAGGCGAAACTCTCAGGAAGTCCGGCATCGATCCAACGCTCGACGGCTCGTGGAAAATCCGGCTCGTCGATGGCACCGAGGTCGAAGTGAAAACCGCATGGACACAGTATCAGGTGCATCTGAAGGATTATGACGTGGATTCGGTGTCGCAGATCACATCGAGTCCGAAGGCGCTGATCCTCCAACTCGCGAAAGATATCGCGACCATCAAGCCAGTTTCGATCCATCAAGGTGAGGGCATCAACCACTGGTTTCATGCCACCGAAGCTAATCGGGCGGCTTATCTGCCCGTCATGCTGACTGGCAACATTGGCGAGCGAGGAGCGGGGTGCCATGGCTGGGCGGGAAATTACAAAGCCGCCCTGTTCCAGGGGAGCAAGCTGACTGGGCCTGGCTTCAAAGGATGGGTTGCCGAAGATCCCTTCGAGCCGAATCTGGATCCGCGCGCCAATGGCCGGGACATCCACGCCCACGCTTACGCCAAAGACGAGGAGCCGGCTTATTGGAACCATGGCGACATCCCGCTGATCGTCCAGACGCCGAAGGAAGGCCGCAAGGTTTTCACGGGCAAGACCCACATGCCGACGCCCACGAAGGCGATCTTCTTTACCAACGTGAACCTCATCAACAACGCGAAATGGGCTTATGGGGTGATCAAGAACGTGAACCCGAGGGTCGAGCTGATCGTGTCCAACGAGGTCCAGATGACAGCCTCGATTGAGCAGGCGGATTTTGGTTTGCCCGCAAACTCCTGGGTTGAGTTTCAAGATCTCGAAGTCACCGCGAGTTGCTCAAACCCGTTCCTGCAAGTCTGGAAGGGCGGCATCAAACCGGTCTATGACTCGAAGGACGACCTCTCGATCTTGGCTGGCATAGCCAAAGGATTGTCGAAGGTGACGGGGGACAAGCGGTTCGAGGCTTATTTCCACTTCGAGAACAAGGGGCAGAGGAAAGTGTATCTTCAGCGGCTGCTGGATTCCTCAACGACGACGTCGGGCTACAGGCTGGAGGACATCATGGCTGGAAAGTACGGGCCTCCTGGGGGGGCGTTGATGAATTTCCGCACTTATCCACGGATCCCGTTCTACGAGCAGGTGCATGATAGTTATCCCTTCTACACTGACACCGGCCGGCTCCACTCCTACAGCGACGACCCGACGGCGATTGAGTGCGGTGAGAACTTCATCGTGCATCGCGAAGGCCCGGAGGCCACGCCGTATTTGCCGAACGTCATCATCAGCTCCAACCCCTGGGTCCGCCCGAATGATTTCGGTATCGGCCTGGCCGCGGAGCATTGGGACGATCGCACGGTGCGCAACGTGAAGCTGCCGTGGGGAGAGGCCAAGAACACGAAGAATTATCTTTGGGAAAAGGGGTTTCACTTCTATTGCCTCACGCCCAAGTCTCGCCATTCTGTGCATTCCTCTTGGGCGAATGTGGACTGGCATCTTATTTTGAACTCAAACTTCGGGGATCCTTACCGCATCGACAAGCGTTTGCCGAACGTGGGAGAGCACCAGCTCCACATGAATCCCCAAGCCGCGCGGGACCTCAACCTCAAGGATGGCGACTATGTGTATGTGGATGCCAACCCCGCGGACCGCCCCTATCTCGGCGCGACGCCCAGCGATCCGTTCTACAAGGTCAGCCGGTGCATGTTGCGTGTGACCTTCAACGCCGCGTATCCCTACCACGTCATCATGATGAAACATGGCTCGTTCATCGCGACCGAAAAGACGGTGAAAGCACAGCAAACAAGGCCTGACGGCCTTTCGCTCACGGACGAAGGTTACATCTCAAACTTCCGCTTCGGCTCGCAGCAATCCATCAACCGCAACTGGCACATGCCCATGCACCAAACAGACACCCTCTTCCACAAGGCAAAGGTCAACATGAGCTTCATTTTCGGTGGAGAAGCGGACAACCACGCCGTGAACACGGTCCCCAAGGAATGCCTCGTGCGCGTGTCGAAAGCTGAGGATGGGGGCATCGGCGGCCGGGGCGCTTGGAAGCCCGGCCTTGAGGGCATGTCGCCAGGCGTCGAGAACGAGACGATGAAGAAATACCTGGCGGGAACGATGGGTGAGGGCTCGGGAAACCAGAGCTTCGAATGAGAGCGGCTCGCAACCCTGTGATTCCATGCCGAAAGACGAGTTCGATCTAGACGACCCCCTGGAATTGAACGGCGTCGTGTTTCTCACGGCGGAGGATACGAGTGTTGAAATGGTGGAGTGTTTCACCGAGGAGTTCATGAGGATGGGTTACAATCATAAGCAAGTGCTCGGGTTGTTTCGAAACCCTCATTACACAGGTCCCAACATGGTCTTTCAGAACCGGGGCGAGCCGTTTATTCGCGGAATCATCTCGGAGGTTTTTGCGCGCTGGGGTCGCCCGATTCAATGGCCCGGTGCCGCTTCCGCGACCGATCCCCGGGGGCAGGCGGGAGCCAGCGGGGAGACATCCCCATCCAGCGTCGCCACGTCGGATTCCGGTTGCTCCTGTGGAGCCGGGAGCGGCTGCGGCAATCGCTCGATTGAGACGGAATATACTCACGGACCGGACGCGCCGGCGATGGACCCGCTTGGCAACCCTGCCCCGAAACTGAACCTCTAACCTCTCTCAACCATTTCAATAAACCATGAGCACCGTCTTTAACTGGCAGCTCGGACGCGAGATGGACTTCCCTTACGAGGCGGCCTATCCCAATCAACAGTTCGCCTTCGTTTTCAATCTAAACCGCTGCATTGGGTGCCAAAGTTGCACCATGGCTTGCAAGTCCACATGGACATTTTCGAAAGGCCAGGAGGCCATGTGGTGGAACAACGTCGAGACAAAGCCCTATGGAGGCTATCCCCATCATTGGGATGTGAAGACCCTCGATCTGCTCGAGAAGGCCAATCCGGGCGGCCAGAAATGGGAAGGCGCGCCGAGAGATTTGAAAGCCCCCTACGGCGAATTCAAGGGAAAGACCATCTTCGAGGCGGCAAAGACCAACATCAGTCCCGAGGGCGCGCAAAAGGCGCTGGGCTACTTGCCTACGGATGAGGAATGGGCCGCTCCGAACCGATTCGAGGACAATCCGGCCGGGGCTGAGAAGAGTCAACGGGGTCAACTGTCATTCAAAGAGGGTGAGACCTCGCCCCAGCATAAGACCTGGTTTTTCTACCTGGCCCGGCTTTGCAACCATTGTTCTTACCCTGCCTGCCTCGCCGCTTGCCCGCGCAACGCCATTTACAAACGGCCGGAAGACGGCATCGTGCTGGTTGATCAAGAACGCTGCCGGGGCTACCGCAAGTGCATGGAAGCATGCCCCTACAAGAAGACGTACTACCGTGGCACCACACGGACTAGCGAAAAGTGCATCGGCTGCTTTCCGCGGGTCGAGGGCCGCGACCCATCCAGCGGAGGCCTGCCAATGCAAACGCGGTGCATGTCGGCTTGCGTCGGCCAGATCCGACTTCAAGGCCTCGTGAAGATCAACAAAGAAGGCACTTGGAAAGAAGACCGCTACAACCCGCTCTACTACCTCATCCACGTCGCCAAAGTTGCTCTCCCACTCTATCCGCAGTTCGGCACCGAACCTAATGGATACTACATTCCGCCCCGCTGGGTGCCCAGAGCCTATCTCAAGCAAATGTTCGGCCCGGGTGTGGACGCCGCGATCGAACGTTATGCCACGCCTGATCGGGAGTTGTTGGCCGTGCTGCAGCTTTTCGGCAAGGATCAGCGCATTTGCTTTCGATACGAGATCAAAGAGGGTCCAAAGATTTTCGAGACGGAGATTCGCGGCAAGAAGTTCACGATGTACGACGATACTATCATCGGCTACTCCCAGGACGGTGTTAAGATCATCGAGACCAAGGTCGAGGAACCCTTTCATGTGCGCCCGGACAAACATGCCAACTCCATCTAACATCCCGCTAAACTCTGAATTCGGCGTCGGCGAGCCCCCGCCCCGCAGATCGATCTTTGAGAACTACGAGGCGGCCGATCCGTCCGACTCCATTGTGGCGACTTCGATGCCAGTCGATGGAGCGGCCATTTCGAGTGATGATAGACCTCTCGCGCGCCGCGCTGCGCCCATCCAGTCGGAGATCGATACAGCCTTGGCGCTTTCGTACCTCTGCCGATTTCTTGCGAAAGCCTTCGAGGATCCGGATCCAGAGGGATGGAGGTGGCTCACGGGGGAATCCACAAAGTCAGATTTCTGGCTGGCGGTGACCCAGTTGGCGCCCGCCGCTCCTGCTTCGTTTGCCGATGCCGCAAGGGAACTCACCAAGCGGTTCGAACTCGATGCTTGGAACGACTTCCATCACTCGTATGTCGAATGCTTTGGGCATACGGTTCGCGGCGACTGCCCGATGAATGAGATTGAGTATGCAGACATCAAGGCCGACCCCCTCTTTCAACCTCATCGGTTGGCGGACATCAGTGCATTTTATGTGGCGTTCGGTCTGGAGATGGCGCCCGACGCCGCCGAGCGCCAGGATCATATCAGCATCGAGCTCGAGTTCCTGTCCGTGCTTGCCGCCAAGGAAGCATACGCGATGGAGCGCCAGTTCGACGACGAAAAGATTGACCTGTGCCGCGAGGCGCGGAAGAAGTTTTTGCGCGAACATCTTGGTCGATGGGCGCCCGCGTTCGCCCGGGGGCTTGCCCGCATGGCCGGGGACACCCCGCTTGGTGCACTCGCCGGTTTCCTTCGGGAATACATCACGGAGGATTGCTCCCGCTTGAACATCGCTCCCGGCAGCGAGGATTTGCTGTTCCGGCCCATTGATGAATCTTCCGAATCGCTTTGCGCCAGTTGCGGCATCACCAATCTCCCGCCTGGAGCCGTTCATTATCCCTCGGAGTAATAAAAAAAAAGCATATCGAAAACCGCGAAAATAGAAAGGAAACCGTTATGGCTCGATACATCACCCTGCTGCAATTCACCGATCAAGGGGCGAAACACGTCAAGCAATCGACAGCCCGCGCTCATGCCTTCGACCAACTCGCCGCCAAGGCGGGGGTTCAAGTCGAGGGACAATACTGGACGATGGGCCAATGTGATGGCGTGCTCATCTTATGCGCAGAAAGCGAAAAGAAGATATTGCATCTATTGACGGAGCTGGCCGCTCTCGGGAATGTGCGGACACGCACCATGCAAGCCTTCGTCGACAAGGAATTCGATGAAATAATCTCCAGGTGACTGCGGTGAACTTCTGACCGCTTCCGGTAACGTGAACCAGGATGGAGGATCCGGGGGCTTGAACGGTCCCGCGGTTCCAGGCATTCGACGGGGGATTGGGAGTTTTGACCGATGCAACTTCGCTACGACGACGACTTCGTGGAAGCCGCCGTCTTTCTCTGCGCCAGCGGCCGTCGCCCTGGCGCGACCGCGCTCCAAGTCCGCCACTTCTATGCCCAACGCGAGCGCTGCTATTCCGTTGCCGACCCCGACAAGCGAAATGCGGAGTTTTTCCAAGTGCATTTCGATTGGTTTCGAGAATGGGGTTTGGAGCCGCTTTTGAGAGGGCTTTTGGCAGACTATCCGTTGCTGGAAGGATCGTTGAACATTCTTGGCTTTCGCCAGGCACGCGCGCCTAGCGAGGAAGGCGCGGAGCTCTACGTCGACGCCGGCAACGGACGAAATGCGATGGTGGCTCTCCGGATGGAGCGGTTGGAACGGGACTCAGCCCTGCTTCATTTCCTTCGGCGGGAGTACCTGCATTTGCACGACATGGTTGATCCCGCGTTTGGCTATTCGCCACGCCTGAATCTGGGGGAACTAAACCCGACTCAGCGGCGCCTGGTGCGCGACCGCTATCGGCTGCTTTGGGATATCACCATTGATGGGCGCCTTGCACCATCGGACCCGCTTGCAGCGAGCAGCCGCGCCGCGCACAAGGCCGCTTTCGATCGGGCCTTCGCGTTCTGGATCGAGGTGCGGCAAAGCCGGGTCTTCGAGTTTCATTGGACCAACGCCCGTCCTCTTCACGACGAGCTCCTTTCCCTGGCCGCCGACCCGCGAGATCTCAGCCAGGCCGCGGCGCCAATGCCAGGCGGCTCATGCCCGCTCTGTCATTTCCCCACCTTCGAATGGGCGGAATCGAGCGCCTTAAGCCCCGGAATCGTGAGCCTGCTTTTGGGTGACTTTCCAAGTTGGACCCCGGAACAGGGTGCCTGCAAGCGTTGCCTGGAGATTTACGAAATAGGGGGGAAACAAAGCGCGCCCACCTGAACGAAGATGATTCGTTTCAGCAGGGTTTCAAGGAGAATGCCCATGGAAAAGCGAACGACCGGGAGCGGGCTCCCGGTCGTTGCGTGTTCAAGGCTTAAGCCGAGCCTGACTATTGCTTCAGGCGATAAAACTTCGCGGCGCCTGACGTGGTTATTCTACGAGGACTCGACGCCCCGGCCACAGCGGTCCAAGGACCGGCGGGACTGTCGGCTGATTCGAGCACACCCGCGCCGACCCATTCCAACTCGATCTGGGTCGCGCTCACGGCGCGAAGCCCAGTGAACTTGGCGGTCGTGGCCGCGGGACCCGTGGGATCCCACTTAGGAGTGATCTCAGGCAGTCCATCGGCTTTGATGAGGATGTAATCCACTTCAAACGAGCCAAGCCCCTCGATGCTAGATCCGGTGATACCGGCGAAGCCCGTGCGCGCAGTTCGCGCCGGGATGTAATTCCATTTCAATTGCCAATCGCTCGGCTCGTCGGTCTTGCCGTCGGCCTTCCACACTTTGCCGAAGACATCGTCGGTGCCACCGTTGGCGTTGGGATCCTGGCGCAAGCGCATCCAGTACCAGCTGTTGATGGCCCAATCTTCCTTGAGCCCGGCAGGTCCCCAGGCCCGCGCGTCGTCGAGCAGTTTGAATTGCTTGCCCGTGACGCCGTCTTGGTTATTGTCACGGAAGTGGAGGTTGATGCCGCGGCTGAGTTCGGAGGCTGGGGTGGTTTGCACACCCACGCCGAGGCCCGCGCGGGACGGGTCTCCGGTGCCGAAGGCTGTGACGCGTATGCGGGCGAGCACCTCTTGAACCGTGTTATTGTAGCCAGCCGCTTCGTAGAGGAGATGGTTCGGATCGGACGCTTTGACCGTCACGCGGAGCAAGCCGTCCCCTTGTTTATAGAGATCCCCGCCAGGCCCGCGCGGCACCCAGTTGGGATCCCGTGCCGCGCCAGTGAAGTCATCTTGGAAGCCCTTTACCTTCTGACCTAGCTCGGTGGGCTGTCCAGGTGTTCCGGCAGGCGGAAGATCGCCGGCCGTAATGCGGATGTTGTCGAACGCGAAGATTTCATTCCACCAGGTGCTCAGCGCGCGCACCTCGACGATGAGGTCGGTGGCGCCCGCTGGAATGTCATAAGTCACGTCTTTGAACGTGAGCCCTAGTCGCGTCGGGCTTTTGGGACGGGTTGTGAAATCATCCACGAATTTATCGGCTCCGGTTGGGGCCGTGAAGAAGATCAGGCGCTCAAAGTCCTTCGGTCCCGCTCCGTCCGTATCGACAACCACTTCCAGATAATCCGCGCTGCCGCGGGTCCCTCCGCTTCGTTCGAAGTCCAGGAATGTGCCCGCGACGGCGATCGTGAGTTTGACCTTTGTTTTGCCCGCGACGCTGACCGGACGCAGCGTGACGCTGCGATCGGTTGTCTCGGGAACAGTCCATTTGTTCATTCCAGCTCCACCGAAGAACCGTTGACCGCTCTGGCCTACGAAAGGTCCGCCACCAAAAACGGACCCCGGCGGCGTGTCGTTGGGACCATTGAGCAGCATCACCAGGGGCAGAGTGCGTTGCACGTCGCCGCCCGCGGGAGTGTAGGCCGTGACCTGAAATGCTCCCTGCGCCTTCACGGGAGAGGCGGCGCCCGGGGTTCCGAGCAGTTCCCACGCCGAGGTGTCCGCATCGAGGCCGGTTTTTCCAGCGCCCGCTGTGAGAGAGACGGATAACTCCATGTCCCCGTTTCCGCCAGAATTGTAAGCCAGGACTTCGATGTCGTATGCGCCCGTGGCTGGGAAAGTCACGTTGCCATAAATGATCGTGTGTCCATGAGGACCGGGGTCGGAAATAATGGTGTCAGCAACGTCCAGCCCATTTCGGTTGGTGTCGATTCGGACACGGACGCCGTCATCGGCGCCGGACGCGATCGTGTAAGTTCCCGCGGTGGTGACGTTCAGTTTGCCTGTGACGCGGACGCCCCAGACTCCGGTGGCGCCGCCGGGGACGGGATCTCCCCCCGGCCAATTGCCTTCGCTGTTGTCGTTGAAGTCCAGAGCGGCGATCGTTCCGGAGGTTGAAGCGCTTTGCTTGGTCCCCGCCACCATGGCCTCCACATCCGCGAGAGAGGCGACTGATGGAGGAACCGACTGCGTGAACGAGGCGAGAATGGTCGCGTTGGAAGGGAGGGTATCACCCATCAACTGCCACGTAAAAGCGGCTTTCGCGACATCGAAGTCACCGGTCAAACCCCCAGCGCCCGGATGGCTTGCCGCGCTTACGGATCCCTTGCCAGGCTGGAATAAAGCAGGAGTGCCGATGCTGCTTGTGAGCACGTCGTCGGCATCGGCCGAGTTGATGACAATCATTGGGAACGCCGCGCGAGCACCCCGGCTGCCGCCTGACGCGTGGAACAGCATGTCACCGAGCGTGGTGATTTGCTCATCCGGAACCGTGGTGTCGTCGTCGACCAAGGTGTGGCCGGCCGCCACCAAACGTTCGCCCAGCACGCCCAGGTTCGCGCCCGCCGGGGTGACGACAATTTTGGCGCCTGTCTTGTTGTTTAGCAGCCATTTCACGGCCGAATCAAAAAGTCGGAGCATCGCCGGGCTCGTGTCCGCTTCGGTGATCGCCAGATCCCAGGCCATGACCATGCGCCGGCCCCCCGTAGGCGCCGGCACGCCGGTGTAGGAGACTTCGTTGTTGTGCGCGAAATAAATCGGGCCGATTTGGTCCTGATTGCCCAGCTCACCGCGAATGCGAGCCACCTCATAGACGTCGCGTCCTATCGTCGTGTAGCGCTTGGGTGAGGCCGCTTCGCCGTCAGTTTCGAAGTCTTCCTGATAAATGAGTTCCTGCGCCATGATCGTGCCGGCAAATAGCGCCATGCCGGCGAGCAGGCCTTGTCTTAGCTTCGAGCGGCTACTAGGCCACCAGCCGCGGGAAAGCTGTTTTTGTGCTTCAGTCATAATTATTAAGTAGTCTCTGAGGTTGTGGTTCGAGTGTGGGTTCCTAACCTACGTTTGTGGACCGTGCGGTTGACGCGGGTCTTTGCCACGCAATGTTTCATGAGGAACAAACCCTGATTAGCCGAAAGCAAACTGGCTGACAAGGACATTCCGAGGGGCCACGGTCGCCCCCAGGGCTGTTCTAAAGTCGGGTTAGGGATCCAGCAGCCAGTGCGACGACTTGGTGGAGGCGTCGACTCATCAAGTCTCTGAAGGTGGGGAAGGTGCGATCTCGCTTGCAACGTTGAGCTTTGGCCCAGGACCGATATTCC
>SYMW01000027.1 GCA_005805305.1 Verrucomicrobiales bacterium
AGGGGTGAGCGAGTTGTTTTTTTAACCTGAGAACGGCAGTGGAACCTCATGCAGAGTTGCAAAAAGCCTGGTTGAGAAAGGTTTGGCGAAGAGCGAAGCAGGTCCTCTATGGATCTGGTGAGTGGTTTGGAAGGGCTGTATCTCAGTGATCTTACGAAGATTCAACAGGGGCAACTGCCGTTTTAAGGCTTCATGAGCAGGCATCAAACCGGTGGATTGCCACAGATTTGGAATTGGAATATTTGGTGAAAGATTCGGATTAATGATCCGTATGTATCAAGTGTATCCCGGTGTTGGCCGCCTGAGAAACAGTTGCATGAGTCCGAGCCCTGAAATGCCCAAAGATGCCTCCGATACAGGAGCGAGGGAGGTAGATCTGGTGTCTGCGGCCGCCGCGATTGCGCATGATCTGGCCAGTCCATTGGCGGCGATTCAAGGCGGGTTGTGCGTGCTGCGAAAGCTGGTCACAGATCCGATCGCCTTCGAAACCATGGAGGCCATGCAAGTGAGCCTGAACCAATTGCTGGAGTCGCGCTGCCGGATCTTGGATCTCTATGAGCATGGCGACAAGAGAAGTCATTCGGAGCCAGTTCTGGTGGAATTGACTGAGCTTTGCAACCAGTTGATCAGCACTCTTCCTCCACCCGTGCGTTCGAGAACGCTCGAGGTGCCCCGCATTCTAAACGCCATGGTTCGATGCCGGCCTGTGTTGCTTCACCAAGTGTTGCGAAATCTGATTGAGAACGCCGCAAAATATTCTTTTCCCGACTCCCCCATCAGCGTGCGCGTCGAGGTGTCGCACAGCCGGGTTTTCCTGAGCGTCTCCAACCAAGGCATTGGGATCCCGCCAGGAGAGAAAGACAACCTGTTTCACCCCTTTGTGAGATGTTCCAACGCCGTTGGAATTGAAGGCCGCGGCATAGGCCTGAGCATCGTCCAGATGAACGTTCGCAAAATGGGTGGGACGATTAGCTTGAAATCGGAGATGGGTGGCGAAACCCGGTTCACGGTCAGTTTGCCGCTCACGTTGTGGGATAATGGTTCGACGGGAGGATTTACCTTTCAGAGGCCCGGGCCGCGGGTCACGGCCTCCATCGCTTAGGGGTGGGGAGAAAGAGAGGGGGCGTGGCATCCCGCGCGGGTGCCCGCCTCCTCCCCCTTAACTCCGCTCTGATTGAAGCCTTTGATACGCCCTGCAGGCATTCCATCGGTCTGAGACTTGACTTCGTCTCGTCACGCCTTAGTTTCGCCACATGCCACAACCGGCTCAGAATAAGAAAAGGAAGACTCTGCTGGTCGGGATTGGACTCGACTCTGACGGCCACAAACGAGTAACCACCGGCCCCAATTTTGCTTTGATAGGGGGTTCGCGGGAGACCCATGACGGGATGACGGAGAAGGCCTTGAAGATTAACGAAAAACTGAAGGCCAGGGGGAAGAGCCTGGAAACGGTGAGCGGCGAGGAATTCAAGGACATCGCCGCCTCCGTTGGACTCGTCAAAGAACACGATCCCAGCGAGAACTAGCCAGCTCCGCCAGGACTCCTCGCAAGGCTATGGGGAACGTCCATTCCTTGACGATTCCAGCAGCCATTGTTAGCCTCACCCGCCTTGCTCCAAACGAGTGCACGATTCGATGAATAGCAGTTACAGCCCATTACTTTTTCTGGTTGTTTTTTTGATCGTGGCAATTCTCTTCACCGTCGTCCCCCTGTTTCTCGCCAAGCTTTGGAATTTGAAGTTCGCGCCAAAGAAATCCGGCCCCAGCAAGAACGCCACTTATGAATGCGGTCTGGAGTCCAAGGGGGACGCATGGATTCAGTTTCGTCCTGAGTACTACATCTACGGCATCATTTTCCTTGTTTTCGACGTCGAAACCCTGTTTCTCCTTCCTTTTGCAGCCGTGTTCCCAGAAATCAGTTTTGGAGCTTTCGCGGCGATGATCCTCTTCTTGTTCCTCCTCGTCGAAGGTCTGGCGTGGGCTTGGATGAAGGGACTTCTGAAATGGAAGTGAACGACGTATGGATGAAGGATTGCGCGGTGAATTGAGCCGACACGGGATTTTCACGACGAGTTTGGAAGGCCTTTATAATTGGGGCCGGAAGAATTCGATTTGGCCACTCCAGTTCGGCCTTGCCTGCTGCGCGATCGAAATGATCGCCGCGACCATGGCCCGATACGATCTGGCGCGTTTTGGGGCGGAAGTGTTTCGGCCATCGCCAAGGCAAGCCGATCTGATGATCGTCGCGGGAACTGTCACCAAGAAAATGGCCCCCCAAGTGGTCCGGCTCTACAACCAAATGCCGGAGCCAAAGTATGTGATCGCGATGGGAGCCTGCGCCATCTCCGGAGGACCTTTCAAACAGGGCTACAATGTGCTGAAGGGAATTGACCGTTACATCCCTGTCGATGTGCATATCCCTGGCTGTCCTCCACGTCCGGAAGCCTTGCTGCATGCGTTCATGACGCTGCAAAAGCGCATCGACGCCCAAAAACTGACCGGTCCCAGCCGGCCCAGGCATCTCGTGGAGGAGGCTCCCAGCGAATTCCCCATACCCGATTTTGGCCCCCACGATCTCACACCAGGCAAGAATTCAGCGATTTGGGCGCCCCCAAGGAAAGCGCAGGGTGTGTGACGACCCCGTCGCGACCTCAGGGAAAGCCATGATGGAATCTCTTGAAGCATTGGTCTCGCGCATGGCCTCGGTCCTGCCAGCCATCGATGTGAGCCTCGTTCCAAATGAGGCTCCAGGCGGTCCGTCTTCCTTGAGGGTGGCGCCGCAGGATGGCAGGCGCGCCGCGGAGTTCTTCAAATCGGATCCGGGACTGCGCCTGGATTATCTTTCAAATCTCACTGGGGTGGACTGGCCTGACCGCGTCACAAAACAAAAGGTCAAATCCAAGCGGCTCGTTGACGGAGTGGAAAAGGAGGTTGAGGAAACTTTGGAAACCCGGACGCCCGGATTTCTCGAAGTGGTGTATCACTTGTATTCCATCGAGCTGAAGCATGGGCCTTTGATTTTCAGGATGCGAACCGCCGACCGCATGGCGGGAGTTCATCTCCCTTCCATGACTCCCGTTTGGAGAGGCGCTGAGTTCCAGGAAAGGGAAGTGTTTGATCTTTACGGGGTGCGATTCGACAGCCATCCCGATCTGAGGCGATTGTTGATGTGGGAGACTTTCGAGGATCATCCGATGCGCAAGGATTATGTGGAACCTAACGATTACGAATATGAGCCCACCGCGCACGATGAAGTGTTGGCCAAGATCAAAGAACGCGACTCCTCCGGGGTTTCGGGAACGGCCTGACCCAATCCGCGCTTCCGAAAAAGCGAAAAGCGTCGACAGACAGAGATAACCCAACAAGAATTCGCCGTCTGAGAGAAATGTCGTCAAGCAACCTCCAACTGGAAGCCCCTCTCGACCCGGCTTTCAAGGTCGAGCGGCGCACTGCCACTGGCCGGGGCGACTTGCTGGAGGTTTCTATGGGCCCGCAGCATCCATCCACCCATGGAGTGTTTCGCATGGACGTGGTGTTGGATGGCGAACGCGTGACGAAGCTGAAGCCTGTCTTTGGCTATCTTCATAGGAATCACGAAAAAATCGCCGAGAATACGACTTACCTCGGCTCCATGCCGTACACGGACCGATTGGACTATTTTTGTTCTCTGACGAACAATTGGGCTTACGCGCTGACGGTTGAAAAGCTCGCCGGCCTTCAGCCTCCGGAGCGCGCCGAATACATTCGAGTGATCACCGCGGAGTTCACTCGGCTTCAAAACCATGTGTGCCTGATAGGGTTTCTCCTCCAGGACATGGGAGCTAGCGGAACTCCACTCATGTACGCCTTTCGCGAGAGGGAGGCGATCCTCGATTTGTTCGAGTCCCTGACCGGCGCCCGCATGATGTGTAATTACATGCGTTTCGGGGGGTGCCGGGTGGATCTTCCCTCGGGTTGGCTGGATCAAGCGTCCAAGGTCGTGGATCGTTTTCCAAGATTTTTGGACGAATTTGACCGGTTGATTTCCGGCAACGAGATTCTCGCGGCGCGCACCCAGGGAGTGGGCGTGCTGCCTCGGGAACTCGCCGTCAGCGCCAGTGTCACAGGCCCGGTGCTCAGGGCCAGCGGCGTCAACTATGACATACGAAAAGTGGATAAGTATGGCATTTATGACCGGTTTTCGTTTCGCGTCCCCCTTGGCGATCATGGAGATGTGTATGATCGTTACATGGTCCGGGTCCTCGAAATGCATGAGTCGCTCGCGATCCTGAAGTCCGCCCTCCGGGATATTCCTCCAGGCCCAATCATGGATCCGAAGGCCAAACTGCGATCTTTCAAGCCCAAAGCCGGCGAGGCTTACGGCCGGATCGAAAGCGCGAAAGGAGAGCTCGGATTTTATGTCATTAGCGACGGCAGCGCGAACCCGTACCGCTATCGGGTGCGGCCACCCAGCCTGATCAATTTGACCGTTTTGGAAGACATGTGCGTTGGGCACACTGTGGCGGATGCGGTCATCATTTTGGGAAGCATCGACATCGTCCTGGGTGAGGTGGATCGCTGACCGCAAACATTAGGAGCCGAGCAAACATGCTGGGAACAGGACTCATCAAGGGCATGGCGGAAACCGCGCGAAATTTCGTCGGCAGTTTCCTGGAGGAGGACCGTTTGACGACCGTGGAATATCCAGAGGAGAGAATTCCCGCGAAAGAGGCCGCGCGATCCTTTCCGTTCCTGGTCTTCGATGGCGACGATGCCGAGAAGGGGTTGCGCTGCGTGGCGTGTCAGATTTGCGAGAAGGAATGCCCGCCCCAGTGCATTTTCATCCTCAAGGACACCGCGAAGAAACCGGATTTCGTTGGCAAAATGCAGTTTCAGCCCAAGGTCTTCGATATTGACGTTTCGGTTTGCATGAGCTGCCAGATCTGCGTCGAGGTCTGCCCCTTCGAGGCCATCAAGATGGACGTGGACTTTGAACTGAGCCGGTTTGACCGATTCGAAGGCTTGTTGATCCATAAGGACGAGCTTTCCAAGCCGAATTCTTATTTCCGAAAGATTCATCCGACCGACGCGGCGGCGGTCGACGCGAACCTCGCCGCTGAGAAAGCGAAGGCGGAAGCGAAAGCGGTGGCGGATGCCGCGGCCAAAGCCAAAGCGGCGAGCGCCGCGGCTGCGGGATTGGCGGCTCCGGCCAAACCGGCTGCTGCCGCCCCCCCGCCCCCGCCCACTCCGGCCGATCCGATTCTGAAATCAGCGTCATCGTCAACGGCCGGCCCCGGGCTCGCGGAAACTGGCTCGGGAAAAACCCATGCCCCGGCCCACGGATCATGAATGAAGCTATCTTGCCAACAGGATCCACATGATTGAGTGGGCCGATCAAATCTTCGTCCTCCTCAAGCGGGAGATTTTGCTGCTCGTGCCTGTTGCCTTGCAGCCGTTGGCTTCGATCCTTCTTTCCGTCGGACCCATCATGGGTGTGTTCGCCACGCTTTTTGCCGCGACCACCGTCCTCGAACGAAAAGGCCTCGGGCGAATCCAAAACCGGCTCGGTCCGAACAGAGTTGGTCCGTTCGGATTACTACAGCCGTTGGCTGATGGAATCAAAGCCATCATCAAGGAAGATGTCGTGCCCTATCGAACCGACCGTGTGTTGCACACTCTGGCCCCCATCTTGATCATGGTGGCGGCTTTGCTGGCTTATTCCGTGCTGCCTCTGGGCAGAAACATGGTCGCGCTCGATCTGGATGCCGGAGTCCTTTTTTTCTTCGCGGCCGGAGCGACGACCGAGCTCGCCATTTTCATGGCCGGGTGGTCCTCGCGGAATAAGTACGCCCTCCTCGGCGCGATGCGCGCCATTGCGCAGATGATCAGCTATGAGATCCCACTGATACTCTCGACCGTGGGGGTGTTGATGGCCGCCGGCACCTTGTCGACGACGGGGATCGTGGAGGCTCAATCCGGCTATTCCGGCCTCTTCCCGAATTGGTATGTGCTTACTCCTTGGGGTTTTGCAGGGTTTTTCTTATTCCTGATCGCCGCGACGGCCGAAGCCAACAGGTCCCCATTCGACTTGCCTGAAGGCGAGTCGGAGCTGGTGGCGGGATATTTCACCGAGTACTCGGGATTTAAGTTCGCTATGTTTTTTTTCGGAGAGTACCTCGGTTTATTCGCGGCAAACGCGCTCGCGATCACCCTGTTCCTCGGGGGATGGAATGCGCCGCTGCAGATCCTGGATTGGGTTCCATCCTACCTCTGGTTCTTCGCGAAGCTCTTGTTTCTCATAGGCCTGTCCATTTGGGTCAGGGGCACGACGCCCCGCTTGCGCGCGGATCAGCTCATGAATTTTGCCTGGAAATTCATGCTGCCGATGTCCCTGGTGAATATTCTCGCGTCCGGCCTCTGGCGGTTCACCGGAGACGGCGTCCTGGGATGGCTGGTTTGTGGATCGCTGGTCGCCGGTTCGTATTATGCCCTTGGGTTGAACCTGGCTCCTAAGAACGCCGTCACCAAGCGCATTTATCGTTTCGCCACTTGATCCGAAGCCATGAGTTTTGACCTCGCTATTTTGGCCCTGTTGATCGGTGTGAGCGCCATCGCCGCGATCACTCTCCGTGATTTGGTCCATTGCGTGTTGTGCCTCGCGGTCACCTTCGCGAGCCTGGCGGCGGTCTACTTGAGGTTGGGCGCGGAATTCCTGGCGTTCAGCCAAGTTCTCGTTTATGTCGGCGCCGTGGCGATTCTGGCCCTTTTTGTGGTGTTGCTAACACGCACTGGTGAGCCGCGAGCGGAATCCCGATTCTCCCCGCAAGTGATGATACCTCTCGCCGTTTGCGCGTTCGTATTTACCGGTTTGGCCGCCGCAGCCTGGTCCTCCTCGCTAAAAGATTCCCCGGAAGCCGTCGGCGCTTCCATGAAATTGAAGGACGTCGGGCGAGAGCTCATGACGAGCTACGTGTTGCCGTTGGAAGTTCTGGGATTGCTTCTCACCGCCGCGCTGATCGGCGCCGCGATTCTGGCCAAGGCGGACGACGGAGAGGATGACGAGGTTACGGATTTGGGGGAAAGCCAGGGCCAGCAACAGCGACCAATGGTCGCGACAACCCATTCGGATCCGAAACACGACTGAACGCCATGATGCCTTATTTGCTTTTGTCTTCGTTGCTGTTCTCGGCGGGTTTGGCCGCCGCGCTCCTGCGCCGAAACGCGATCCTGGTGCTCGTTGGCATCGAGCTGATGTTGAACGCCGCCAATTTGAACTTCGTGGTTTTTTGGAAATTTGGGCCCAACCCAGAATCGATGGCGCCGGCCTTGTTCGTTCTTTTTTCGATCGCCATCGCCGCTGCCGAAGCGGGGGTTGGCTTGGCGTTGATCTTGGCGCTCCACAAGCACTTCAAGTCCACCAATGTCGACGATATGAATCTATTGAAAGGCTAAACCCGAACCGTCCATGATCCGATACCTTTGGCTGATTCCATTCTTGCCGCTGCTCGCGGCAGGCGTCAGCGCGTTTCTGGGCAAGCGCCGGTGGCGCGTCTCCGCCGCTCTCGCGATCGGGTGCATCGGGCTTTCGTGCCTCCTTTCAATCGCGGCCTTGGTCTCCAGTTTGAGCCTTCCGGCGGGGGGGCGGGAGGTCGTGAATTTTACATGGCTCCATTTCGGAGGCGGCGGCGAAGGCGCCCGCCTTGGGGCCGCGTCCCTTCCCGCGCTTCAGCTGGGCCTGATTCTCGATCCTCTCAGCGCTTCGATGCTCGTGATGGTGACCTTCATTTCGACCCTCATTTTCATCTACAGCGCGGGTTACATGAGCCATGATGAGAACCCCGGACGGTTCTTCTGCTTCCTGTCTTTGTTCGCCAGCGCGATGCTCGGCCTGGTTGTTTCCAACAGTCTGTTGCTTCTTTTCATGTGCTGGGAGTTGGTGGGGCTTGCCTCCTACTTGCTCATTGGATTCTGGTTCCACAAACCCGAAGCCGCCGCCGCCGCAAAAAAAGCGTTCATCACGACCCGCATCGGTGATGTCGGGTTTTTCATCGGCCTCCTCTGGCTCCAAACCGAAACCGGCACAACGCTCTTTTACGACCTTGGAAAAGGATGCCTCGAGCAGTCCGCCCTGGCGGCTCTGGTCGCGCAAACCACAGCGGGCGGGATGGCTGTTTCAACCCTCATCGCTCTTCTCCTGTTCTGCGGGGCCGTGGGGAAATCCGGCCAATTGCCGCTCCACGTCTGGCTCCCGGACGCCATGGAAGGCCCCACTCCGGTCAGCGCCTTGATCCATGCCGCCACCATGGTCGCGGCCGGCGTGTTCCTGAGGGCTCGCGTCTACCCGTTGCTCGACGCGGACGCCACCGGGGCTTCGGGCTTGTCCCAGGCGCTCACCGTGATCGCTTGGGTGGGTTCTTTGACGGCGGTGTTCGCGGCGCTGGTGGCGGTCACGCAAAACGATATCAAGCGAATCCTGGCTTACTCGACGGTGTCTCAGTTGGGATACATGTTTCTAGGTTTGGCTACCGGGGGCGTCGCGGTCGGAATGCTCCACTTGCTGACCCACGCGTTTTTCAAAGCCTTGCTGTTCTTGGGCGCGG
>SYMW01000282.1 GCA_005805305.1 Verrucomicrobiales bacterium
CACGAGCGTTTCCCGTTTCCGTTTCCCGGGGGTGCTATAGGGTGGAAACGGGAAACCCTTTGTTTCCCGATGCGCCGTTTCCAACAGCTTTATCCTGAGAAAAGGGTGGAACATCTTCAGCTATTTCCGTGAGAGGGAACAACCTTGCAGCGTCAACCCCATCGGGCGTGCTTCCGGCTGATGCGAGCACATTAACAAGAACAACGCGATATGGAGTCCACTTATGCAGACTACAGAAAAGCAGCCCCGTTCCATTAAATTCAACGTCGCCCCCCTTTTGGGGCTACTCGTCATTTCCGCCCTTAGTCTCTCGGTGCGGGCGGCGGACCAACCCAAGCCGGGCCCGGAGCACAAGAAAATGGAGGTTTTTGTGGGAGAGTGGACCTATGCGGGGTCAGGGGAATCCTCCCCCTTCGGCCCTGCTGGCCCATTCAAGGGCAAGGATACCAGCCGGATGGTTTTGGGTGGGTTTTTCCTGGAGAGTCGAGGTGAGGACACCGGCGACAGCGGCTATGTATGGCAAGGGGTCGCTCTCCGGGGTTACGACCCCGTGAAGAAGACTTATTTTTTACATGGATTCGAAAATGATGGCATCGCGAACTCTAGCTCCACCACGTTGAGCGGGAATACTTGGACCAGCATCGGAAGCCGCACCGACACTAAGGGGAAGGTTTACAAAACGCGCTCTGTGGAAACCTTCTCTTCCGACGGGCGGAGCTTCACCTTCATCGCCGAATACTCGCAAGATGACGGTAACACCTGGCTCCCTATGTGGAAGGGCACCATGAAGCGGGTTTAGGGTTCAACTGGCTCGGCGGACGTGGCGCTCGACCGGTTCGAAGAGGCTTGCATAGATGTGCATACCTGTGGTTGGCAAAATCTGCATCGCACGACCGTCGCCGAAAGGCGCCACGTTGGAGATTCGACTGGCCATTCAATGTTGTCGGAGAGTTTTGGTCGAGGGCTGTGACGTTGAGGGTCGTCGCTGGGGTGAGGCTGGCAGGATCTGCGCCTTGATAGACTCGATCTCTTGGCGCTATCGGGTTGGCCCGATGCGAATTGAAACCGCGGGACCTGCGCGTGCAGACGAGGGCCCCTCGTTTCAGGCGGCCCGGCGGTCGTAGCGATGATGAAGTCCGCCCACTTCAGGAAAAGCTACGATCCTTCCGCCGTCCGGTCCGCATGCCGGGCGAGATTCCGGGGCATCTTTGCTCAACCCCAGATGAGTTCGGCTCCGGTGATAATACGAGAAATACGCTGTGAGCTTTCTCGCCCGACAGCAAGCGCCTGGCAACAACGGAGAGTCGTCGCGGGATCCTGACCGTCTGGGATGTCGCGACTCGCAGCCGGCTCGCGGAGCTTGGCACGGCAGCCAATGGCGGAGGCGGCGCGGCCTTTTCGCCCGATGGCAGAATCCTCGCCCAAGTCTCGGGTCGCCTGATCCAGCTCTGGGATGCCACCACACTCACCGCGAGTGCCGCTTGGACGAATGACTTCCATCCAATCTCACTTGCCTTCGCTCCCGACAGCCGGACGCTCGTGGTATGCGGTCCGCCGCTCGATATTCTCGATGGTGTCACGAACCAGCTTGCGTTCTGGGATCTCACCACGGAAAAGAGAATCAACAAGCTCGCGGCGGCGGCAGCATCCGCCTCGATCGTGGCCTTCTCTCGTGATGGGAAGAAGGTCGCGCTCGGCTATGTCCACGGCCAGGTGCGCGTGTGGGATGATGCGACTGAGGACTTGCTGGCGGAATTCAAGGACCAGCGACATCGAATTTGGGCCTTGGCCTTCAGCCCGGACGGCACATTACTGGCAGCCGGCGGTGACGAGGGCACGGTGGTCTTCCTCGATCTCCTGACACACGGCACAGCTCGCTCGATCCAAACCTCGATGTGGATTCTTGGCCTCTGCTTCACACCCGATGGCAAAACCCTCGCTTCCGCTGAAGGCGACAGAAACGTGCGGCTTTGGAATGTGGCGACCCGCGAGATCGCGCTCGAATTGAAGGGCCACATCGGGGCGGTGAGCATTGATATCTCGTTTTCTCCCGACGGAAAATATCTGGCTACCTGTGGCGCGGACGGCACGGTGCGTCTGAGGGAGGCGGCTTCATTCGAGGAAATCGACGGAAGGCAGAGTGCGCCATAAACTCGAAATCCGAATGCCCGAAGCCCGAAATCCGCAGGCCGAAATAGGCTTGGGCAGCAGAGTGGAAAAAGTGCTTCGGGACTGGCGTCTGGAACAGGAGCATTCGGGCTTCGGGCTTGGGATTTCCTTCGGAGCTCGGAATTCGGACTTCCGATTTTGGGATGAGTAATCCCTGTGCCCGACGGCCTGAGAACTGCCATTGTCCCTGGGTTGCCTTGCTGGCCAATGAGACCAGTTATTCCGCATCCATGGGAGGATGCTCGGCTGCTTGGTAAAGTAGCCATCGCAGTTTCACGAGGGGTGCTCGGTTCAGTTGCAGGGCCTCGACGGTGGCGCGATCCGTCGCGCTCAGGCCAAGGATCAACGTGAAATCCCCGTTCCAGCTGAAATGCTCGCGCCAGCTTTCGCGGCGTGGATCATAGAGTCTTACGACGACGCCACTGACGGAATCGCGCGCTTGAGTGAAGGTGTACTTGTGGTTGTTGCAGCCTTGACAAGCGAAGGCCAGATTGTCCAACTCCGCTTTCCCGCCGACACTTCGGGGCACGATGTGCTCGATCGAAAAAGACTGCACGGCAAACTGGGCCTGGCTCCGACAATACTCGCAGCATCCATTGGCTCGCCGGAACACCTCCCTCCCGCTTCTGCTCCGCTGAAACCGTACGCTCAGACATGCCTCGATCCGTGCAGGCCCAGTCTGTTCATCAACTCGGCCAGTGTCGAATGGCGCAACCGGGCGAGTTGTGTGAGATGCTGAATACGTTCCGCTTCCATCTCCTCAGCCTGCAAGCTCAGTCGCTTGAGTTCTTCATGCTCGGAGGGGGTCAAGGTTTTAGTGTCACGTTTCGCGGTGAGTTCCTGAGCTCGGCTCTGGATGGGAGCAGGTAGACCTCGATTGATCTTCAGAAGCAACTCGGCTTCGCTGGCAGGCACACTCGGCGCTGCGCGCTGCGCTCGGAGATTGATGATCTTAGCGACCAACCGGTCCAGCTCCGACAGGCTCAGTTCGCCAGCATCTTTGAGCAATTGGTCCGCAGACATGTGCTCAAGTTACTCAAGGAATCGCTTTCAACAAACCAAAAAAGCTTGATGAGCTCTCACCTTGCGCAACTCGAGGCTCCGGCGCTTTGGATTTTCAAGATCTGCCGGGTCGAATCGAGCTTGATGCTGTCGATGTTGTCCTGCGTGAAGTCTCTGCCATTTACACTCCGTTTTACTCGCGCTAACATTTCGAGGTATGGCGACCCTCACTTTAAGAGACATTCCGGACGATCTGCATGCTCAACTGGAACTGGAGGCGTCGGCCAATTTCCAAAGTCTCGGCCAGGAAGCTTTGGCGCGTTTGCAACGGAGCTTCGAAATTGAGCCCGCGATGTGCATGCGGCGGGATCAACAGTGGGTGGACGAAGCGTTGGCCAGTGGTCCGGAAACGCCGTTGACCCGGGCGGAAAAGTACAAAGTCCGCGACCGCGTTCTATCTCTCTACAAAGCCGCCTGATGCCTGTTTTCAAACATCCCCGATTCCTGATGAATCTGGCCGAGGACTTGACTCGATTCGATCGGAAGGAAACTCCGCCTTTGAAACGCGAATTCCTAATGCTAGTTTCGACGCCATGAAGACACTTCAGCCTGGCCTGTTGGAAAGCGCACTGGAACGGTTGAAGTCCGAGTTTCAACCGGAAGCCATTTACCTCTTCGGCTCCCACGCCTGGGGCACGCCCAACGAAAACAGCGACGTGGACCTCATGGTCATTGTGTCCAGCAGCGATGAACGCCCAATCCGGCGCGATCAGCGCGCTCAAAGGTGTCTGGGGCGATTACCCATCTCCGCCGATGTGCTGGTAAGAACCCGTCGTGAAGTCGATCGTGTCCGCGATGTGGCAGGCAGCCTCACTCGCGCCGTGCTGCAAAACGGACGCAAGGTGTATGGATGACACCCAACTCGCGCTGCTGCTCTCCTGGCTGACCAAGGCGGCGAACGACCTCAAAAGCGCCCGCATCCTGAGCGAAGCACCAGATGGACCGATGGACACGGCGATCTACCATTGCCAGCAAGCCGCGGAAAAGGCCGTAAAAGCCTTCCTGGTGTCGCGCGGTGTCGCGCCGGAAAAAACCCACGATGTCCGCAAACTGACCCTCCAAGCCTCGGGCTTCGAGTCGCAGTTCAACAACTTCA
>SYMW01000283.1 GCA_005805305.1 Verrucomicrobiales bacterium
ATCGCAACCCCGCTGGCCGCCAAGCAGGTGGAATTGAGAGCCGATCCAACAGCTCTCGGCATCTTGAGCGATGGCCGTTCCGCCGCGTCGATTCCATCACTCAAACTTAAGCCAGTGTCGGACGAAGATTACTTCACTGAATATAACGATTTCATCCTCAACCTCCGCGTTGTGGATGGAGTTGAGGAAGCGATTAGCCACATCAACCATTATGGCTCGGCTCACTCCGACAGCATCGTCACCAGAAACCCCGCCACGGCCGACAAGTTCTTGCGGCAGGTGGATTCCGCCGCCGTATATTGGAATGCGTCCACACGATTCACCGATGGAGGCGAATTCGGGATGGGCGCGGAAATCGGCATCAGCACCGACAAGATCGGCGCTCGAGGGCCGATGGGGCTCGATGAACTGACTTCCTACAAATGGCTCGGCTTTGGCGAAGGCCAAATTCGAACCTGAGCCGCTGCTGCCATTGATGTCAGATCGGCTCACAGGGTCCGCGGAAAATCAACGATGCTGGCGTCGCGTTCCGCGGGGTTTGAAGGCAGGCGGCGCTGCCGGCTCGACGGACCGTTTCCCCAGATGCGTGCCGTGTTTCCCAACGAACCCTTAGCACAAGTCTTTGTGGAGCCTTCACAGCAGCAGCAAGCGGCGCGGGATGCGGACTTCGTCCGTTCCCAATTGCCATCCAAGGGGCTTTTCGAGGGCCATGATTGGCGGGTCGCGCTTGAGCCTTTCCCAATTTCTCAGGAGCTGCATGGCGAATTGCAAACACTGGGCCGCGTCCTCCTGCAATTCAATCGCGCCCTCAACCTGCTCTATCGACTCAGCGTGTCCGGAAAGCAGCCTGCGTGGGTCAGCCAGTGGTTGGATATCGGAAAACCGCCTGAGGTGGTCGAGCTCCAGCGCCATCCCACATTTAAGAATGAATTGCCCCGGGTCATTCGACCGGACGTATTGCTCACCGATAATGGGTTCTCGATAACCGAACTCGACAGCGTCCCAGGCGGAATCGGATTGACCGCGTGGCTCAACCAGACTTACTCGCAACTGCCGGCCCCCTCCCCCGTGGCCTCCGGCGCCAGCGAGACTCGAAACGTCGTGGGCGGCCCGGCCGGAATGCTGGAAGGATTCCGGGGGATATTTGGCGCGGCGCCGGGAGTTCACATCATCGTATCGGAAGAATCCGCGACCTACCGCCCCGAAATGGAATGGATCGCCGGCCAATTAGGCGAGGGCCGATTCAAAGTTCGCGATTCACGAGCCACAGCCTTCGACCCCGGCGATGCGGTGTATCGTTTTTTCGAACTCTACGACGCTCCCAACGTCGCGAGTTCACAGACGATTTTTGAGTTGGCGCAGGCGCGCCAAATTGTTTTGACACCCCCACCCAAACCTCTGTTCGAGGAGAAAATGGTGTTTGCGTTGCTTTGGAATAGGAACCTTCGAAGCTTCTGGCGGCAAGAGCTGGGGGAAAGCTTCTTGAACCGGCTGCAGAAGCGGGTTCCCTACACCTGGTTCGTCGATCCCCAGCCCCTGCCCCCCCACGCCGCGGTGCCGTTGCTCGAGATCACCGACTGGCGCCAGCTCAAAGCATTGTCCCAAAAGGAGCGCGATCTCATTTTGAAGGTGTCCGGCTTCGCGGCCAATGCCTGGGGATCCAGAGGAGTGTTCCTGGGGAGCGACCTCTCATCCGCAGACTGGGCCGCGGCGGTCGATCAGGCGATCAGCGGCGCCGATTCCTCGCCGTTCGTCCTCCAACAATTCCACAGGCCCGGAATCGTGGAGACAAAATGGTGGGACCCGGTCGCGGGCGCGATTCAAACCATGAAGGGAAGAGCCCGGCTCTGTCCTTACTATTTCGTCGAAGGCGAAGCCGAAAATGCCCGGGCCACGTTGCGCGGAATCCTCGCGACCACTTGTCCTGCCGACAAGAAGATCATCCACGGCATGCGCGACGCCGTGCTGGCGCCCTGCGCGGTTGATTCGCCGTCGCCGGATCGATAAGTTCCTCTTGCATGGACTCGTCGGAATTCACGCTGCTGGCATTCACGTCGCTCTTCGTGATCGTGGATCCCATCGCCGTCGTGCCCGCATTCCTGGCCATGACGCCACGCGACACTCCCGAGCAGCGGCTGAGGATGGCTCGGATCGCCTGCCTTGTCGCCGGTGCCGTTCTGCTTGGGTTCGCCTTCTCGGGCGGGTTGCTCTTCAAGCTGCTCGGGATCACTCTCCCGGCATTTCAGATCGCGGGCAGCATCGTGCTGCTGCTGATCGCGTTGGACATGTTGCGCGCGCGCCGCTCGACCGTGCAGGAAACGTCGGAAGAAACCGACGCCGGCACCGCGAAAGAGGACATAGCCATCACCCCCCTGGCGGTGCCGATGCTCGCAGGCCCGGGCGCCATTTCGAATGTCATCCTTCTCCACGGGAAGGCGTCCGGCATCGAGCAGCAAATATTGCTCGCCTCCTGCATTATCGCGGTCTGCGCCGCCAGTTATTTTGTATTCGCCCTCTCCTCCCATGGCGCCAAATGGCTCAGCCCCATCATCCTGCGCCTGACCACGCGTCTTATGGGTCTTCTCCTGGCCGCTGTTGCCATGCAGTTCCTAGTCAATGCGCTCCGCGCCCTCGGCCTCATCCCGCAGATCGATCCGGCATCCCTTTAAACAGAACTTTTCCACCTTCACCCTCATGATTCGGCTCGAACAAGCCCTCGCGGATTTCCAACGGCAAGTGATAAAATCCTTGGGCTGCACGGACCTGAAAAGCACGGCGCCGGGCCTGCGCGCCGAACGCGTGAAACTATGCCTCGAGCTCGAGGTGAAGGAGGTTCAATCCCCGTCTGGAAAAACGGTCGCTTCCTTCTTGGTTTGCGAGTCGCGGCTTTCACCCGCCTGGCCTCACTCCAACGGCGCGCCTTTGCCGGCACCATCCGCTTCCGGCAGGCACACCATGGAGATTGAATTCATGATCCCGCGGCCCGAGTCGTCGGAGAGTCCCCCAGCTAGGAATCCTCACCAGGACGATCTTCGGACCGGCGCCCAGAGTTCAGCCCAGACGGGGACAGGCGCCAAGAGTCTTGTGGCGATGCTTTCCGCGGTGCTGGGAGCGCCAGGCTTCGACAGTTCAGCCCGTGCCAGCACTCTTCGAGAAGTCTTGCAGGGTTTTCCGGTGTCGAGGACCAACGAGCTCGTGGCGTCCCTCAAACTCCCCCCAGGGTCTGCCGTCGATTCCGACATGGAACGAGCCCGTCACTTCTTGCGCGGAATCCTCTTGAGCGGCCCCGCCAAATCGATCGCCACCGGCTCGGACGCCTTGGAAGAACTCTTCACACGGCATTCACTCGAATCGATTTTGCGCTGCTTGGAGAAGGAATGGAGAGGCCAGGACAACTGGATCTGAGCCCCGATGCCGCCGCCTCAACGGCGGCCGTCGTACCAAATGTGACAAGCCTCGGGATCTTTGAGAGTCCCCTTCGGCCGCCGCAGGAAAAGCCCCAGAAATCTTCTGATCTCGGCGCCGCTGTAGAGATCTATTTTTCTGGCGGAAGTGGTCAGAGGATGGCGGCGCAAGATCACAAACTTTTTCCCGTGCTGCCGCCCCAAGCGCTTGAGCCGCTTACTGAGATCCAGTTCCTCGCTCGCATAAAGATCCAGGCTGAATCCTCCAACCGATTTGAATGCGGATGCCTCGCAATAGATGAATGAGCCGGCGGCCCATCGGCAGGCGCGGCTGAGAAAATTCCACCCCAGCACCCAAACGGCAAACAGCGGCTCGCTTCGATCAAACCGAACGGTGCTCCCCCCGCCAACTACGCGGCCAGAACTGATCTGGCGCGCCACGTCCTCGAACAATCCATGGCTGGGCTGGGAGTCGGCGTCGACGAACACCAGCCAGTCGCCCGTGGCGGCTGCCGCGCCGCAGTTCCTCGCACGGCCAATCTGGTTGATGGGCTCAAACACGACGATCGCGCCCGCTTCGCCCGCGACGCTGGAGGTGCGGTCCGTTGAGTTGTTGTCGCAAACGATGAGCTCGAAAGCCCATCCCATCGACTCAAAGGCCTTCGACGACTGCTTGATGGCCGCGAGGGTGCGGTGCAGCAATTTCTCCTCGTTGAAAGCGGGAACAACGCAGGAAATCTTCATGCTCTTGGAACGTGATCAAGGCCGCGGGACCTCGGCCTCCGGCGACTTTTTCGGCCAAAACAGCCACAACGCCAGAAAGGCCAGCATGGGGGTCCAGCCGGCGCAAGCCAGCCCCAGATCGAAGGATTGGGTGCGATCCACCAGGCGCCCGAAGAGCTTGTGCACCGGAGCCGAAAACGCCCAGGCGAAGACGCCCATCAGCCCCGTCACCAATCCTTGGTGGGTGGCGGTCAATTCCTGCGTCATCGCGTAGTAGCAGGGAAACAAGCCCAGGGCCCCGGCGCCCGCGAGCAATAACACAAACAACAACCATGGCCCCTTGGGCAACACCGCCGCAAAAGTGGTGCAGGCCGTCAAGCAAGCGCATCCAAAAAATACCAGGCTTCGCGAGCCATACACACTTTTCCCTCGCCGAACCAGCCACAGGGTCAAGGCGCCCGCCCCCAGGCATCCCACGTCCGTCGCGATGTAAAAGAGCGACGTGAAACCCAGGGCGTCCTGTTCGCTGTATCCCCGCCCTTCCTGAAGTATTTTCGGAAGCCAAGCCCTCAACAATTGCCAGCTCGTGTTGATGCAAATCACGACCCAAATGAGCACCCAAAACCGCGCATCCCGGGCCAGGCGCAGCAGGGCCGATCTCAACCCTTCCCCGGGGTGGGAACCGCTCACGGAAGACTCCACCTTGAGATCAGTCGATCTCACGCTTAAAAACCACACGACGACCCAGAGCAAGCCCCCTAGGCCCAGAATCTGAAATGGCGCCCTCCAGCTCCCCGCTTCCTCTGTCAATAGGCTTCTCATCACCAAAGGCGTGATAATGGCGCCGATCGAGGTGCCGCTCTGCAACACGCTGTTTCCCATGGCGCGATCACCCGGAGCCAAAAGCCTCTGGGTGGTCTTGAGTGCGCAGGGCCAATGACCCGCCTCAAGCAACCCCAGGAATCCCCGGCACCAAAGCAATCCCTCGTAGCTATCAACCAATCCAGTAAAAAATCCCGCAACAGACCACCCAGTGAGCACGGCCGGATAAAGCAGCCGGATGGAGATTCGATCGGCGAGCAAGCCAAACAACAACGAGCCCGCGGCGAAAGCCAGGCCAAAGGCGAGCTCGATGTCCCCGTATTGCTCTTGAGACAGCCCAAACTGCCCCGAAATCCTCGAAGCAGCGCTCGCCAGAGTCTGGCGATCCATGTAATTAATCGTCGAGGCGAAGAGCAGCAACGCGCAAACCCACCACTTCCAGAGGCGTCCGCCCTGTGACGAATCAGACATTCAAATCAAAGGCTCAGACCGCGTGGTTCAGCCGTTCCAGGAAGTCCCATCCCAAGCGAGGACGCGTTGAAGCAATCGGCCCGCGGCGTCGCCAAACGCGGCAAACAACGCCTCGCCTTTCTCCGCGGAAGCCAAATGGGGAGAGCCAATGTGTCCTGGCACCGTCCGATCCTTGGTGATCCAAGCCCTGAAGGCGGGCTCGAACGCAGTTCCAAATGGGACCGGGTCCAAGCCGGAAATGGGGCCAACCAGCTGAGGTGCGAGTCGCAAAATCATCGACGTTTCCCATTCGCACGCATGCCCCATCTCGTGTTGCGCCAGTCCAGGAAAACAATCCTTCGCCTTCGGAGCCAAATGCCAGTAGGTGGCAAACAACAGCAGCAGGTCACGCCGGTTTCGATGCCGTTGACGGACTTCGAACAAAGCTTGTTTTCCAGGGACATCGTTTCCTCCGTGCCCGTTGAGAAAGACAATCCGCTTGAATCCGTGCGCCAGGAAATTCTCGGCCAGCCCGCTCAGCAGATCAAGATAGACCCTGGGTGCCGCGGACAACGTTCCGGGAAAATCCATGTGATGATCGGAATTCCCCAGCCAGGTGAGCGGTGCGATCACAACTGGCCCATCCACCAAGGCCGCGGCTCGCCGGACGACTTCCCCCAACAGCAGGCTGTCTGTGAACAAAGGCAAATGATGCCCGTGCTGCTCGAGCGCTGCCACCGGAAAAACAACGGGAGTGTTTCTGTCCAACACCGCGATGTCCGCCCATTTAAGATCGGCTAGATTCATGGGATAATGCGTTCCTGAAAGCTGCCAGGCCCTGGCTCCCGTGGCAAGCAATGCCGCTGCAACCAGAGGAACTTCCGCCGCCGTGCTTCCTGAATTTGAGGGTGGAACACGCGTGCGTCCCCTTCCTCGTCCAAAAAGCCAAAACCTGACGCCCTTGAACGATCCGCACGCAGCTCAGTCTTCACTTGGGCGACGCCCCAGCGATGCTCAATGTGATCTCGATCGTGTCGGAAACCTTGTCTTCGGGCGCCTTAGGATTAATACCAAAGTCGCCGCGTTTGATGCTGAACTGAGACCGGACAACCAGCAGATCTCCCTTTTGATTCGGGACTCTCAGGCCTAATTTGTCCTTCAGATAGGTCAGTTTCACCGGCAAAGACATCTCCTTCGAGACGCCGCGAAGGGTGAACGTGCCGACGGCGTCGAGAGTTGTGGTGTCGCCGGTGGTTTTTACATTTTTCACCGCTTTCGACTCGAAGCTCATGTCCGGATACTTTGCGACGTCCATCCACATGGCGCCGTGCAGATGGTCCTTCATCACGGGATTGCCAACATGCAAGGACGCGGCGGCGACCGTGATTTTGAATTGGGTGCCGGCCGGGTTGGCGGCGTCGAAAGTGACCGTTCCTGAAACCCCGTTGGCACTGCCGGTGATGGCTTCGAGAGGGGCGTCCAGGTTGAACACCGCGTTGTTGACCCCCTTGGGATCTTTAAAATTGAAGACCTGCGGGGCCGCGATGGCCGCGCTCGTGAGACTCAGAATGACGGATAGTGTGGGAATCAATGTATTCATGGTTGTTCTGATCAAGACTGGGATGATTGAATTTTAGTTTCGACGAAATAGAAATGAAAGCCCTCCCAAAGAAGCCGACGCGAAGAGGGACACCCCCAGGAAATCAAGTCCCGGGACGAAGCGCTTCTCGTAGGTCAGCCCTTCGATCCCGGTCACGGGATCCAGGGTTTTGACGGGGACGCTGGTCTTGGACCACCCACGGTTCGCGCCGGTCACCAACCATGCCGCCCCGGCGGCCAGGGCCACGGACACGGCCAGCACGCGAAAGATTTTTCTCATCCAAAACGATTTCTCATGAACCCTCGAGCGCTGCCATTCACTTGAACGCGAGCGCGCCTTGAACGAGCGTTCTCCGACGAAACACCTTGTCCGACGCGCACGCGTAAAGATACTCGTGTTTCGAACCGCCAAAACCGACGCTGACGCAGCCTTTCTCCGTGGGCTTGCTGATGACCCCGCCCATGCGGCCCGTGGAATCGAACATTTGCACACCGACATGGGAGGTCACGTAATACCGGCTCTGGGTGTCGGTCGTCATCCCGTCGCCTCCGCTGTCTGGCCTGCCTGTTGGCGTTCGCAGCTCCATGTTCTTTTCACCCCCGGCCAAACCGCCGTCATCCGCGATCAAAAAGCTCCACACATTCGTGCCGCCATACTCCGACACAACCAATTGCCGCTGATCGGCGCTCAACGAAATGCCGTTGGGTTTGTTGATGCCTCCCGCCACCGGCGCCGGCCGTGACAAGCTCCGGGCGGAAATCGACACTCGGACAACCTGCCCCGCTCCCGTGTCGGTGAAGTAAATCCAACCCGCTTTCGACACAATGAGATCATTCGGCGCCACATCCGTGGCCACGTCGGTGATGCTTTTGGATTCGGGATCGATCATCACAATTTTCTTCTTGTCGTCTTTCCCCCCGCCTTGGGTTGCGGCGTAGAGTTTGCCATCCGGGCCAAACTTCATACCACTGACCTTCGGCCCATTCTCGAGCCACACCACGGGCTTTCCGTCCAAGCCGACCCGATAGAGCGTCGCCTTGGGAAGATCGCTGAAATAAAAATTGCCGAAACCGTCTGAACACGCCGCGTCGGCGAATCCATAACCTTCCCCCACCAGCTGCCAATCGCCGGTTTGACCGCCATCTGGCAGCACTTTGGAAAGGGCCTCGTCCCCGGCCAAATTATCCTTGGTTAAAGGCTTGGGCAGCGGGGTTTCGGGGCGCCACAACCACCGCAAAGAGTCGGGGAGTATCGCGCCACCGTGTTTCCCGCTGTGGTTGCCGTCGCCGAACACAAACTTGAAATCGTAACCCATGAAGGCAAGCGCGCTCGCCATTTCTTGATTCGCCAAAGGCCAATTGCCATGCAGGTTGTTGAGATCGTTGGAACCATCCTGCAAGAAAATCCGGATCGGCTTGCGCTCGGTCTTCCGGATCAACGCGGGGTAAACGTGCCCTCCCCGGATATTTGTAAAGCTGCCGATGTGGCTGAGCACCTTCCTGAACTGGTCTGGCCGTTCCCAAGCCACGGTCCAGGCGCAGATGGCCCCGCTGCTCATGCCGCAAATGGCGCGCATGTTGGGGTCTGGGCTCAGATTCAACTTCCACTGGCTCACCACAAAGGGGATCAATTCATTGATCAAGAATCTCGAGTAGGCATCCCCTAAAGAATCATACTCGAAGCTTCGGTTGCTGGCGCCCCTCGGCCCCGCGCCTGCCTCCGCCACTCGTTCGCCCGGGCTCACGAACAGCCCGATCGTCACGGGCATTTCACCCGAATGTATCAGGTTGTCGAACACCACGGTCGCCCGGATCTGCCCGTTCGTTGAATAATACGAATTCCCATCTTGAAAAACCATCAAGGCGGCTGGCTTGGAGCCGTCATATTGGGCCGGGACATAAAGCCAGGCATCCCGGCGCGTGCTTGGGTAGACCTTCGAGTCCGCGAATTCGAACTTCTCGACTTTACCCCGCGGAACTCCCTCCTTGACCTTCGAGTCGGAACCCAATTCGTACGATTCAGCGGCCCTGGACGCCTGCGAGATCGAAAAGAGGCACCCGACTACCGTCAGCGCACCAAAAAGGCTCGTGAGACGTCCGTTCAATGGAAAAAGCGACATGACGGCATACTGCCCGAAAACGAAGCGCTGTCAAAGAAGACCTTCGGACACTCTCCTCTCAGAGCCCTCCGCAAGTGGCCTGCGGAACTGGCTTCAATCCCCTGCGTCGACAGGGTCCGAACAGCCCGGATCGCGAGGGTGGACCAGCGCCTGCAGCGGCGCGACACCGGCAACTTGTGACCGCTCCGCCCCTGTCAGGCCTTGCCCCCAAAAGACACGAAGTCGTCGAGATCAAGGAGATCGGCCCAGCTCCTGATGTCCTCGCGTGTTTGCGTGATCTTGCGCACGTAACCCGTGAACAGTTGCAAGGTCTCCAAGTCGCTGTCGGGCCCGCGCCGATCATGATAGTCGCTCCACTGCTCGATATCCCATGGACTCCGGGGACGCTTCGCTTGGGTCGTGATCCACGCGAGGATCTCCCCATCTCCCTTCCCTTTCTTGAGTTCCGCGAGCAGCTTCTTTTGATCAATGCCGACGAAATTGAAGAAGTGATGATCCAGCGGGCAATTGTAATGATACTCGCCGTTTTTTCCGGCCAGTGTCGCCCGCCCTTTGTCGAGAAGGCGCGGCAGCAGTGCGTAGCCACCCAGACGGGTTCGAGGGCTTCGAGGCGGGCGCTGGGTCAGATCCGGAGAGGAAATGGGATTTGCTTTGGCCATGACGTTTGTGTCTTGAGATTGGGACTTGTTGGTTGCTGTGAGGGAAAACGATGAAGAAAAAATCCTGATCACGAGCGAGACAGGAGGCCTGCCATTCCAAGCGCCTCGTCGATCATCCGACGCCTTTCCCCCGCATCCTGCCAGCGTTCCCGCTGATCCTCGCGCAACGAACGCAAGGGGTCGAAGTAGAGGAATGACGCACCGGGTTTCACACTCGGGCTTGTGAACACCGCGATGCCCGTTTCTCGATTGTAATACTCGTAGGAATGCGCGTCGCGCTTGCCCCCGCCCCCCATGGTGTCCACCACAAAAGAGGGAGTGTTGAAGCCCGCCGTGTGGCCTCGCACATGTTTCTCAATGTTCAATCCGGCGCGAAGCGACGTCCGCAAGTCCTCAACCCCCGGGACCATGTCGTGGAAATACACGTAATACGGATGAATATTGATATAACTCAGACGGCGCACAAGCCGCTGCATCGTCGCGGGATCGTCATTCACCCCGCTTTGAAGGACGGTCTGGCACCGCACCGTGATGCCCCGTTCCGTCAGACGGTCCATCGCCTCCTGAGTCACACCCGTGATCTCGTTCGGATGGTTGAAATGGGTGTGCACCACCACGTCTTTATGCAGCCGGCGCCCCATCTCGACCACCCGCGTCAGCGCGTCAACCCAGGCCGAATCCGTAAGAATCTTCTGCGGCAACACGGCCAGACCTTTCGTGGCATACCGGAGGCGGCGGATGTTCGGCATGCCCAGCAACCGCTCCCCGATCATTCGAATCTGCTCCGCCTTCAAATTGTAAGTGTCCCCGCCGCTGATGACCACATCCTCAAGCTCCGGGCTTGACGCAATGTAGGCAAAAGCGTCCTCCCATCGTTGCAAACGGGCGGAGAGTTTCACTTTGTTGACGATATCGGTATCCCCTCCAATCGCATAACTGCGCGTGCAGAAACGACAATAGACCGGGCAGGAGTCCAAGGGCAGAAACAAGGCTTTGTCGGGATACCGATGGGTCAACCCAGGCACCGGGGAATCCTTCTGCTCATGCAAAGAATCCAGGCGAAGTTCGGGGTGGTTTGGCACCTGCTCGGAAGCCAGCGGGAGGAACTGAGTGCGGATCGGGTCCTCGTGGGGATTCTCCCAGTCAATCAAGCCCAGCAAATAAGGCGAAATCCGCAAGGCCATCGGAGCGTTCTTCAATCCGCGAAGCACGTCCTCGAAAAAAGAATCCGGCGCCAAGCCACGCAGCGTTTCCGCCAGTTGCCGCACATTCGTGACCGTATGCCGTGCTTGAAACGTGTGAGTGTGAAACTCCAGAGCCTCCACACCCCGATACGCGGGGATCCGCCGCCAGTATTCATCGCGCCTGAAGTCCCGATGGCTTGCTGGCTCCGGCGACAGAGCGCCATCCGGGTTCGGCTCAATCGCGGGCGGCGGCTCCAAGATGTCGACTCTCATAATTGGCGGGGCCGAGCCTTCATGCCGTTCGAACATCTTGGCCCCATTTTGTCCGCACCCAAGAAACGTCTAAATTCCCAGCTCATCCGCGAGGTTGATGTAACCGTTATCATTACACTTGTCAAACACCCTCGGCCAAGCGCGAGGCCCGGGGGCTCCCCGACGCTCCTCGAAGCCACCCCCCGCGTCAAGCCCCGTAAACCAAATCCACGGCGCTGCGGTTCAGGCCTCTCGAGCGCCTGGGCTTTCGCGTTCAGGACCGATGGAGAGCGCGATCGACTCAAACAACGCGATCCCTCCCTTCCAAACACTCTTCAGGTCAAGCTTCAATCCACTCGCCACAGTGTGAATCAGGGCTGTTCTAAAGTCGGGTTAGGGATCCAGCAGCCAGTGCGACGACTTGGTGGAGGCGTCGACTCATCAAGTCTCTGAAGGTGGGGAAGGTGCGATCTCGCTTGCAACGTTGAGCTTTGGCCCAGGACCGATATTCC
>SYMW01000284.1 GCA_005805305.1 Verrucomicrobiales bacterium
CCACGGATTGGCAGATGTGGGAGCAAAATGAAAGTGATTCATTCTTCTTCAATGACGCCGGCAACAATCCCGAATCCATCGGAGAAACTCTCTCACTGCGCCACTCAGGAGCCGCCAACCACTTGTCCCTGCCCTACGCGACGGCCAAGAACCTGTCGGGCGGCGCCGTGGTCGGCATGTTCGGCGGCAGCGCTCAACTCATCAAGTGGAACAAATGCTATGAGTTGGTGACGCGAAAGCTTCCGGCGCCCAACGACATTCTGAACGGACCTCGATACTGAGCGTCGAAGTTCAACCCGACTGATCACCCGTATTCCGGCATCCTTCCCAAAGGGTGCCCTTTAAACATGCGTTCCCTAATGAAACCGGTGCTATTCCTGTCGGCCTGTCTCATCGTGGCCGGAGTCGGCATCGGGTGCAAAAAAAACGTGGAAGACACCACGGTCGTGGAAGGTGCGGCAAATCTGCCCGGTGCGAGCAACGTTTGGGTGGCGCTCGATAAGCAGAACTATGATGGAGCGATGGCCGCGCTCTTCAAAGTTCGCGATGCCTGCACCACGGAGGAGCAGGGACTTCAGTTCTTAGTGCTCGCCAGGCAGGTTCGAGATAAGTTTTCCGAAGCTGGCGTGACCAACAAAGCCGCCGCCCAAGCCGCGATGACCTTGCGGGCGATGACCGTTGGAGGCCGTTAGATCGGGTTCCTCCTGCCCATCCACTGCTAGTCTGGCCAGTTTTAATATTACAAGGACAAGCGGCAATCCTCACTCTCTGAGGCGCACAGGCCTAGGATCGCGTTGGCTTTCCAACCGCTCAAAACGTTCGTGCATCCCCTCGAGGTTCATTGGGTCGACACCCGTTGACGCGGGCACGGGATCAGTCTTTGTGGTTTGTAGTTTGCTGGCCCAGGCTTGCGCGAGCGTTCTACTGACTCTTGGACGGCCCGAGGGTTCCGCTGTGTAGTCGTAGCCTCCCGGGATCAGATCTCCCAAACTCCTAAGGGAACGTTCCGCCACACAACGAACCGCCGCGTAAGGATCATCCAACTGCCTTGCAAGCACGGCTGGTATCCAGGATTTGCCGGCCGTTTGAACCGCGGGTTCCCAGCCGAAATGCCAGGCGATCAGAGCGCGCTGCCCGGCGTCGCCTCCCAAACCCAGACGCACCGATTCGGAAATCGCGGAGTGCTCCTCCCTGAGCTCGGGTTTCGCGTGCCCGTGCCAATCCGTGAGATGCTGGGAAGTCCAGGCGAGGGTTTTATCGAGATGACAAAGGTTGCAAGCATTGGGGCGGCCGGTGGCCAGATGATCCTTCACGGTGGGGCTGCTGACCTGATGACTTCGAATCGCGCTCAGGACGCCATAAGTGGTGTGTGGCATGTGGCAATTGTAGCAGGCGCTTCCTGTGGATCCGGCCAGATGGCGTGTGTGAGCCGCTAGAACGGATTCTATCCGAAATTGATCGTGGCACTGGATGCAGGCTTGGTTCGACTGCCGATCGTGCGCCAGTTGGTCGTTCGGCTCGGATTGATGCATGCTGTGGCAGGAAAGGCACGAGAACTGGCCTCCCTTGTAGCACGGGGACTCGATCAAACCATTGTATTCGCGCCCGCTGACTCGGATCATTCCATCCGGCCAGAAAAAATCGTTCAGCAGATCGGGATTCTTTTCCAGCACTGAGTGAAGCCAAGGCTGGCGATCGATCTCTTTGGGCCGGATCACGGGCGTGGATTGGTCCAGATCCTGTCCGGGACGAAACGTGAAGGGATGCTCAGGCCAGCCTTCCTTGCGATCCAGCCACTTCATGGAATGACAATAGCCACAGATTTGGGAGGAGCGATGGGCGTTGAGTTTTTCCGGATGAATAATCAGCAGGTTCGTGCCTCTGGCATCTGGTTTCAGACTCAGCCGCTGAAGTTCGCGCTGTTGGGCGGCGTGCTTTTCGCCCGGCCCATGGCATGCCTCGCATGCGATGCCGAAGTCGGCAACCTCGGTGCGCCAGGTTTTGGTGGTGCGATCGTAGTTTGGCTGCGTGGCGGTGGCGTGGCAGCGGGCGCAGACATGGTTCCAGGTTTCGGGCCGATGCTCCATCCCCGGAGGACGGAGAAAGGTTGTGTTTCGAGGAACCCATCGTTTCTCGGGAATCAACCACGTGAAAGGGAATCCCATTTGGGCATTTCCATGACCCACGGGCACCCAAAAAACCTGCATATGATGAGATCCAGTCACGAGACCCAGGGGAATTTCAGCCGCGTCCTCCTCACTGGGAGTCGCCGAGGCCGCCGAGAGGTTCTCCATGCGAATCCAATACTCGTCCCCTTTTCGATTGAGGATGTATCGTGTCTCCAGGTTGGTGAGTGTGACGTTGTTAAAATCCGCCTGCACCGCCCCCGGAATGGGGAGTTGGGTCATCGTGCGATGGTAACTTTGAAACCAGCTCACATGCTGTTTCTCGTGGCAGGATTTGCACTCTTCCGATCCCGCATAAGTCGGCACCTTGGCAACCCGCGGCAACACCTCCTCACCCTCCCCTGACTCCGCAGACCAGCCTTGATCGGATGTCTTGGAAACAGTGGGAGCTCCAGGACTGGGCTCGCGCGAACATCCCGCGCCAAAAGACGCCAAGAGGGCGATCCACAGGAGAAAGACGGCGCTCGCGGGCATGCGTTATTTTTGTGACAACCAGCGCTGCCATGCAATCTCCAAAGGCGCCCCGCCCAGTGGGTCCATGATGCGTTTGGGGAGATCACACCAGGATCTTGCGAAGATTCGCCAGGGACAAGTGGCGTTTTAAGGTTTAACAAAACTATCGCGCGAGGCAGAATTGACTGTCACATGTCTCGATCCCATTCATGGCGTCTTGGGATTTTACTCCTGCTGCTAGTCGTCGCACTAGTGACTCGGCAGCACTGGCGTCGCGATGCTCCTGGTGGAGGAACGTCGACCCCAGCCAACCCCGCCAAAACCGGGGGTGCTTTGACCGAAGGACAAGCGCAAGCGTTCTTCGGTTTGGAGAATCAAGAGCGCGAGGCCAATGCCTCCATTTGGCGGACGGAGCTTGAAGCGCAGCGTCATGAAGACGTGTTTCATGACCTTTGGAATTCGCTGAACGTAGCGAAGGATCCTTTCGCCATCCTTCGAGATTTCAATCTTGGAGAACTTCGAGTTGGCGCCACCAATAAAGTGACGGATCTCTCTCATGGCATCCGCAAAGTGGAGTTCGCGAATGCGACCACAAACACTGAAAGCGCTTTCCTGAGCGCCGAGACATGGCGTTCCGGTTTGGAAGCCTTGCACAATGCGGGATGGCGCCTTGGACGAACTCGGTGGAACGAGACCGCCTTTCGCGCTTCAGACAGCTCCCGGCCCACCACATCGACCATCGAGTTCACAGGGGAGGTGACCAACCCAGTGCTGTCGGTGCGGGCGATGATAAAAGGTGAGTTGGATGTGATCTGGAAACGCCGCGAGAACGAAATCAGTGCACCCGTGCCTCACACCGCTGTGACGCGGAATTTGGAGTGGCTTGATCGTTCCGGCGGACCTGTGTTTCAAGAGACCTTCCACATCGAATTAGGATCCCGGGCTCGTGGAGGTTTCGTGGATCCTCTCTGGCTCCACGATCTTCAGGGCGATGGTTTTTCCGAAATCATTCTGGTGGGGGCAAACACTGTGTTTTGGAATGAAGGGGGTCATTTCCGCCCTGAACCTCTCATAAGAACAGGTCTTCCAGAAGGCCGCGCGCTGGCGGCCGTGGGGGCGGACCTGAATCGCGATGGGCGCGAGGACTTGCTCCTGGCCGCGACGGGAGGATTATGCCTCTTCGTCAACGACGGCTCCGGCCGTTTCCCAGGCTCGGGGCAGTGGCTGTGGAAGGCGCCCGACAAACTGCGCCATCCCCAAACCATCGCCGCGGGGGACATCGACGGAGATGGGGACGTCGATCTTTGGGTTGCACAGTACAAACTGCCCTACCAGGGAGGCCAATTTCCCACACCTTACTTTGACGCGAACGACGGGTTCCCATCCTTCCTGCTGAGGAACGACGGCGACGCGGGATTCACCGACGTGACCCAAGAATCCGGCCTGGCCGCCAAAAGGTGGCGGCGCACGTACAGCGCCTCGTTCGTGGACTTGGACTTGGACGGGAAACTCGACCTCGTCAACGTCAGCGATTTCGCGGGATTGGATTTTTACCGGAACGAAGGGAACTGCCGGTTCACAGACAGGACGAGCGGACTGGGAGACGCGCGGCACCTTTTCGGAATGGCTCACGCCGTGGCGGACATGAACGCCGACGAGCATCTGGACCTCCTCGTGATGGGAATGGATTCTCCTGTTGCATCCAGGCTGGACGCATTGGGTTTGGCGCGTCCCGGATTCATCGGCGATCCGGTGAAACGCCGGGCGATGACTTATGGGAACCGGTTGTTCCTGGGCGGCGCCAATGGATTTGAGATGGCTCCGTTCGCAAGCCGCCTGGCCCGCGCCGGGTGGGCGTGGGGCGTGTCCGTGTTCGATTTCAACAATGACCGCCGCCTGGACGTCGCAGTCGCGAATGGACACGAGACTGCATCCAACGTGAAGGACTACGAACGTCAGTTTTGGCTGCATGATTTGTTCGTGGCTGGTTCGACAAACAACCCGGTGGCGAACATGTATTTTGGTTCGGCCTACGCGCGGCGAGTGGCCGAGGGCGCGTCCTATGGAGGGTGGCACAGCCAGGCGCTGTTTATCGACTGCGGAAAATTCGACTATGCGGACGTGGCCTTTGTGTTGGGCGCCACCATTCCGGAGGACGCGCAGAATCTCGCGACCGATGATGTCGATGGAGACGGCCGGCTCGATTTAGTGTTCACGACTTTCAGCAAGTGGCCGGAGCGGAAGCCCAGTCTTCGAATTCTCCGCAACACACTTACAGATGCGGGCCATTGGATCGGATTGCGTCTCGATGCCTCGAAAAGTTCCTGGTTGGGAGCGCGAGCTCGGCTTCAAACATCCGCGGGAGTGCAGACGCGTTGGCTCCTCGCCGGGGATTCCTACCGGACGCAGCACGCGCCAGCGGCCCACTTCGGTCTTGGCGAACTGAACTCCATTGAAAGCCTTGAGGTGCTTTGGGCGGACGGACGACGAACCAAGCTGAAGTCGCCTGAAATTGGCCGATGGAACCGGCTGCCTGACCAATGACCAGAGGTTAAAATCTTAAAACGGCAATTGCCCCTGGTAAATCTTCGCAAGATCGTGGCGATAAAGTTTTTTCGAATCACTCACCAGATCCACAAGGGATATGCCTCCCTCTTCGTCAAGCCTTTCTCGTCCAGGCTGCACCGAACCTCCACGAGGTTCAACTGCCGTTTTGAGGTAAAAGGGCTTGAGGGTGCATCGCAGCGAAAACGTGATGGACGAGCGGTGGGGGCGAACGGCGGCACGACGGCGGCTTGTCGCAGCCTGAATGCCTCTCCCGGTCCAAGCCTGTTTTCGGTTTCAAAGGCTTCCACTTTGGATCGGTTTCGTGTAGAACACTCGGGCAGAAGTTTTGCAGAGACTCACATCCCAGTGAATTTAAGAGCGTGCATTAAAATCCGGCCGTGGGTGTTGGCAGGCATGGTGATGCTTTTAAGCTCTGGCTGTTCCGTGAAGAAACTCGCGGTCAACCGGCTGGGAGACGCCCTGGCGGGCAGCGGCACGACCTTCGCCTCCGACGATGATCCCGAGTTGGTGAAGGCTGCGGTCCCTTTTAGTCTTAAGCTGATGGAGAGCCTGCTTGAGGAGTCTCCGAACCACAAGAGACTCCTCACCGCCACTGCGAGCGGCTTCACACAATATGCCTTTGCCTTCGTGCACCAGGACGCGGATGAATTGCAAGAAGTGGACATGGAAGCTGCGCGTCCGCTCCGGGACCGGGTGAGGCGTCTGTATTTGCGTGCGCGGGATTACGGACTGCGAGCTCTGGAAGTCAGGAGGCAAGAATTCAGCGCGCGTTTGCGTCGGGACCCGAAAAATGCGGCCAAGGAATGCCGTCGGGACGAGGCAGGGGTCCTTTATTGGACGGCGGTGTCATGGGCGGCCGCGATCTCCGTTTCGAAGGACGATCCGAATTTGGTCGCCGACCTCGCACTCGTCGAGGCGCTAATCGACAGAGCCTTGGAGCTGGACGAGACTTTTGACCGCGGCGCGATTCACTCATTTTTGATCACGTACGAGATGTCGCGCCAGGGTGACACGGAGAAAGCAGCCGAGCGGGCGACGCGCCATTTCAACCGTGCAATGGAGTTGTCCGGGGGCCAGCTCGCCGGACCTCTGGTGAATTACGCGGAGGCAGTTTGCATTCCTCGGGAAGATCGGGCAGGTTTTGAAAAATTGCTCGAACGCGCTTTGGCGGTCGATGTGCAGTCGAATCGCCAGAGCCGGTTGGTCAACCTCCTGATGCAGCGCCGGGCGCGCTGGCTATTGGGGCGCATCGACAAGTATTTTTTGCCACCGGCGCCCTGACGGTGCGGTGACTGTGGCCAGCCAGGGGTTGTCCTCGCGAGATTGCCCGGACGGGGTGTTCACGAGGATCGCTAGGCATTGGTTGTCTCGTCATTATTAAATAAGGTACGGTGAAGCTTTCCGAGAGAGTCGGCGTCGTTGTAATGAGCTGTATTGGAATCCGGCCACCGGACAGGTTCGGGCTTCTGAAACTAGAGAGATGTCATTTATGATGTGGAAGAGATTCGTCTTGCAACCCCTGGCCATGGCGAGGGCTCTAATTCTGGTTTGCAGCCTCGCGCGCTCGATGGCGGCCACCGCGTCCGCCGCCGAGGCGCAACCTTTGTTCCGGGTCGCCACGGTCGCGCCGAAAGGCTCGTCCTTCCATACCAGTTTGCAATCGATGGGTCAGCGGTGGAAAAGCGCGGAGGGAGGCGGAGTGTCGCTTGATATTTACGCCCAAAGCCAGGGGGGCGAACCCGCCATCGTGAGGCGCATGCGCATCAATCAACTTCAAGGCGCCATGCTCACCGCCGTGGGCATGGCCCAGATCGACAAATCCGTCACCGCATTGCAAATGATGCCCATGATGTTCCGATCCTGGGAGGAGGTCGATCATGTTCGCGAGAAACTGCGGCCAAAACTTGAAAAGATCTTTCTCGAGAAGGGATTCGTCGTGCTGTTTTGGGGCGATGCCGGGTGGGTTCGCTGGTTTTCCAAAGTGCCCATCAAAACTCCCGCCGACCTGAAGCCCCTGAAAGTATTTGCTTCATCCGGAGACCCGCAGGCAGTCGAGATACTCAAAGATTACTACCAACCCGTAGTGCTGGAGCCCGACAAGATATTCTCGAGTTTGTCCACCGACATGATAAACGCCATTCCAATCCCCGCTTTTATCGGCAACGCGCTTCAGGTCGGAACCCAAACGGGCCACATGCTCGACCTGAAGTGGGTGCCAGTGGTCGGCGCCATGGTTGTGACTTCCGCCGCGTGGAACAAGCTGCCCGCAGCGACGAAAGCCGCGCTGATGGCGGATGGCGAGAAAACGGGTGTGGAGATCAGAAACAACAGCCGGAACGAAGACAATGCCGCCATCGTTGTGATGCAAGAAAAGCAGAAATTGAAAGTGCAGCCCGTGACTCCCGAGATCGAATCCGATTGGGTGAAGCTGATCGCCAAAACGCATCCCAAAATCCGCGGTTCCGTGGTGCCTGCGGATATCTTCGATGAAGTCATCGCCATTCTGAGGGAGTTCCGCGGAGGGACCGGGGGTTCCGCCAAATGAACGACCCGGGGACCGGGGGGGAAATTGCGGCTGCGGCAGCCGGGGATGGCGACCATTATAGGAAGCCGGCTTGGATCGGGTTTTTGGGGAAGATAGAGAACGGACTCCTCGTTCTGGTACTCTTGTGCATGATGCTCCTCCCCGTGTCGGAAGTGCTCCGGCGGATGGGGCTCCCCATTGGCATATCGAGCGCGGATAATTGGCTGCGGCATCTCACGCTCGTCGCCGGGATGCTTGGAGGGATGATCGCCGCGCGCGAGAGCCGGTTGCTCGCGTTGTCGAACGTGTCCTCCTTGCTGAAGGGTCGGTGGAAGAACGCCGCATCGGCCTTTAGCGGGACCGTGGCGGCGGCCATCTCGATGTTTCTGTGCATCGCCAGTTGGGGTTTTGTTGTGAGCGAGCGCACATCCGGAACCGAACTTGGCCACGGGGTTCCCGTCTGGGTGTTGCAAGCGGTGCTTCCAGCCGCCTTTTGCGTCATCACGATGCGATTGGCCAAGTCCGCGGCCTCGTCCTGGAAAGGGTGGTTCGGCATCGCCGCCGGCATCGCGCTGATTGCCTGGCTGGCGTCCAAGCCTCCAGGGTCCGCCAGCGCGTGGATCGGGCCGGGTCTGGGCATTCTCGTGGGCGCCACCATATTGGGCGCGCCTATCTTCGTGACCCTTGGCGGCGCCGCGTTAATTCTGTTTTGGGGACAATCCGCCCCATTGGCCTCCATCCCCTTGGATCACTACGAGCAGGTGACGAACGCGCTCCTGCCAACGGTACCGCTGTTCACCCTCGCGGGCTATTTTCTGGCGGAGAGCAACGCTTCGAAACGTTTAGTCCGCGTGTTCGACGCCATGGTGGGGCAATTCCGCGGCGGTCCGGCGATCGTCACGGTTCTCGCCTGCGCTTTCTTCACCACGTTCACGGGCGGATCGGGCGTGACTATCCTGGCTTTGGGAGGACTGCTGATGCCGGTGCTCCTCGGATCGGGCTACTCGGAACGCGGCTCGCTCGGGTTGCTAACGGGATCCGGCTCGCTCGGCATCCTGTTCCCACCCTGCCTGCCGCTGATTCTTTACGCGATCGTGGCCCAAATCACGATCAAAGACATTTTTCTTGCGGGGCTCTTGCCAGGAGTATTGATGGCGGGCGTGACCATGTGGTGGGGCATTCGAAGCGGTCCGCCACGGTCCACCACGCGCCCGTTTGACGGCGCCGAATTCGGAAAAGCAGTGTGGGAAGCCAAGTGGGAACTCGCGCTGCCGCTCGTGGCCATGGGCGCGCTGTTCGGTGGTTTCGCGCTGCCGGTCGAGGCGGCCGCTATCACCGCCGCTTACGCGTTATTCGTGGAAACAGTGGTGCATCGAGATTTGAAATGGCGGAGCGATGTGCCCCGAGTGGTGGTCGAGTGCGGTTTGCTGGTAGGCGGCGTGCTGCTTATTCTGGGAGTGGCCATGGGCCTCACCAACTATCTCATCACGGAGCAAATCCCGGATCGCGCCGTGACCTGGGTGACGTCGGCCGTTCAGTCGAAGTGGATGTTTCTGCTCTTGCTGAATCTGGCTCTCCTGCTGGTGGGATGTTTGATGGACATTTTTTCCGCCATCATCGTGGTGGCGCCGCTGATCGTCCCGATGGGACTGGCCTTCGGCGTTGATCCCATTCATCTTGGGATTGTGTTCCTGGCGAATCTTGAGCTCGGCTATCTCACGCCACCCGTCGGGATGAATTTATTTCTTGCCTCCTACAGGTTCGGAAAACCCATGAGCGAAGTCACGCGCTCTGTTTTGCCCTATCTCGGGGTGCGGCTCGTCGGGGTGCTGGTGATCACTTATCTGCCGCTGCTCACGACATGGCTGCCAGGGCGATTCAAATGAGATCCTGGACCCAGCGAATTAAACTGAGCCAGGTGGGAGTGAACTGTTGGGTCCTTTGGCTGGCGCTCGCTTTGGGATTCGGCCACGCGGCAACTCCATCGCCGTTGAAGCTCCGGGAAGTCTCCATCGCCAAGGTCGAGACTGGCGCCCTCCCGGCCAGCGTTGTGGTGAGTCCGGATTTCCAGCGCATAGCCTACGTGGCGGTTCAGGGTGGGAAGCAGGTCGTGTTCGTGGATGGGCGTCTCGCGGCGACGCTGGACGGAGTCGGGTTCGGCACTCCCGCTTTCAGTGCCGACGGGAAGCGGCTGTTGTTCGTCGGCATTCGCGGCGCGTCCAGTTTTGTGTCGGTGAATGGAGTCGAGGGCCCATCGTTCGAGGGAATACATCGGGCTCAATTCAGCCCCGACGGAAAGAAAGTGCTGGTCGTCGCTCAACGGGGATCGCACTTCTCTGTCGTGGTCGACGGCGTGGAAGGCCGGGCTTTCGAACAAATCGGCGAGGGAGATCCACAGTTCAGCGCCGGTGGCAATCGCGTGGCTTACGCGGCAAAGCGCGATGGGAAATGGATCCTCGTGACTGATGGCGAACCAGGCCCCGCGTTTGAAGCGGTGGGGCGCGGGGCCAAGTATTTCAGCGACGACGGCAAAACGCTTGCCTATTTGGGCGTGCGTGGAGGCAAGGCGCTGGTGATTGTGAATGGAGTGGAAGGAAAAGAATACGATGCTGTCACCGATCTGGTAATGGGTGACGGTGGGAAAGTCGCTTATCGGGCCGTGCTGGGGACAAATCAGCGTATCGTTCTCAACGGGAAGGAAGGCCCCACGCGCGAAGTGATCGTTCCGGGAAGCCTTGCGTTTTCCAAGGACGGAGCCCGCTTCGGTTATGGAGAGAAAAGCAATGGTGTGCTTCGCATGGTCCTCGACGAGGCGAGGGGCGAAGGAATGATTGCTATTGGCACTCCCGTGTTTTCTCCCACAGGCAAGCGTGTCGCCTACAAAGCGGCGGACGATTTGGACGCGCTCGTCGTGCTGGACGGCAAGCCTGGGCCGTCGTTCCAGAGACTCTCCCTCGATCCACTCGTGTTTAGTCCCGACGGATCACGACTGGCTTATGGCGCGCAACGAAACGTCTCCTGGGTGGTGGTGACTGAGGATGCGACCGGATTCGCTTACGACGATCTTGGCCTGGGGTCGCTGACTTTTAGCCCAGATAGCAAGCACTTGGCTTACTGGGCGAAACGCAGCATCAACTCCATCCTGGTGGTGGACGGCAGCGAATCGCCGGAGTATCGGGCGCATTTTGGAAAACCGCCGTTGCGGTGGACCAGTGCCTCAACGGTTGTTGGCCTGGCTCTCAAAGGCTCCGACTTTGTTCGAATCGAGGCGGAGGCCCCTCTCCGAAAATAGCGCGCCAGCGTGCTCCGTCGCCGATGTTCCAACTGGGTGCCGCGGTTGCTGGCTGGGATTTCACCCCATTTCATCCCACCTGTTTGGGGAAAACAAAATCTTCAGATCCCAGAATTTCTGAGGCAATTTGTGAAAAAGAATCCAGTGTTCGCTTCCTGCAAAAGAACCCCTCTCCCCGTGCCTTCTACCCATCGGATGGGGTGAGGGAACTGGTGGCAGTGAGGAATTCAACCTTAAAACGGCAGCTGAACCTCGTGGAGATTTCCTAAAGCCCGGATGAGAAAGGTTTGACGAAGAGCGAGGCATATCTCTCGTGGATCTGGCGAGTGATTCGGAAAAACATTATCGCCAGGATTCTGCGAAGATTCGCCAGAAACAACTGCCGTTTTTAAGGTTTGAGCGATGCGGGCGCTCCGGATGGCGCACTCCGAGCTTGGCACTGGTTTTTGGGGTCGTTAAGGTTTTACTGTGATTTCCTTACTCAGATTTGTGGGTGTCTTGAATGCTTCCGTTTGGTTTGGAGCCGCGATTTTCTTCACGATTGCGGTGGGCCCCGCATTCTTCACCTCGGAGATGACCCAACTGCTGGGGAAACCCAGGGCAGGCGCGGCGGCGCAATTAATTTTGGGCCGGTATTTCGCTCTGCATTTCTGGTGCGGCCTGATCGCCTTGGGTCATTTGATGCTGGGATGGCTGTATTCAGGGAAACCCGCGGAGCGATGGCTCCTCTCCATCGTGACTGCCGGGATCATCTTAGGATCCTTGGGGGGAGGATGGCTGCTGCCGAAAATGAGTCAGTTACATGCCGCCAAGTATAACCTCCGCTCCACGCCCGCGATGAGAGAGGCCTCGGGCCGTTCGTTTAGGGCCTGGCACGGGGTCTCGCAAGGGATCAACCTCTTCGCGCTCATCGGCTTGGGCTGCTATTTTTGGCGAATCATGAATCCGCCGGACGCGCCGTTCTTCGTCAGCGCGAACAAATTCAGAAGTTGACATTCAGCAAGAATTTTACAGTCTTTAAGGGAACCCATTGCACTTTCGACCGTCAACTTGCGAACGGCTATGAATTCCGCTGAGCATCATTCACAATTGGATTCGAGAGCCTCCCACGTCATGCCTAAACACTCGGGAGCGGAAGAGACCCTGTGCACTGAGAGAATTCAAGTCGAACGAAAAACATTTGTCTTCACTCTCAAGGAAAATCCCCGGGGACGGTTTCTCCGCATCACTGAGGAAGTCGGCGGGCGTCGCGACTCGGTCATCGTCCCATCCTCGGGCTTGGAGGATTTCAAGCGTGTCCTTGACTTTATGCTAGAGACTGATGGCGCGGAGTCGACCAAGCGATCTCCGGGGATGTTCGAGGATTAAAGTTCGAGGCCGAGCGAGAAAAGCAGGGAACGTCGGTGTCGAAGCCGCCTCTTTGGTGAGGGGGAAGAATCCCCGCAGCCGGTTTCAGACATCTATGACTGGTCCGTTTCCGTTTCCGTGTCCATCTCCCGAGGAATCGTTTCGCTTTGCCACGCCGCCTTTCTGAACTCGAACCTTCGTGGCGCCGACTCCAAGAGCCGTGTTGAGGATCATGGAGATCAAGCTGATAACCAACGCCCCCCAAAACGCGGCGGCGAAGCTGTTCACTTGGAACGATTTCATCATGGCGCCGACCAAGTACAGCAAGCAGCCATTGATGACGAGCGTGAACAGGCCGAGGCTGAGCAGAAGCAAGGGCAGGGAAAGCAGGAGGAGGATGGGTTTGACAACGGCATTCAAAATGCCCAGAAGGAGCGACGCCGCCAGAAGGCTTGGAACATTGTCGTAATCGATGTCCGTGACAACATTGGCCGCGACCAGAACCGCGAGTGTGTCAATGACCCACCGTTGGAAAAAAATCTTGGCTTGAGGAGGCATGCGGCAGGTCGTGGCAGAGGTCGGGGAGGTGTTGCCGGGCGGTGACGGTTGAACCTTAAAACGGCAGTTGAACGTCGTGGAGATTTGCGGAAGCCTGGATGAGAAAGGCTTGACGAAAAGGGAGGCATACCCCTTTTGGATCTGGGGAGTGATTCGGAAAAACTTTATAGGCAGAATCTTGAGAAGATTCGCCAGGAGCAACTGCCGTTTTAAGGTTGAAGGTGATACCGGGTTGGCTCGGGGATCGACATCCCAAGCGTTGGTTTGGTCTGGGTTCTGTGATCAGGAGGGGGCGGGATTCTATCAATCAGATTCTGTTACTTGCCCGTGGGTTGCGGGAGCGGATCATAAGAGCCCGGACCACTGGACCGGCTTGGGGATGGTCCGGCCGGAGCGTCCTTGGCTTGGAAGCTCGACCAATACTTCTCAGGGAGGAGGCAGAGACCGATGAGGACCAATTGGCTGACGACGAACGCGGTGAGCCACTGGAAGACCGCTTCCATGAATCCATAATTATGGAGGCCGACACCCAGCATGTTCACGCCAAACCAGGAAAAGCTCGTCACGATGTTTCCGAAAACGGCCATGGCCATGAGACCGCGCTCCTTGATGATTCCGCCCCATCGCGCGTGGAGAATCACGGCGCACCAAATGACGATGAGCAAAGCTCCGTTCTCCTTGGGATCCCAACCCCAGAAACGCCCCCAGGATTGATCCGCCCAAATGCCGCCAAGAATCGTGCCCACGAAGCTGAACAAGGTCCCGAAGCAAATGATGCCGTAGACCATTCTGCCGAGGATCTGCGCCGTCTCGCGACTCAATGATTTGGTGAAAATGCCGCGTACGATGTAGATGGTCGCCAGAAAGCCGGCGACGAATGTGGCGGAATAACCGAGCGTGATCACGACCACATGCGTGGCCAGCCAGAGATTCGTATCGAGCACCGCCCGGAGCATTTCCATCGTGTCGCCGTCCATCGAAAGGTGATGGGCGATGATGAGAGTGATGAAACCCACGAGCCCGGCGACGACGGATCCGATGGCGTTCCTGTAGATTCGTTCGAGGACGAGCCCAAGCACCACGGTGCCCCAACCGACGAAAATGGCGGACGAGTACAGATTCGTGACTGGAGGCCGGCCCTCAAGGATCATGCGAAACAGGAGGCCGCCGGAGTGGACCACGAGCCCGAAAGTGAGGAGCGAAAAAGCCGTGCGGTTCAGCGTTTCCGACCAGTTAAACCAGGAAGCGCATGCCAGAATCAAGGCCAGCACATAGATCACCATGCATTTGTAAAAGGGCTGGAGCTGGTTGAAGGCGAATTCACGACGTCCTTTCTGTACTTCGGAGCCAAAAGAGTGCGCCGCCAGCCATTCGCCGTATTCCGACAGTGTCTTATTGAATTTCTCAGGTTGATTCTGCCTGAAGCTCGATGCGAGCGAGGCGAAGAATCTGGTGGCGGGATGCAGCATCCCGGCCCGCGGAGCCTGGAGCAGAGCGGCCCCGAGGTTGGACCAGGCGTCACGTGAGTGGTCCGAGCCTGGAGGAGGGATGATGAGCGGATAGGCGACGCGCGAGATCATGTCGTACTGTTCCAACGGTTGAATGAGCGCGTCTAAATCCTCCTTCGAATAGTCCACGCCGTTCTCACGGTTCCTCGCGGCCTCGACACCTGGCACGAGCGCCTTTTCGAACGCCGCCAGTTGAGCGGCCGGATCATCGGATCGCTCGTGGCGGAAGCTGTTTCGAAGCCGGTGGTAAAGACCCAGGGAGAAATGAAGCTTCGCGGCCGATTTCTCGAACGGGGTTCTGGCTTGGGGATCAATCTTTCGGATGCGCTCGGTTTGCTGTTCGAGCACTTCAAAATGATTCGTGAGTTCATTGAACGTGTAGTAGCGAAGCCCAGAATTTTCAACGCCTTGATTCTGCAGTTTCAGTTCGCTGATCAGCTCAGGGTGATGGATGAGGAAGATGTGGCGGTTGTCGGCCAACTCAGGTTTATAGGCGACTTCGAGGAGCCACGACACGGGCTTCAACCGTTTGGGATGCTTCGTGAACTGCCACCATTTGCGTTCCTCCAGCGTGCCGGGAAATTGGTCGCGCAGGGCAAGGAAATCTCCCCAGGCGGCGCCCCGGCCCGCGTTTCCCTCGAGCGGCACAGAGGTGGTTCCCCGCATTTGAAGAAGCGCGTTAAACGCGACTGAATCCAGCGGTTGCACGCGTCCGTTCAAGAGGACCGGCAGGCGCCCAAACTCAGCGGAGTTAAAGTCGGTGCGCTCCTTGGGCGCGCGCATCGAAGAGAGCACCCACAACGCCATGAGGCCCGGGAGGATCCAATGCAGCTTCTTAGTCATGATTTCCTTCGTTTCGCGAATCCGATAAGATGGGTTAAAAATTGGACCAGCAACCCGGCGCCGGAAAGCGTGCAAGCCACGTAAGGGGTTATCCATGAGGGGTTGCGCACGACCTGCAAAATTGTCACGCGCGGATCTTTGTCATCGAACCCGGATTGATAGAAAGTTTCGCCGCCGTAGCGCAGCGGATTGTTCATGTAGATGGAAACTTCCCGGTCCTCCCCAGTTTGAAGGTTCTTCAAACGAACGCGGCTCGCGAAGTTCTTCGGAATCTCGGTTCCCCTGTACTTCTCGTGCGTGAATTGCTGAAGCTCAAGGTTGAAAGGTTTGTAATACCTTTCGAAGCGCATCCCTATCTTGAAGGCCTTCCCCCCAACCTCGAATTCCTGGAAATCCTCCAGGACGCTCGAGACCAGCCAAGTCCCGAGGGATCCGGATGGACCGACCAGTTCGACCACCGCGCTCGGCAGATTTCGCTCATCCATCTTCACGGTGGGTGGGACCGCGGCCACTTCGATCGTCTGACCGAGCCCGTGAGAGGCGGGGGGTGGCGTCGTCGCCATCATGGGCGCCCTGCGTGACAACCGCGAATTGGGAAAATAGGAGCGGACTTTGATGGTCACGGGAATCCGGGGATGGTCGATCGTTGCGTTCGACTTCAGGCGGCTCTCGGGAATGGAGATCACTTCATCCGACGTCGGATCCGATGGATCAATCACCACCAACTCCGAACGACGGCCGTTCTCGGAGTAAGATTTGCTTTCTCCCTCGGTCAGGCGCATGTGGCTTTCGATGGAAAACAACTCCGTGGTGAGCTGTCCCAGCAGCAGCAGGATGATGCCGGCATGGACCATGAAGATGCCGATTTTCTTCTTGGTGAAAGTGAAGCGCACGGAATGGGCCGCGATCAAGTTCACGAGCAGCACCGTCCCGATGAAGTATCCTCCAGGAAACACGGGTATCCGAAGCCCTCCTTGGGAGGGAGACCAATACACCATGAAGCTCTGAAAATACCTGGCCTGCGCTAAATACAACCCTTGCTCGACCTGCGCGAGGGTGCCCACGAAAACCAACACCAGCGCGCAGCAAAGGCAAACGACTGTCAGCTTCAGTGAACTGAGAATTTTGAATGCCGCCTTAATTGCCCGCATAACGCACTGATTTCACAAAATTCATGAACGATTCCTGTTCCGCCGCCACGATTTTTTCGGTCGAGAGCAGTTTATAAAACCAAGTCCTCGCACCCACTTTCTGAACGACGGCCAGCAAGCGTTTGGCGTCGTGGGCCATGTCCACCAGGGTTGCCTTTCCTGACGGCAGTTCGAGATCGGCAACCACTTTTGAAAGCTCTCCCGCCGAGATTTCGGGCAGGCCCAAATTTAGCCGGCGCCACCGGTTCACGTTCAAGAGGAGGCCGCCCCCATCCCCCATCAACGCGCTCACGGTGACCTGAGTTCCTGGCTCTTCGTTGGGAATCGAGAAACTCGCCAGCAGCATGGACCCCGGCTGCTTTTGCTTCCAAGTGGCGGGCACTTCCCAGTGCGGCAATTCTTGATCGGCGGACCCTTGGGAAGGCTGAGCGCTTTCGGCATCCCGGGCTCCTCCGGATGCCGGCGGCCGCTTTTGAGGGCCGGAAGCCAGGGTTCCTTCCGGGGGCTTCGCCGGGAGTTCCAGCGATCTCAGGAACTCGACAAACTGACTTTTTCGGGCGCCCACCAACTCGGATGCCCCGGTCATCTTGACGAACCACGTGGCGGAGGGGAGGGTGACCGTCGCCGCGAGGATTCGCATCACCTCCGGTTCATTCGCCGTTTTCTCTTCTCCGATCAGATCAAACATCTGGCCTTGTTCGCCGCCTATTTCCACTGCCGTGGTGAAGCCGCCGAGTTCCTCCTTGGCAATGGGCTTGAGCCTCAGTTGCTCCCTCCAAAGATTGACAAACTCCGTGTCACGCCCAGTGATTCGAGGCATTGGAATGATGGACACCTCGGCGCTCTTATCTCCTTCGCCCTGGATTGAGAAGCTCGCAACTCTCATCTGGCCGGGTGTCTCCTCCTTCCAACCTTCGGGCAATTTCCAATTCAAGGCCCTCCCCACGATTTCCTTGGGAGCGCGATAAACGCGGATCGGATCCTGGCCGCATCCGGAAAGCAGCAGCCATGTCACGCTCCACAAAGCGGCAAGCCCGAGGCGTTGAATTCCGGTGGGCCTCGAGGGAGCGTTCCCCTGGGGTCCGGTCTCCGGGCTTGGATTCGCGGCGTATCGCAAAAAAGCAGACTTCTGATTCACATTCCAACGCATTGACTCGAAACCTAATCGAAGAATTCGCTTTCGCCTACCCAAAACTGGCAATTTAAGCGGCGGCCATGGCCGCGGCGCGGCGATGGCGAAAACTTGGATGACCGTGGTTATTCTTCGTGAGAGCGATCAGCAAAAGCAAACCCACGCGGGACCTCGGCGGTCAAGTCATGTCGACTCATTCGCCAGCGCCCTGGCGCACAGGGATCCGGAGCAGCGACTGTTCAGCTGCTCTAACCTTCAAACGCCAGCTGAACCTCGTGGAAATTTGCCAAAGCCTGCATGAGAAAGGTTTGACGAAGAGTCCGTCACATCTCTCGTGGACCTGGTGAATGATCCGGAAGAATTTTATCGCCAGGATCTCGCGAAGATTGGCCAGGGGAAGCTGCCGTTTTAAGGTTTAATTCTTCTGTCTTCTGCCGGTCTTGTCCCTGTTCAATGTTCGCGCCGGAGGTCAGAATCTCGAATTCAAGAAGGAACCCCCATCGAGAGGAGAAACTCGATGTTGTGCCGGGTTTTTTTGAGTTTGTTCAACAGAAGTTCCATGGCTTCTACCGGGGGCACTCCCGTGAGAGCGCGGCGCAACATCACCACCCGGCTGCATTCGTCGGGATGATACAACAGCTCCTCTTTGCGTGTTCCCGACAACTCGATGTTGATGGATGGGAAGATTCGTCGATCCACCAAGTGACGGTCGAGATGCACCTCCATGTTGCCAGTTCCTTTGAATTCCTCGAAAATGACTTCATCCATCCGGGAGCCGGTATCCACCAAGGCCGTCGCGATGATGGTCAGC